>JAIUMH010000049.1 GCA_022565635.1 Flavobacteriaceae bacterium | reverse complement strand
AGTTTAAAATTATTAAAAATGCATATACAAATGTAATGGAAAAAATTGTACTATCCATCCTGTCAAAAATTCCTCCGTGACCGGGAATAATATTTCCACTATCTTTTACTTGGGCAATTCTTTTAAATTTAGATTGAACTAAATCTCCTATTGTCCCAAAAACACTTACTAAAACAGCCATTCCAAACCAAGTGTACCAGTTTAAAACACCTGTAATTTTAAAAAAAACAAAGCCTGAAATTATGCACATTAAAGCACCTCCAATAAATCCTTCAATTGTTTTTTTTGGTGAAATACGCTCAAACAGTTTGTTTTTCCCAAAGTTTTTACCAAAGACGTAAGCAAATGAGTCGTTGCACCATACCAACAAGAAAAAACCGATTAAAATAAGTGGTTCTGGTTGGCCTATTGAGGTACTTTGATTAGAGAAATCTGGCAGGTTGGGCAACAATACAAAAGCGGGTATAATGTAAAAATTAATGACAAGATGTTTGTTTACATTAATTGAACTTTTTTTATTGGAAAATAGGTTGTTGATCAATATAACACCAACTACTATAAAAATTGGTATTAAGAATATAAAATACTCTTGAATCACAGAAGTAGTTAGATTAAGCAAGATTAATGCTAAGAGAATTATATAACTAAGAATGGTTTTATAATTAAGGAGTTTTTGAACCTCATAAAGGCAAACCATCCCAAAAAAAAGGAAAACACTATGTAAAGCTTCTTTTCCTAATAAGGCTGAGGCAATGATTAAAAATATATATATAAGTCCTGTAATAGACCTTTTAATGAGCTCCTTCATGTTATAAATCTTCTAAAAGAAGCAAATATAAGTTTTTACATGGACTTCCATAAGTCATGAAATCTTCTTGTCCATTTTTTTCAACTTTAAAATTTTTAAGTGTGGTAATATTAGAAGGTATGCGTTTTTTGTTCTTTTGTTTAATTAACTGTAATCCCTCACCAATAGTTTCGAGCAGTTGGCTAGTAGTAGCTAAGATAATGAAGTTATAAGGTAATTCGTTTAGTTTTTTTTCACCTATTTGATTAGAGGTTACTAATAAAGCACCTGTATTAGCAATTAAATACTCACATGTAGAGATAAAACAAGTAGCATTTTTAGAATTTTCTATCATGCTATCAGCAATTTTAAATCTTTTTTGTAAGCTTTTGCTATAACAGTAAACTTCATCTTCTATCCAATCATTCTCTTTTAAAATTTCCTGATAAGATTGCTGTAACTCATTTTCATCTTCACAATAGAGAAACTTTCCACCGTTTTTAGTAAAGTTCTTGGTAAACATTTCATCAATTGGAAGCTTTTGCTCAGGAGTGAATTTACTTAAATCAGGGTCTTTATTGGGTTTACCAGTATCTTTACTTTCAGTTATGCCAAAAAGACGTTTTAAAAAATTCATTTGCGCAATAGGGGTTTTTTATATTCAAAAATAATAAAATTAAATTGTTGAATAAATTTTACATACAAAATTAGTTAAAAAACTTCAATTTTTGTTTATGAAAACAATATAATACCAAAAAAATCAACCATCAAATATTCTATTTCTGTTTTTTTGATCTTTTACTATTGATAGTAAGTTTCTAATTACTAGTTTAATACTTTATTTTGTAGTCTTCAAATTTTTCTATTAGTTCAGGATTACATTGAGTAAAATAAAAGTAATTTGATGAAGCAATTGGACTGAACTAATCTATTCATTTGGTAAAATAGTTGGCAATTGGAAACTTACTAGAATATTGTAGTAAAAGAAATGGGTTTTCTATTAAGTAATATAATTTGATAGAAAACCCATTTTATGTTTGATAAATTTAATCTTCTGTAGCTTTGTTTGTCTCGTTCTGAGTTGAATTTTCTTCTTCTTTGTTAGAATCTTCAGATTTTACTCCATCAGATTGCTCTTTTTTTGTCCCACTATTTTCACTAGTTCCATTGGAGTTGGTTTCTCTTTTGGCTTTATTTTTTTTATTGTCAACCATTTCTTTCTTTTTAAATGGTCTTTTGCCAAAGATTTTCTCCATATCATCTTTGAAAATGACTTCTTTTTCTAGTAGGATATCTGCTAATTGGGTTAACTTATCTTTGTTTTCTTCAAGTAATTGAATAGCACGTTGATATTGTTCTTCAATTATTTTAGAAATTTCTTGATCAATTAATTCTGATGTTTTTTCACTGTAAGGCTTAGTGAAGTTTGGTTCTTGTCCTTGCGAATCGTAGTAAGTAAGATTTCCTACTTTGTCATTTAATCCGTAGATGGTAACCATTGCTTTGGCTTGCTTAGTTACTTTTTCTAAATCACTTAGCGCACCTGTAGAAATTTTGTCAAAAATCACTTTTTCTGCGGCTCTACCCCCCATAGTAGCGCACATTTCATCTAACATTTGCTCAGTTCTTACAATCAATCTTTCTTCAGGAAGATACCAAGCAGCTCCTAGGGATTGACCTCTTGGAACTATGGTTACTTTTACTAATGGAGCGGCGTATTCTAACAACCAACTTACGGTGGCATGACCTGCTTCATGATAAGCAATTGCTTTTTTCTCATCAATGGTCATGATTTTGTTTTTCTTTTCTAAACCACCAATAATTCGATCTACAGCGTCTAAGAAATCTTGTTTACCAACAGCCTTATGATCGTTTCGTGCTGCAATCAATGCTGCTTCGTTACAAACATTGGCAATATCTGCACCAGAGAATCCTGGAGTTTGTTTGGCAAGGAAGTCGGTGTCTAATTCATTGTCTATTTTTTTCAAGGGTTTTAAATGAACTTCAAAAATTTCTTTGCGTTCATTTAAATCTGGTAAATCAACGTAAATTTGTCTATCAAATCTACCTGCTCTTACCAATGCTTTATCTAGAACATCTGCACGGTTGGTAGCGGCCAAAACAATTACATTGGTTTTGCTACCAAAGCCATCCATTTCAGTTAAGAGTTGGTTAAGTGTATTTTCGCGTTCATCATTAGAACCAGAAAAATTATTTTTACCACGCGCTCTACCAATAGCATCAATTTCATCAATAAAGATAATGGATGGTGATTTGTCTTTTGCTTGCTTAAACAAATCCCTTACTCGAGAAGCACCAACACCAACAAACATTTCAACAAAATCAGAACCAGAAAGTGAAAAGAAAGGAACTCCCGCTTCTCCTGCAACTGCCTTAGCTAATAAAGTTTTACCAGTACCTGGAGGACCTACCAAAATGGCTCCTTTGGGTATTTTTCCTCCTAAGTTTGTGTACTTATCAGGTTTTTTAAGAAAATCAACTATTTCCTGCACCTCATCTTTTGCTCCTTCTAATCCGGCTACATCTTTAAAGGAGGTTTTTACATCCGTTTTTTCATCAAATAGCTTAGCTTTTGATTTTCCAATATTAAAGATTTGTCCACCAGCTCCGCCACCAGCTCCACCAGACATTCTTCTCATAATGAAAATCCATATACCAATAATTAACACAAAAGGGAGTAGTCCAATTAAGATGTCACCCCACACATTAGTTCTTGTATCAAAGGAAACTTTTGTGTCTAGATTATTTTCCTTAATGGTTGTATTTACTTTGTTTTCAAAATTTTGCAAGTCTCCGAATTCAAACTCATAATGTGGTGTATTAGGAGAAGGAAAAACTTCATTTTCTCTTACTCTTTCATGTTGAGGTTGATCTCTTGCTTCTGGGGTTAAATAAACTTCAGCAACTCGGTTGTTTTTGATAATTACAACGCGTTCAATGTCTCCATTTTTTAAAAAACTTTCGAACTCACTTGGACTTGTTTCTTGAATTTTACTAAATCCACCACCTCCAAAAAGCTGTACAGCTAAAAAAATGGCTATAATACCAATGTATATCCACCAAGAATTAAATTTTGGTTTTTGTGGCCCAGTAGGTCTTTTCTTGTTGTTTTTACTTGTATTGTTTTTCTTTGAATTCATCTATAATGTGTTCAATTAGTAATTTGTAGGTACATTTGTGATATCCGCATCACCCCATAATTCTTCAATAGCATAGTGTTCTCTAACGTGCTTTTGAAAAACATGAACAACTAAATTAATATAATCCATAATAATCCATTCAGAATTTGCGGTACCCTCTACGCTAAATGGTTTATCCTGAAGTGCTTTGCTTGCAGTTTTTCTTATAGAATTAGTAATAGCATCAACTTGAGTGTTTGAGCTACCACTACAAATTATGAAGTAATCTGAAATAGTGTTCTCTAATTTTCTAAGGTCTAAAATTGTAATATTTTCTCCTTTTACCTCTTCAATGCCCTTGATTACTTGGGTTATTAGTTGATCAGTATTTTTTTTATTCAATGCCTATATTATTTATTAATTTTGTTGCAAAGTTATGTTTTTTTGTTGTATAATAGGGTTCGTTAACAAAAGATTTATCTTGTAAATACAAGCAATTTGAAAATTATTAGAATTAAAAAATGCACATCAACAAATAATCAAATTAAAGATTATTTTTTTCACCTACCGTCTAGCATCCCGCTTTGTTTAATTGCCGAGCATCAAACCAATGGTAAAGGACAACTTGGAGCCAAATGGGCTACACAAGCTCATCAAAATCTAACCTTTTCTTTTCTGTTTCCAAACCTCAACCTATCTGTTGATAAGGCTTTTAAAATCAATTTATTAACCACTTTGAAGCTCTATGAAGTTTTTACGGAGTTAGGGTTTTCTAAACTTCAGTTCAAGTGGCCTAACGATTTGATTTTAGCCAATAAAAAAGTAGGCGGAATATTAATTGAAAATAGCTTTCAATCTAACCTAATAAAAAGAAGTATTGTAGGCATAGGGATTAACGTTAATCAAACAAATTTTGAAGGTTTTCCTCAAGCGGGATCTTTAAAAACTATTTTTCAAAATGATTTCTCTTTGGAAGATATATTTTCTAAAATTACAACTAAGTTTGATGACTTTGAAGTTCAAATACATGAACTAACTTTAAGTAATTTGCTCGAAAAATATCATCAAAATCTGTATCGTTACAAGAAAACATCAATGTTTCAATATGAAGGGAAGGTTTTGCCGGGGATTATTCAACAGGTACAACCTAATGGTAGATTAGCAATTGAATTTGAGGATCAGGTAACAAAAGACTTTGATGTAAAAGAAATCAAAATGATTTATTAATGCAAAAAAAACAGGTTGAATAACCTGTTTTTTGAACTTGTGAAAGATGTTAGCGTATTAAATTTTCTGAATGTTTTCTGAAAGCGTGTGGATGAATTTTTTAATCGGTGATTTAATCATCATACTCATCATAGCATTAAATTCACCTTCAAATACCAACTGAAATTTTGACGAATTAGCTTCAATTTCATTGATGTTTGCTGTTAAAGTAAAAGGCAACTTTTCACTTTTAGCCCCTAAAACCAGTTGAGAAAAATCAGATTTTTCTTTCAGTTGAAGCTTAAGCACGGGCATACCTTTTAATTGAAAAAGAAAACTTTCTTCATCTAAAAGTTCAAATTTTTCAATGCTTTCTGGCATTATTTTTTCAAAATTTTCTACACTTGCTAAAAAGTCAAAAATTTCTTTTTGACTTTTGCTAATTTCTACTTCTGGGCTTTCTAAACGCATGGTTTATTTGTTTTTGTTAATTTTTCCAATTGGCAGGATCTAAACGCCAATCTTTAAGGGTGTTCAACTCTTTGTTGTTTAAATAGTTGGTTTCAAATGCTTGTTGAATTAAGTGCTCGTAATCACTTAAGCTTACAAAATCAATCTGGGCATCTTCAAGGTTTTCCTGTGATGTTGTAAATCCATAAGTAAAAATAGAAAACATACCTTTAATTCTTGCATTTGCTTCAGTTTTTAATGCATTTACAGCATTAATACTGCTTTTACCGGTACTGATTAGGTCCTCAACAACCACTACATTTTGGTGTTGTTCTAAATGACCTTCAATTTGGTTTTTTCTACCGTGTTTTTTAGGTTCTGGTCTTACATATACAAATGGAAGCCCTAATACATCAGCCACCAAAGCACCAATTCCTATAGCTCCTGTGGCTACTCCCGCAATTACATCGGGTTTTCCCCATTTGGCTTCAATTCCTTTAGCCATTTCATTAGCTACATAGTTTCTAATACTAGGATAGGAGAGAATAATTCGGTTGTCGCAATATATTGGCGATTTCCAACCACTAGCCCATGTAAAAGGTGTTTGTGGATTCAACTTTATTGCTTTAATTTGCAATAATAATTCAGCTGTTTTTTTGGCGGTTTGTTCATCTAAAATCATAAGTGCAAATGTACAAAGTTTTTCTTAACGACATCCCCATCATTTTATCTACTGAGGAAAATTATGGAGAAGGATACGTAAATATACCCATCAAGAAAGTGAAAATCAAATCATTAATCAAGGATGTTAAAAAAGGCCAATTTTTTTATGTCAATCTTTTTCACAAAAAAGAAGAGAAATTACTTAAACATTTAAAGAAAAAAATAAAAACTATTTCTGCAGGAGGTGGTTTGGTAATTAATGAAGCTAATGAAATTCTTTTTATTTATAGAAACGACCGTTGGGATTTACCAAAAGGAGGTAAAAAAAGAAGAGAAACAATGGAAGAATGTGCCGTTAGAGAAGTGATGGAAGAAACTGGAATTGATCAAGTTCAGATTGAGAAATTTCTTACAGTTACCTATCACATCATGAAAAGAAAAGGAAAATATAGGCTAAAGGAGACCTTTTGGTTTGAAATGTGTTCCAATTCAAAAAAAACACTGCAACCTCAGTTAGAAGAAGGCATTACTAAGGTAAAATGGAAATCTCCTAAAAAAGCTGAAAAAGCCCTATCTAATACATACGCAAATATCAAAGAATTATTTTCAATTTATCAGACTAGTAAATCTTAAAAATGGGATACGTCATGTATTCTTTCTCTTGAATACCTGAAGCCTCATAAATCCAATTTAATTGTGCGTATGCGCTGTTGGCAAATTCCTTGTCATTTTTTTTAAGCATCTGAAATCTCTTTTTCAAATCAGAATTAGATTGTAATATCTCTAATGCTTTTTCTTCAAAAACATAAGGAGAGAAGCCTTCTTTTCTTTGTAAAATGCTATCAAAAAAATTCCAATTAAAAAACGAATCTACAGCTTCAGGTTCTAAGGTTTCTATGAGGTATTTTATTCCTTTTTGTTTTGTGGGTACTAGAACATCACCTTCATTTAGTTTGATTTCCTTATTTTTTTCTGAAGTTTTGGTATTGTAGTGCAAGTAGTGACCTTCGTAGGGTGTATTTAAAGTTTCATAATTTTCTATTTTAGTCTGCGTAATTTCTGTAATACTATCTGAAGTTACTCTAAACATTTGGATATGATTCGCCTCGAGCCTATCAATCACTTCTTCCCAAGCTTTAGGAATGATGTAATAGGATGGAATCTCAATTTTTTTACTTGGTTGGTAAGTGTCTAAATAATTTATATTGAACTCTTGAGGTTGATTCCTATGGTATTTTAACCTCTTTAATCCTGTAACTTCACTTTTTTCATAACTGTGATGAAAACCTTTAAAATTGAAATTTTTTATTTCCGTAGAATCTAATTTCCAACCAATAGGGTAGTGGCTTTGATTGGTCCAAAACTCTTCCTGGGCTTTCCTTTTCTGCTTAACTACTTGATGCTCTTCTTCTAAAAACAATATACTTTCTAATAATGTTTGATAAGTCACTTCAACGCGTTCTTGATAGTTTTTTAGCATATGTGTTTCAATCATAAAGCTAATATTATTCCATAAAGAAGTAAACCCACTAGAGTATCTTGGAGTGTCTAAAAATTGAGAAAAACCATGGTTAGGGGGTTGATTAAACACATTTACGTAGGGTGTAGAAGGTATGTTCTTTTTTATAAGTTGGTTGGTGAGTTGTGGAATAAAATGGCTTTCTTGGTAATCGGCTAGTGGTCCACCTAGCTTATTATGTTGACTAAATAAATAGGTTAAAGTGTATTGATAATCCGCTCCATTACTAACATGATTATCTATAAATACATCAGGATCAATGGTGTGGAATAATTCATAAAAAGCAAATGTGTTTTTTGTATCAGCTTTTATAAAATCACGATTTAAGTCAAAATTTCTTGCATTTCCCCTAAACCCATAAGCATCTGGTCCGTTTTGATTAACGCGTGTGGTTGAATTCCTATTTAGCATACCTCCAATATTGTAACAAGCTACAATGTAAATTTGTGTATGCTTTGGAACTTCAACTTTACCTCCGACAAAATCTTGAATTAATTTTATAGTAGCTTCTATTCCATCGCTTTCACCTGGGTGAATATTGTTATTGATTAACAAACGTATTTTGGTTTCTTCTTGAGGAATTAAGCTAATAACATGCAACGGATACCCGCTGTCTGTTCTTCCAAAAGTATTCATTTCAAAGTGTTTGTTCCTATTTGTCACATCCTCTAAAAAAGCAATAAACTCATGATAAGTAGCAGTTTGATTGAGGTGAGCTTGATTGAAATCTCTGTTTAATTGGGCTTTAACAGAAAATTGAAAAAGAGTTAGGATAAAAGTGAATAAAAATAATTTTAAAAGGTGTGGCATTTTAGTTTTTTGTTTATTTTTGTTTATCTATACAAAAGTAAAATTATGAAAAAAAAATACCTAATACCTTGCTTTTTATTAATTACGTTGTTAACTTTTTCACAACAATCTAATGTGACTTTTACTCAAAACGTAAATTCTAATGATATTACTGGCGGGTCAGCTATTTGCTGGTTCTTGGATGAGAACGATGAATTTTATGGAGATTTTGAAAACAATATTTTTGCACGATCGTTTGATTTAACCGGAGATCATAATATTGATGAAGATTTTATTGTAAGTTCTGTAGAAATTGGCGTTAGAAATGGGAGCGATATTGTAGGGACAATAAACCTATATTACGCAGATAGTAGAGATTTATCGGATTCTGAAAATGAATTGACACTTGTTGAATCAAAAGATGTTACATTTTTTGAATTTGCAAATAACACTGTTTTGGTTGTTGGTGGTTGGAATGCATTAATACCAGCTGGGAAATCTTTAGTTGTAGAAGTTGATGTACCTGAAAACCAACATGCTTCAGAAACAGGAGCTACTGAAATTGCTGATTTTAAGTTGTTTACTTTCGGTAGAAACGATGAAGGAGAAATACACCATGCCTGGATTAAAGCTCCAGCTTGTGGTGTAGATAACTATATTGACCTCAACATCATTTCTAGTAACCCACAACATATTATAATTAATGTGACAGGACAAGAAACCATGTCAATTCAAAAAGAAAAATTTTCACAGATAGAAATTTACCCCAATCCAGTAAAAAATCAGTTGTCTGTAGATGTTCCTTCAGATATGCAAATCAAATCAACCCATCTCATTGATTTAAATGGTAAACGATTACCAGTTAGCTTAGTTGACGGGGTTTTAGATATGAGTGCATATGCTTCTGGAAACTATCTATTAGAATTAAACACTAGTTTTGGTAAAACAACTAGAAAAATAATTAAACAATAAAAGTTATTTTTATCTGAAAAAAAGCTTCAGTTCCTCCTGAAGCTTTTTTTTTTGTAGTTAAAAATGAAAATTCGGTTTTTTAAGTTCACGCTATTTCTTTTTTGTTTTCAATCAGTTTTTTCGCAAAACGATACAACCTCTTTAAAGCCTGTAAAAGTTAACACAAAATTGAAGGTGGATGCCAAGAAGCACACTTCGCCTGTAATTTTTGTAAGTGAAAAGGAAATTAATAGAGATAATAATGTACTGTTAACTCCAGTCTTAAATCGAGTTCCTGGAGTGTATATGCAACAAGGAAATTTCAATACAAATCGAATTACCATAAGAGGAATTGGAGCTAGGTCACAATTCTCTACCAATCGTTTAAAGGTTTATATAGATGATATCCCTCTTACTTTTGGAAACGGTGAAAGTATTTTTGAAGATATTGATTTAGAAAATCTAGCAGAATTAAAAATTATTAAAGGGCCTAACTCTACTATTTACGGAAGTGGACTTGGAGGTGTTCTTCAACTTAAACACAAACAAACTTTAGGAAAAAATGATAATCAAACTAAAATTAATTATACACAAGGAAGTTTTGGGCTTCAACGTTTTAATGCTTTAGCTAATATTGAAGATGGCAATGCCAATTACCTAGTGAGTTATTCAAATATGCAGTTAGATGGTTTTAGGCAAAACAGTGCTTATGATAGAGAATCAATCAATTTTAAGGCTTCGGTTGTAAGTACTGAAAAAACAAGCTTCAATTTTTTAGGAATTTATACACGATTAAAAGCCTTTATTCCTAGTTCAATTACACCAACAGATTTTCAAAATAGTCCAGAAATAGCCCCTACTAATTGGTTAGAGGCCCAAGGCTTTGAGGCATATGATCGTTTTGTTTTAGGAACTAATCTAACCCACCAATTTAGTGAAAGTTTTAAAAATTCAACATCTGTTTTTGCTAATTTTAGAGACAGTAATGAACCACGCCCTTTTGATATTTTGACTGAGGCTAATTTTTCATTTGGAATGCGCAGTGTTTTTGATGTTGAGTTCAAGGTTTTAGATAAAGATTTAAAACTTCAATTTGGAACTGAGTTCATGAAAGAGTTTTATTCTACAGCTACTTTTGAAAATTTATACCAAGATTTTGAAGGCTTGGGAAGTGTGCGGGGTGATTTATTAACCAACTTTGATCAAGAACGATTCTATATTGATTATTTTGTTGAAGCAAACTATGAATTGCATCCAAAATGGTATTTGGATGTAGGTTTTGCTGTAAATACTACTCAATATCAATTAACAGATTTGTTTCTAAACGATGGAATAGATACTTCTGGTAGTTTTTCATACGGTACTCAATTTTTGCCAAAGACCGGACTAAGCTATTTATTAAATTCAAACCATAGTTTACAAGCATCTATTAGTAAAGGTTTTTCTGTTCCTACTGTAGCAGAAAGTCTTACAGAAGACGGACTATTTAATACTGAATTAAGACCCGAAAAGGGGTGGAATTATGAACTAGCATGGAAATCAAATTGGTTCAACAATCAATTAACTTCAGAAATTAATGTTTATAGAATGGATGTTTCTAATTTAATTGTTGCTGAACGAGTAGAAGAAGATCGATTTGTTGGTAGGAATGCTGGACAGACAAGACACGATGGGATTGAAGTAATGCTAAAATCTTACTTAGCAATTACACAAAACCTTTACATAGAACCCTATTTTTCTGGTAGTTTCAATTTTTTTAAATTCCGTGATTTTGTAGATCAGGAAGAAGATTTTTCTGGTAACGAGCTTACAGGTATACCAGGTCAACAGGTAAATTTAGGTGTTGATGCTGTGATTTTTCAAAATTGGCGCTTTTTTTCTAATTGGAATTATGTGGGAAGCACTCCGGTTAATGATGCTAATACTTTATATGCTCCTTCTTACCAATTAATTAATCTTAAATTAGATTATCAATGGGCTATTCATGCACAGTTGAAAGCTTTATTTAGTTTTGGAGTAAATAATTTATTGGATGAAAATTATGTTGCTAGCGTTTTGCCTAATGCTGTTGGTTTTGGAGGAGCAGAGCCTCGATTTTTCTACCCTGGATTGCCTAGAAATTATTTTGGTAGTGTGAGTTTAGTATATGATTTTTAGTCAGTCTTTATTATTTTTAAAAAAAACAACCTCACTCAAAAATGAGGTTGCCTTAATTAAATGAAAAGCCAAATTCATTAATTAATAGGGCAAAAATGATTAAAATTATAGTTGTTTAAGTTAGTTAAATATAAAGCTTGGGTTAGGTTTAGGTAAAATATGAAAAAGACTATGCAATAATTTGATTGTCAAACCAACCAAATTAATCATAAATGCCTTAATAGATAACGCCATGATTAATTTGCGTCTTGATAGAATTTTAAAACAATAAAATGAGATGAAGGGTGTAAAAGGAAAATAAATAAACTCAATGAGAGTGTAAGGGAGTGTAATTTAAAGGGGTCAACAATTATTTTTGGGGAGTACTCTCTTTTTAATGTTTATTGTGAGGTTTTCAATTTTAATTGAGGTACATTCTTTATTTTATTGTTCGTTTTCTTCACTTTTATGCATAAATGCGTTTGACTAAATTTTTTACAGAAATTAATTTCCTGTTAGATTTGTTGAACTAATTACAGTACCCCCAATTTGCTAGACCACTTTTAGGTGTTTTTTTTAAAAAAAAAACCGCCCCTGATGGTTCAAGGGCGATTTAATAATCAACAATCAACTTAATTAATCTAAACTAGGAAGCAATACACCATCAATAACATGTACAACTCCATTTTCAATAGCAACATCTGCTGCAATTACATTAAATGTATTGCCGTCAACATCTGTTACACTTACGTTTCCGTTATTTTTAGTGATTTCCAAGTCTTGTCCAGCCAAAGTTGGTACGGTTTGAGAACCCTCTGCTAAATCATCTGCAAATGCTACAACAGGAACCACATGGAAACCTAAAACAGTTTCTAAGTTATCTATTCCTCCAATAGCTGTAACAAGTTCGTCAAGATTATCTGCATCAAATGCTTCTAAAGCGTCACCAAAAGCTTCATTAGTAGGAGCAAATACAGTGATGGCCTCAGCATCAAGTAAAGTGTCTGCTAATCCATCTACAGCAGTCACAGCGTCTAATAAGGTTGTTAACCCAGCTTCAGTAGCTGCTTCAACTAAATTTGGCAACTCTTCTTCTGGTAATTCAGGTAATAAAACAGCATCAATTACGTGCACAACACCATTTTCAATGGCAACATCTGCAGCAACCACATTGGCCATATTACCATTCACGTCTGTTACACTTACATTCTCTCCATTTCTAGTAACAGTTAAATCTTGTCCAGATAATGTAGTGAATACCTGATCACCTTCATTTAAATCTTCTACAAAAGCCACAGCTGGGACTACGTGAAAGCCTAAAACAGTTTCTAAGTTTTCAATACCTCCAACAGCTTCAACAAGTTCATTTAAGTCGGCTGCATCAAATACTTCTAAAGCGTCACCAAAAGCTTCATTGGTAGGAGCAAACACGGTGATAGCTTCTGCATCAAGTAAAGCGTCTGCTAATCCATCTACAGCAGTTACAGCATCTAATAATGTGGTTAAGCCAGCTTCAGTTGCTGCCTCAACTAGATTTGGCAATTCCTCAATCTCAATTGGTAATAATACTCCATCAATTACGTGTACAACTCCATTTTCAATGGCTACATCAGCTTGTACCACATTAAAAGTACTTCCATTCACATCTGTTACACTAACGGATGTACCATTTTTTGTTACTGTAAGTTCTGTACCTGATAGGGTAGGCACAGTTTGTTCACCTTCGGCTAAATCGGCTTTAAAAGCTACCGTGGGAACAACATGAAATCCTAACACATTTTCTAAGGCTTCAACACCTCCAATTGCTTCAACTAACTCATTTAAGTTGTTAGCGTTAAATGCCTCAAGTGCATTATCAAAAGCTTCATTAGTAGGAGCAAATACAGTGATTGCTTCTGCATCAAGTAATGCATCTGCCAATCCATCTACTGCAGTTACTGCTTGTAGTAAAGTTGTAAGTCCAGCGGCTTCAGCAGCTTCAACTAAATTAGGTAATTCCATGTCTAATTCTGGTAATAATACTTCATCAATAACATGTACAACACCATTTTGAACCTCAACATCAGCCTGAATTACATTTGCAACATTTTCGTTTGCGTCTGTAACCGTTACATTTCCTTCAGCAAGAGTTACAGTAATTTCTTGACCAGATAAAGTTTCAAACATTTGATCTCCTTCTGCTAAATCTGTAGAAAAAGCTACTGCGGGTACAACGTGGAAACCAAGTACCGTTTCCAAATTAGCAGTTCCGCCAATAGCGGCAACTAATTCGTCTAAATTTTCAGCTCCAAACGCCTCTAAAGCATTTTCAAAAGCTTGGTTGGTAGGTGCAAATACAGTAATAGCATCGGCTGTTAAAAGCGCAGTGTCTAATCCATCTACAGCACCAACAGCATCTAATAAAATAGTTAATCCAGCCCCTTGCGCTGCTTCAACAACAGTTGGTGTTTGGTCAACGGGAGGTGTGCTAGAATCGTCATCACTTGAGCAGGAAATAATTCCAAAGCTCAAAATCGTCAAAAGAAATAAATTTTTAAAAATTTTCATAGTATTAATATTAGGTTTTACATACATAAAACATCCAAGTTTCTATTCTTCCTACTATGATTTTTCAGTTTGTGATTCTTTTAACTGATTGACTAAATGTTTTATTAAAATAAAAAATCAGTTGACACAAATGGATCAACTGATTTAAACATGAGTTTAAAAAGCTTTTCTAAATTATTGGTTTTCTTCCAAATATTCAGCTACTTTTTGTCTTAATTGATTACCTCTTAGGTTTTTAGCAATAATTACTCCGTCTTCGTCTAAAAGGTAAGCTTGTGGTATTGATCTTACTCCATATTGAACAGCAATAGGCTCTTTCCAAAATTTTAAATGAGATACATGATCCCAATTTAATTGATCTTTTTCTATAGCTTCAATCCATTTTTGTTCTTGATTTTGTCTATCTAAAGAAACCCCAATTACATGAAATCCTTGGTCTTTATAATCATTATAAATACTAACAATATTCGGATTTTCCATTCTACAAGGTTTACACCAAGAAGCCCAAAAGTCAACTAAGGTAAGTTTTTGTAATGATTGATGCAATTGTAACTCTTCACCATCTGGCGTAGGTCCTTTAAAATCCGGAGCAACAGCACCAATATCCGTAGCGTTAAATTGAGCTATTTTGTTTTTCATCATTTTACCCATAACATGCTCTTTCACTTCATTGGAAGAATTATCGTAAAACTCTTTTAATTCTTTATTATTTACTTTTTTCTGATTCAGTAGGTCAGAGTAAACAATCATTCCAACAATAGATTCTGGGTTTTGATCTGCAAATTCTTTAATTGATTTCATTTGCTTATTTTCATAAGCCTTCATTTCTTTTCTTACGGCACCAACTTCAGACCTGTTTTCTTTTACAGTTGCCGCTCTTAATTGATTTTGATAACCTAGCATATTTTGGCGGTAATCTCCCATTAAAGCTAAGTACTCCTGCATTAACTCATTGTTTTTTCCAGCATTAATTTCAGAGGTATTAAGGCTATCTGGGTAAATTTTCATTTCAATGTTTTGGTCTTCATAAATATAAAAGACATTACCGTTTACATCATCAAGTCTAATCACACCTAATTCTTGAGGAGAAGAATCTTTTAGATTGAATTCAAATTTTCCATTTTTTAATTCTACTGTATCTTGAGGAACGGCGTTGTTTTGTTCTCCCATAGTAGAGCGATACACTTTTGTTCCGTCTTCAATCCCTTCTACATTCCCAATAATTTTAATTTCATCATTGCTTCCACATGAAATTAATACGAATACGAATGCAAAAAATCCAATTTTATTTATCATTTTAAATCTTTTTAATTTCCACAAAAATAAGTATCTCATTCTTTTAAACGAAGAATTTGATAGATTATTAAAATTTCATTTTTTGAAATGAGGCTTTACTTACATTATTTAAGTATTTTTGTTTTCTGAAATCATTACTTATGAGTCAGAAGCAACTTCTCAATACCACAGAATTAAACGTTACTCTGAAACGTTTGGCATGTCAGTTAGTAGAAAATCACCACACCTTTGAAGATACAGTTATTATTGGTTTACAACCAAGAGGTGTTGATTTAGCGATACGTTTGGTTGATATTCTAGAAAAGGATTACCAGCTTACAAATCTTAAATTTGGTAAACTAGATATTACTTTTTACAGAGACGACTTTAGACGATCTAACAAAGTTCTTGAAGCGAACACTACAGAAATACAGTTTGTTGTTGAGAATAAGCGTGTGGTCTTTGTAGATGATGTTTTGTACACAGGAAGAAGTATTCGTTCTGCTTTAACTGCAATACAGTCTTTTGGACGCCCTTCTGAAGTAGAACTTCTTTGTTTAATTGACCGAAGGTTTAGCAGACATTTACCTATTCAACCAGACTATGTTGGTAAACATGTGGATGTTATAAATGAAGAAAAAGTAAAAGTAAATTGGTCTGAAGATAATAAAGATAATTCTGTAATTTTGATTGATGAATAAGATGAAAGAACTTAGCGTAAATCATTTATTAGGCATAAAATACATAACTGAAGCAGATATTCAATTAATTTTTGAAACTGCAGACCATTTTAAAGAAGTGATTAATAGACCTATAAAAAAAGTCCCTTCATTAAGAGATGTTACTATTGCTAACTTATTTTTTGAAAACTCAACACGTACAAGGCTTTCATTTGAATTAGCAGAAAAAAGATTAAGTGCAGATGTAGTCAATTTTTCAGCTTCCTCTTCATCTGTAAAAAAAGGTGAAACTTTGGTAGATACAGTAAATAACATCTTATCTATGAAAGTTGACTTAGTTGTAATGCGCCATCCCAATCCAGGAGCTGGAATTTTCTTGTCTAAAAATGTTAGCGCTTCTATTGTAAATGCCGGAGATGGCGCTCATGAGCATCCAACTCAGGCACTTTTAGACGCGTATTCAATTCGTGAAAAGCTTGGCGAAGTTGCAGGGAAAAAGGTTGTGATAGTAGGAGATATTCTCCATTCTAGGGTAGCTTTAAGCAATCTATTTGCTCTCCAAAAGTTAGGTGCAGAAGTAAAGGTTTGTGGGCCTTTAACACTTATGCCAAAACACATTGAAAAATTAGGAGTAAAAGTAGAGCCTAATCTTGATAAAGCACTGGCTTGGTGTGATGTAGCTAATATGTTGCGGGTTCAAAATGAACGTATGGAGGTTTCTTATTTTCCAAGTACAAGAGAGTATGTAAAACAATATGGTCTTAATCTTGAAAGACTACAAAAACTGAACAAAGAAATAACCATTATGCATCCTGGTCCAATTAATAGAGGTGTAGAAATTACCAGTGATGTTGCTGACTCTAACCAATCCATTATTCTCAATCAGGTGGAAAACGGAGTGGCTATAAGAATGGCTGTTTTATATTTATTAGCTTCAAAAATTAAAAATTATGATTAGCGAAAAAAAAGAAAAATATATTCTACTAAGAGATGAAAAAGATGATGCTAAAAAGTTTGCTGACTTTATTGGGAGCATTCATCATCAATTTGAAAATGATAACCTAGTCATCGATTTGCTGAAGTATGGCCAATTGAAACTAGAAGAGCTATTAGCTTATTTAGACATTTCAAACCATCACCGCTCTCACAAAAAATCCTTTGTTATTGTTAATGATACCATTAATATTGATGATGTTCCTGAAGAATTAAATGTTGTTCCTACTTTAATTGAAGCTGAAGATATGGTGAATATGGAAGAACTTGAAAGAGATTTAGGTTTTTAACTACTGCTTGTCTAGTTGAATGGTATAAAATTTTTAAAGAATATTTTTCAAACAAAGTGAATACATCAACTATTTGTTGATAAGCAACTTGCACATTAAATTAACTACATAAACAGGTAGATCATGCAATTAACTATTCTTGGATGTCATTCTGCAAGTCCAAAGTCAAATGCACATCCCACAGCACAAGTTCTTGAGGTTAAAGGGCATTTGTTTTTGATTGATTGCGGTGAAGGTACTCAAGTTAGACTGCGCCAACAAAAAATTAAATTTTCAAGAATCAGACATATTTTTATATCTCATTTGCATGGTGATCATGTTTTTGGACTGCTCGGTTTGTTAACTACTTTTGGTTTGCTTAATAGAAAAGAAGATTTATGTATTCATGGGCCACAGGGAATAAAAGAATTTGTAGAAATTCAATTGAAACTTAGTGCTTCATTTTTATCTTACAAATTGTATTTTAATGAATTAACAAGCACAACATCTGAAGTGATTTTTGAAGATCATTCAATTACGGTTAAAACATTACCACTAATTCATAGAGTTTACACCAATGGATTTCATTTTCAAGAAAAACCAGGAGAACGAAAGCTCAATTATCAAAAGGCTATCGATTTAAAAATTAGTCCTGCTTACTTTAATAAATTGAAACAGTCTAAAAATGTTATTTCTGAAATAGGAGAAGAAATAGATTTTCATAGGGTAACCGAAGATCCAAATCCACCTAAATCCTATTCTTTTTGTAGTGATACTTCTTATAACCCTAAACTTATCCCTTTAATTCATAGCACTAATTTACTCTATCATGAATCTACTTTTTTAGCCTCAGCCTCTCATGAAGATTTAGCACATAAAACAGGACATTCTACAGCAATAGAAGCCGCATTAATTGCTAAAAAAGCTAAGGCCAAACATTTACTGCTTGGCCATTTTTCTGCTCGTTACAAAGATTTGAGTCTATTTGTGAAAGAAGCACAACAAATTTTTGACCCTACAACTTATGCATACACAGGCTT
>JAIUMH010000048.1 GCA_022565635.1 Flavobacteriaceae bacterium | reverse complement strand
TTCCCGAAACGGTCGGGACAGGCTATTTTCTTTTACAGTAATTTCAAATAATAACAGGTGTGACTTTTGCTCAGACAGCATATACCTTTTGTGAAAACACTTCTTAAAATCTAATTTTTCTAACTGGTATAGTCAGTTGATTCAACTCTTGTAGAAGATCAATCAACTGCTTGTGTTCATAAATTTTAAATTGAAATTTTTTATGCTCTCCAAAACCATTTACATAGCTTAGTTGGATTTTGTAATACTCACCTAAAAACGGAGGAGTTTTAAAACTATAAGAGGTTATAAAACTTTGTTTAATCGGTTTCTCTTCCTACTTAGTAGAAAAAATTGAGGTTCTGTAAGAGAACAGAAAAACATTATTCAATAGTTGATAGTTGATTAGATATCTATCTTCTGTAAATACATTGAAACCAGACATCACAAAAAACACAATCAAAAAAGCAAGTCCATTTTCTGTCATCTCAGAATACCCATGAAAATAAACTTTCATAAGGCAAAAAGCAACAAAAACTTTAATAGGCATGAGCATTTTATTTTTAATCATGCTCAATGTAAAACTATTCCAACTAAACAAGTCTTTTGTTTTTTTCATTTTGATGGTTGTTAATCCTATTCATTCTTAAAAAATAATAAACCAAATTTAGAACAAATAAAAAAAGTAACTCAATTATTGAGTTACTTTTTTTGGTCTTTAAAAAGAAGTTTAGATTTAAAACATCTCTCTTCCTGAGAAGTGAAAAGCACTTTCTATACTTGCATTTTCATCACTGTCGCTTCCATGAACTGCATTTTCTCCAATTGAAGCTGCATATTTTTTTCTAATTGTTCCTTCTGCTGCATCTTCTGGATTGGTTGCACCAATCAATGTTCTAAAATCTTCAACTGCGTTTTCTTTTTCCAAAACAGCAGCAACAATAGGACCTCTAGTCATGTATTCTACTAGCTCTCCAAAAAATGGACGTTCACTATGAATAGCATAAAATTGCTTAGCATCAGCTTCAGTCATTTGTGTAAGCTTCATAGCCACAATTCTAAAGCCCGACTCTGTAATTTGATTTAAAATTGCACCAATGTGTCCTTTTTCAACAGCATCTGGCTTTAACATTGTAAATGTTCTATTTCCTGACATTTTATTTTGATTTTAAAATTCCGGCAAAATTACTAAAAGCTAGTCAAGTGAAGTTGATTAATCTATGTTTTTTTTGAAGATTTAAAAATTAATACAAAATCAGTTCTTCATTACATTAATCTTAAATCTAAGCTTGTATAACGTTAGATATCAGTACTGTTTACTGAAAGAGAAATGTACAAAGCAAGATGCCTTTGAATGGACTTTATTTTTAACGGAATTGAGGCATAAACAGCTTGTTAACTGGGCATTGGTGTTTACGCACTCAAAAAAACAGAATAGAAATCTTCTATTTTAATTTGTTTTTTATTGCTTGATTAATTTCCTGAATTAAACTTGGCCCTTCATATACAAATCCTGTATATAATTGAATTAAAGAAGCTCCAGCTTCTAATTTTTCAATAGCATCTTCAGGACTATGAATTCCTCCTACACCAATAATTGGAAATTTAGATTTAGAATTAGACTTAATGAACTTAATCACTTCAGTAGATCTTCTAGTTAAAGGTTTTCCACTTAAGCCCCCTACTTCATTTTTATCTTCAGATACCAGTCCAGCTCTTGAAATGGTTGTATTGGTTGCTATAAGTCCATCTATACCTGTTGTTTCAACAATTTCTATAATATCAAGTAATTGTTCATCAGTTAAATCGGGAGCAATTTTAAGAAGAATAGGGCGCTGGATTTCTTTTTCGTTATTGAGTTGCTTTAATTGAAGTAAAAGTTTAGTAAGTGGCTCTTTATCTTGTAATTCTCTTAAATTAGGAGTATTTGGAGAACTTACATTAACCACAAAATAATCTACAAAAGGGTGTAATTCATGAAAACAAATTTCATAATCTCTTACTGCATCTTTATTTGGAGTGTTTTTGTTTTTACCAATATTTCCTCCAATTAATATACCTGGATTAGACTTTAAGCGTTCAGCAGTGGCTTTAACTCCTTCATTATTGAATCCCATTCGGTTGATTATAGCTTGATCTTTTTTCAACCTGAACAATCGTTTTTTAGGATTACCTGGTTGACCTACAGGAGTTACTGTACCTATTTCTATAAAGCCGAAACCTAAATGATCTAGTTCTTTGTACAATTTAGCATCTTTATCAAAACCGGCTGCTAAACCCACTGGATTTTTAAATTTTAACCCAAACACTTCTTGCGTAAGACTTTCATCATCTGCCTTAAATTTTTTCCTAAAAAAGGAAGTTGTAAAGGGAAACTTAAAAACAAATTTTAATGATAAAAAAGAAAAATGATGAACTGCTTCTGGATCAAACTTGAAGAGTAGAGGTCTAATTATACTTTTGTACATGATATTTAAGTTTGTGCAAAAATACCACTTGTTAAGGATTAGATAATGCTTTTATCCAAAAAACTACGCTAATAATTTTACCTGTCATCAAAAACTGCAAACTTGTTTTAGGTAAGCTAGCTAAGACCAATTTATGTTTTTTGCTTTTCTTTTTCTGCAGCGGGAAACAAAATATTGTTTAAGATGAGTCGATATCCAGGCGAATTAGGGTGCAACTCCAACTCGGTTGGTGGATCTCCTACCCTATGCTGGTAATCTTCAGGATCATGTCCGCCATAAAAAGTAAAAAAACCTTTTCCTTTTATACCATGAATGTATTTTGCCTCTCCGTTTAATCTAGTGCTTCCTAAAATCAAAACATTAGATTTAATTTGGTTAGGATTAAAAGCAGTAGTTTGTCCCATAAAACCTTTAACAATAGCTGTGTGGTTTTGATTAAGCATTGAAGGAATAGGATCCCATTTTGCAGAGTATTCATTTAAAGTAAAGTAATCTTTATCTTTAGGAACTTTTCTATCATTAGTAGTATCAATTGAAGAGTACTCATAAACCATAGGATCTTTCTCTAAGATAAAGTCTTTAAAAGCCATGGTTTGAGAAAAATCTAGTTTATTTTGATAACCAGGTGAAGAAGGGTCTCCGTCAAACATTGGCTCACAAATATCTACATCTTTTGCCGCTAAAGCAATATCAAAAGAATCTGTAGCGCTACACATGGCAAACATAAAGCCACCGCCAATAACGTAATCTCTTACTTTTAAAGCCACTGCTAATTTGGCATCAGAAACTTTATCAAATCCTAATTTTTGGGCGCGTTGTTCTGCTATTTTCTTTTCTTCAATATACCATTTTGCGGCACGGTAAGCACGATAAAATTTTCCATATTGTCCAGTAAAATCTTCATGATGAAGATGCACCCAATCATACAAGGTTAATTCATCATTTAAAACCTCTTCATCATAAATTTTTTCGTAAGGTATTTCTGCATAGGTAAGTACTAAAGTAACCGCATCATCCCATGGTTCGTTTCCTTGTGGTGTGTAAACAGCAATTTTAGGTGCTTTTTCTAAGGTGACAGACTCTTGATTTTTAGAAGGACTTTGAATCTTTTTTAAGATAGATTCAGCTTCTTGATTAGTGATTTTTTCAAAAGTAACACCCCTAATTTTACATTCCTTTTCTAATTTTTCTGATGCAGGTATTAAAAAACTTCCCCCTCTAAAATTAAGCAACCATTGTACTTTTGTGTCTCTTTCTAAACTCCAATAAGTAATACCGTAAGCTTTTAAATGATTTTTTTGAGTGTCATAGTCCATAGGAATCAAAATAAAATTTGCCCAGATGGATGTACTACAAAAAACAAATAAGACAAAAAATAAAATTTTATTGCGCATAAAAGATAAAACCTAAAAATGAAATTCAAATATACGAAAGTATTGAGCTAATGCTTCAAAAAATCAATATTTTAGGAAGTAATTAAAATTGAATCCTTTTAAAACTGTATTTTTGTGGGTTGATAGTAGCCATGCTTAAAAAAATTATTCATATCATTTTAAGAGGAATAGCAGGATTTTTTCTGTTGTTGTTTTTATTCTTTGTTGTTTTTACAATTCCTGCTGTCCAAACTTTTGTTGCACAAGAATTTACAAAAAAAATTCAAAGAGAAAAAGGAATATATATCCACATTGAAAAACTTAAATTTGGTTTAGATGGGCAACTTAAAATGCAAAACGTTTATGTGGAAGATCATCATCAAGATACGTTGATTAATTTCAATCAATTTCAAACTTCGGTTTTTAATATTAAAAACGTGTTAGAAAATGATTTCAATTTAAGCGGTGGTAGATTTCAAAACCTAACGCTTAAAATTATTCATTACGAAGGTGAAAAATTAAACAACTTTGATTACTTTATTAAAAATTTACCCAAAAATAAGCCAAAAGATTCCCTTAGAAAAAGAAAGAAATTTCAACTTCATTTAGACTACCTATTAGCTACAGATAGCCGATTAGTAGTAAAAGATTTCAGAAAAGATGTGCCCGAATTAGTAGAAATGAACCAACTTAGTTTTAACCTAAAAGACTTAAGCGTTGTAGGTAGTGAAGTAGAACTTCAATTATTAAATTTAACAGGAACTACAGCAGACGGCTACGTACTTGAAGACTTAAAAACTAACTTCAAGTACACTCCCACACAAATGAATTTTGAAAGCACCTATTTACAAACCGATGTTTCTAACTTTAGTGGTAATATTCAAATGAATTACGCTAAAAACGATTTTTCAGATTTCTCTAATCACGTACTTTTTGATGCAAAAATTACCGATGCAAATATTTCTAGCATAGATTTAAGTAAACTCTATAACGAATTTGGATATGGTGAACAAATCAACTTTCAAACAGCCCTAAAAGGAAGTTTAAATAACTTCAATTTATATAATCTAAAGCTCAATGGATTGAGAAAAACCAAACTTATTGCCGAGCAACTTAATATCAAAAACCTTTTAGACCGCGAAGAGAATTTTATCTTAGAAGGGAACTTTGACCAGCTCAAAACAGATTTTATTGATTTAGCAAATTTACTTCCCCGAGTTATAGGAGACAATATCCCCGATGCGCTTAACCGATTTGGAGAAATGGATTTTGAAGGCTACGCCAAGATTGATGAAGCCAACTTAATTACCGATTTAAATGTGAATACCGAAGTGGGTAAAGCTTATTTAGATTTAGATTTCAAAAATTTAAATCAATCCAAGCAAGTAACATATAAGGGTGAATTGATTTTTAAAGACATTCAGCTAAATAAAATTCTTCTAAATGAACAGTTAGGGCTTACGTCATTCGATTTAGAAATTGATGGTAGAAGCTTTGAAATTGACAACTTAGCTACCGCCTTAGAAGGTAATTTTGACGCCTTTACTTACCGCGGATATACCTACAGAAATATTGATGTAAATGGTAACCTGCAAGATCCCATTTTTAATGGAACAGTTAAGTCTAATGACGAGAATCTCAAATTTAATTTCAAGGGTTTAGCAGATTTAAGCGAAGGAGGGAATACCTATGATTTTGAAGCGCAGATAGAATATGCCGATTTAGTAAAAACCAATCTTTTCACCAAAGACAGTATTGCCAAGTTGCAAGGGAACTTGGTAATGGATATTCAAGGAAACAGCATTAATAACGCTACTGGAAA
Source organism: Flavobacteriaceae bacterium (assembly GCA_022565635.1). Classification (GTDB taxonomy): domain Bacteria; phylum Bacteroidota; class Bacteroidia; order Flavobacteriales; family Flavobacteriaceae; genus Psychroflexus. Next base: position 13,368 of record JAIUMH010000048.1, on the reverse strand, counting down.
TTTGAAATTACACGATTTTAGCTATCAAAACTCGCAAGGTGATTTTGAATTTGATGACTTATATGCCAGCTCTGTTTTTGATGGAGATGTTAGAAAAATCAGGTTAAATGCTCCCGAAATTATTCAAGGTGAAATTAACGGTATCTATAAACTTACTGAACTTCCAGCAATTATAAGAGAAGCAGTAGAAAACCTGTATTTTAAACAAAAAAGACAACTCCGTGAGTTTGCTTACGTAGATTTTGAACTAGCTATTTACGACAAAGCCGTAGAAGCCCTATTTCCTGAAATTAGATTTGAAGCTGGTACTAATATTGACGGTAGCATAGTGGCTAATGAAAATTATTTTAGAATCAATTTTAATTCGCCAGAAATTGAAGCTTACGGTAATTTAATGAAGGGGATCAATCTCCAAATTAACAATCAAGACCCGTTGGTAAATACCATTGTTAGTGTTGATGAGTTAAAGACATCATTCTATCAAGTAAAAGATTTTAGTCTAATTAATCAAACTCAAAACGATACGCTTTTTATTCGTTCACAATTTAAAGGGGGTCAAAAAAACGCCGATTTATTTGACATCAATTTATACCAAACTTCCACCGATGAAGATCAATTAATTGTGGGCTTCAATCCTTCAAAAATAACCTATAAAGATTACGAATGGGACATTAACAAAGAAGGAAACTCCAAAAACAAGGTGAGTTTAGACAGGAACTTAAAAAACTTTAGTTTTGATTCTATTACCATAAGCCATGACCAAGCAAAAATTCAATTGATTGGCTTCTTGAATGAAGGCAATCACAACGATTTACAATTGGAATTAAATGAAGTTGAACTGGATAAAATCCTGCCCGAAAATGAAAAACTTAAGGTGAATGGATTCCTCTCTGGGAAGCTTCATTACTTGCAAAAAGAGGATTTAATTAGTACTAACATCAATACACAAATCAATAATTTTGAATTGAATGAATACACTTATGGCGACTTAAGTTTAAAAGCTGATGGCCAAGATGAATTTGATAATTTTGACTTGATGCTAAGCTTAATTGATTCTAATCAAAATACTCTTCTAGAGGCCAATGGAGAGATTTTTAGAAAAGGCGACCAACAAGAGTACAATATTGATATTGTTTCTCAAAAACTGCCCCTATCTCCTATATCCCCCATTGGTGGAGATGTTATTCAACAGATAAGAGGATTAGCTACTGCTAATTTAAAACTTACAGGTTTACTAAATCAGCCTGTTTTTAATGGAACTGTAGAAATGGCAGAAGCCGGACTTCAGGTGCCTTACTTAAATGTAGATATCGATTTTTTAAATGAACCTACAGTAAACTTATTTGACAACGACTTCATTTTTACGGGTGTAGAAATTCAAGATACCAAATACAAAACTACAGGAAGATTAGACGGTTTTATTGAAAGCGATTTCTTTAAAGATTGGAAGCTGGATTTAAATATTAGTGGAGAAAATTTGTTGGTGTTAGATACGCCTTATAAAGAAGGTGCGCTTTACTACGGAACAGCTTTTATTACAGGAAACTCAGAAATTACAGGCCCTACTGATGAACTAAATATCAACGTCAATGCGCGTACTAATAAAAATACAGTATTCAAAATTCCGTTAGACGACAGTGAATTTTTAAGTGAAGCTAATTATATTTATTTCTTAACTCCTGAAGATAAACTAGCGCAAATTGAAGGTAGAAGCTTTCAAATTAATGATGTAAAAGGAATTGAAATGAATTTTGACTTAGATATTACCGAAGATGCTGAAGTTGAAATTGTAGTAGACAAAAGCAGTGGTAGTAGTTTAAAAGGAAGAGGTACAGGAAACCTACTGATTGAAATTAACACCAACGGAAAATTTACCATGTTTGGCGATTTTGAAGTGGCTGAAGGAATTTACGATTTTAAATACGCAGGCATTGTCAACAAGAAATTTAATGTACAACCAGGCGGTACGGTGGTTTGGAATGGAGATCCATTTCGAGCAAATATGGATGTGCAAGCCATCTATAAAACTCAAGCTAATCCAGCTATGATTTTAGAAAACCCAAGTATTAATAGAGATATTCCAGTAGAAGTAGTGATTAATCTAAATGGTGAAATTATACAACCCGACATCAATTTTGAAATCAATTACCCCAATTTAAGCTCTATTGTAAAATCTGAGTTAGATTATCGAATTCAAGGAAGGGAGAATATTGAAATTCAAGCACTTTCTTTAGTTGCGCAGGGTACTTTTTATAACATAGACGGCATTGGCGGACAAGGCGCTATTGCTGGAAATTTGGTAGAAGGTGCTTCCAGTATCATGGACGGTTTATTAGCTGATGAGGATGGAAAAATTAAGGTAGGTTTAGATTATACCCAAGCCCAGCGTGTACCCGACCAAAATCAAACTGGCGACAGAGTAGGAATGAGTTTTCAAACACAAATCACAGATCGGGTATTAATCAATGGCCGTTTTGGTGTTCCTGTTGGAGGTACCACAGAAAGTTTTATTTTTGGTAATGTGGAAGTTAATATTTTACTCAATGATTCTGGAAGCCTTCAAGCCAATGTGTTTAATAGAGAAAGTGATGTTCAATTTGTGGGAGAAGAATTGGCTTACACACAAGGAGTGGGAATATCTTATGCTGTAGATTTCAATACCTTTAAAGAATTGCTTCAAAAAATTCTACTTAAAGAAGAAGAACGTATCAAAAGACAGAATGAGAGAAAAGATAAAAAGAAAGAACCAGAACAAAGGACTTCGGTTTTACCCTCACATATCCGCTTGCCTCATGAAAATTCAGAAAGGTAAAAGTGGTAATAAAATTTAAAGCAAGAACAAGTAAAAAAGCTTGTCTAATTACAAAAAAAAAGGAACCCTATAAAGAGTTCCTTTTTCAAAAAATGCTTTGGAAGAATTAGTCTTCTAATTCCCTAAGTTTATTTCTCATTTTTTCAGCTTTTTCATCTTCACCTAACTGAAAGTAAATATTCATCAAAGTTCTGATTGCCTCTACGTTGGTATCATCTAACTCAATGACCTTTTCTATGTAGGGTAGAGCTTCAATATAATATTTAGTTCTTATTTTTGTTAACTCTTCAAACTTCTTATTATCAGCTGCAGAGTGGCCTAATTTATTAATTTGCTCAACAATGGGCTGTTCTTTATTTAGAATTGAAACAGCAATATAAAGATAAGCATCAACATTATCCTCGTCTAGTTCAATTGCTTTCTCATAGTATTCCACAGCGGCTTCTGTATCTCCTAGCTCTTCAGCAGTTATACCAAGATTTAAGAAAAATTGAGGGTTATCAGGTGCAAGTTCAATGATGTTTTGCATGATTGATTGATATTGTTCTATATCTCCTAACTGATAATACAAATCAGCCTCAGCTTGTAATAAGTCTAAATCACCTGGGTTAGATTCTTTGGCTTTTTTAATAGACTCAATAGCCTTTTCTTTTTCATCCTTTTGAATATAAAGCAAAGAAATATTTTTGGCTATTTCGCCTTTTAAACTTCCAGTCACTTCATCTTCTGGATCTTTATAAGAGCCATCTTGTAAAGCAAATTTCCTAACCTCTTCGTTAGCAAAATTTTCTTTTTCTCCTGTATCTGTGTTGATTGCATAATAATTGGTTTGCTTCCCCTCAAAACCAAGGTCTTGAAGTTCAATAAAATACTTTAAAGCAGTATCATAATCTTCAGCGCCTATAAAATTACCAGCAGCGTAATACAAGTAAATTGTATCTTTTTTATCTAACTCATATGAAGCTAACATGTTTTTAGCTGCTAGTTTATTGTTTCCTGAATTTTGCCCTTCAATAGCTTGTTCAACTAAAGCTGTTTTTACTGATTCTAATCCAGCAACTGCCTCTCTATCTGTATCAGAAATTTTTAAAGCCTCTTTAAATGCACGACCAGCATTTACAAGCTCTTCTAATTCAGGTGAATTCAGAGTGTAGTTCATGCCGTGAGCATTTGCCTTAGCTTTATAGTATCTAAGTAAATATCTATCATTTAAATCATCAAGCATGCTAGATGCTTTTTCTAACTCTTCAAAAGCTTCTTCAACACCTTCAACGGACTCTTTCTTTAAGGCCTTTTCTGCATTTTTAACTTCTTTCTTTTGGGCAAAAACACCAACAGAAAGCAATAAAATGGTGATTAAAAATATCTTCTTATTTATCATTTTAAAATATGTTTAGTTTATAAAATCAATAAAATAAATTTACAGGATTTATTCTGTATCCTTAACAGAATTTTGGGTATCATCTAAATTTTCTGGTGTGGAATTTCCCTCATCTTCTTGCAACTCCTCATCATCAATAGCAATTTTAGCTACAGCTGCAATAGAATCACCGTCCTTTAGATTCACTAACCTAACTCCTTGAGTATTTCTACCCATGGTTCTAATTTGGTCTAAAGACAATCGAATGGCTACTCCAGATTTTTTGATAATCATCAGTTCATCAGTATCACTTACAGCTTTAACAGCTACAAGATTACCTGTTTTATCTGTTACAGATATGGTTTTTACTCCTTTACCACCACGATTAGTGATTCGGTATACGGCTTCTCCACTTTCTGGATCATCTACAAAAGTTCGTTTACCATAGCCATTTTCAGATACTACCAATACCGTCTCTTCTTTGGGTTCATTGATGATTACTAAATCAACAACTTCGTCCTGAGGTCCTCCCAAAGTAATTCCTCTTACACCTGAGGCTCCTCTTCCCATTGGGCGTGTTTTGCTTTCTTCAAATCGGATAGCTTTACCTGATTTAAGTGCTAGCATTACTTGAGATTCTCCAGTAGTTAATTTAGCGGTAAGTAATTCATCTCCTTCTTTAATGGTAATGGCATTGATCCCGTTAGACCTTGGTCTAGAATATTGCTCTAAAGAGGTCTTTTTAACTTGCCCTTTTTTGGTAGCCATCAACACATAATGACTGTTCACATACTCTTCATCTTTCAGGTCTTGTGTACAGATAAAAGCATTGATTTTATCATCTGGAGCAATACTAATTAAGTTTTGAATAGCTCTACCTTTGGAGGCTTTACTCCCTTCAGGAATTTCATAAACCCGCATCCAGAAACATTTTCCGTTTTGAGTAAAGAACAACATGTATTGATGGTTGGTTCCAACAAATAAATATTCAGAAAAATCTTCATCTCTGGTGGTAGTAGCTTTTTGGCCTACCCCTCCTCTACTCTGTGTTTTATATTCAGAAAGCGGTGTTCTTTTAATGTATCCAGCGTGAGAAATAGTAATGACTACGGCTTCATCTGGAATCATATCTTCCATACTTAAAGTTCCGCCAGAATAATCAATTACACAACGGCGTTCGTCACCGTACTTTTCCTGTATTTCTAATAATTCATCAGAGATAATCTGCATTCTTCTATCTTCATTAGCAAGAATGTCTTTTAAATCTTCAATGGTTTTCATTAACTCATCGTATTCTGAACGAAGCTTATCTTGTTCTAATCCAGTTAATTGACGAAGACGCATCTCAACAATAGCTCTTGCTTGAATTTCAGACAATTCAAATCGCTCAATCAATTTAGTTCTTGCTTCATCAGCATTAGAAGACCCTCTAATAATTTTAATCACCTCATCAATATTATCTGAAGCAATGATTAAACCTTCTAAAATATGGGCCCTTTCTTCGGCTTTACGTAGCAAGTATGTGGTTCTTCTTACCACCACATCGTGACGGTGATCTACAAAATGAACAATTAAGTCTTTTAAGTTCAACATTTCAGGGCGCCCCTTCACCAAAGCAATATTGTTGATGCTAAAAGACGATTGAAGCGCTGTATGTTTATATAAGGTATTTAAGACCACATTGGGTACTGCATCTCTTTTCAAAAAGTAAACAATACGCATACCGTTTCTGTCAGACTCATCACGAATTAAAGAAATGCCTTCAATTTTCTGATCGTTAATCAAATCGGCCGTTTTCTTAATCATATCGGCTTTATTGACTTGGTAAGGAATTTCAGTTACAATAATGCATTCTTTGCCATTCACTTCTTCAAAATTGGCTTTAGCTCGCATAACTACGCGGCCTCTTCCTGTTTTGTAAGCTTCACGAACACCATCATAACCATAAATGGTTCCACCTGTAGGAAAATCAGGTGCTGTAATATGTTGCATTAACTCATCTACATCAATTTCTCTATTTTTGATATAAGCAAGAATACCGTCCACTACTTCGGTTAAATTGTGTGGAGCCATATTGGTTGCCATACCTACGGCAATTCCACTGGCACCGTTCACTAACAAATTAGGAACACGCGTTGGCAACACCGTTGGCTCTTCTAAGGTATCATCAAAGTTAAGTGAATAATCTACCGTTTCTTTATCAATATCAGAGAGCATTTCCTCACTGATTTTTTTCATTCGGGCTTCTGTATAACGCATGGCCGCTGGACTATCTCCATCAACCGATCCAAAGTTACCTTGGCCATCAACTAATTGATAACGCATGCTCCATTCTTGAGCCATACGCACCATTGTATCATATACAGAAGTATCTCCGTGAGGGTGATATTTACCTAATACTTCACCGACAATCCTTGCTGATTTTTTGTGGGATTTGTTAGATAAAACCCCTAATTCATTCATTCCAAAAAGAACTCTCCTGTGGACGGGTTTTAAACCATCTCGCACATCTGGAAGCGCTCTAGATACAATTACAGACATTGAATAATCAATGTATGCTGTTTTCATTTCATCCTCAATATTGATAGGAATCAACTGTTCACCTTCTGCCATAAATTAAGTTTTAAATTAATTTTGTTCAAGGGGCTAATTTATGTAAATTTTCTGGATTAGATGACTTTATTCCTGCTGAGTTTTTAACAATTCAAACCAAAATAGTAAGAACCAAAAAAATTCTTTGCTTTATAAGTTTTTTAATTGAAGAACAATGCATCAAAAAATACATTACTTGGTAAAATAATCGTTTATAAATCTATATATTAGCGGAAATTTCTGAATTCAACATCATGAGTGAACCTATTCTAGTATTAGATAACGCAAAAATCTATCAACGTGAAAGTCTAATTTTGTCTGATGTAAACATCACCATTAACAAAGGAGAATTTGTGTACCTGATAGGTAAAACTGGAACAGGAAAGAGTAGTTTTATGAAAACGCTTTATGGCGATTTACCCTTAATAGAAGGCGATGGCCACATTGTAGATTTTGATTTAAAGAAATTAAAAACCAAACAAATTCCTCACTTAAGGAGAAAACTAGGTGTAGTTTTTCAGGATTTTAAACTTTTAAATGACCGGACTGTAAAAGACAATCTTATTTTTGTGTTGAAAGCTACCGGCTGGAAAGACAAGCTTAAAATGGAAAACCGCGTTGAAGATGTGCTTGAAAAAGTTGGCATGAACACTAAAAACTTTAAATATCCCTACCAACTTTCTGGTGGTGAACAACAGCGTGTTGCCATTGCTCGGGCTATGTTAAATGATCCTGAGCTGATTTTAGCCGATGAACCTACTGGAAACTTAGATCCTCAGACTTCAGTTGAAGTAATGGAAGTTCTTCAACAAATCAACAAAAATGGAAATACTATTTTAATGGCTACGCATGATTATGCTTTGCTACTCAAATATCCTTCTAAAACACTTAAATGCGACGGGCAAAAGGTTTTTGAAGTGGTACAGAAGAAGTAGGATAAATCACTCCTCCAAAGCTTTTACTTCCAAACCATAAGTCTTTTCAAATTGATCAAAAACTTTAGCAAAGTCTTTTTTTCGCACAGAAAGCCTAAAATCACAGTCCATTTCTAAATTTTGATGCTTGATTTCAAGGTCTAAGTCTTTTACCAACCTCATAACCACATTCATCATATCGTAATTACACTTCACCTGAAATTCTAAATCGATGGTTTTTTTTACAATTTTAGAAGCTTCTAAAGCCAATTGAGCACTGGTTTTATAAGCTGAAATTAGCCCACCTACACCCAATTTTGTGCCTCCAAAATACCTCACTGAAACCACTAAACAATTGGTGACTTCAAAGGATTGCAGTTGACCGTAAATGGGCATTCCTGCTGAATTGGATGGCTCTCCGTCATCATTGGCCCTAAAATGTTGGTAATTTTTACCCAACTGCCAAGCATAACAAAAATGACGAGCTTTATGATGTTTGGTTTTTAACTCCTCTAAACATTGGTTAATTTCTTCTTCTGAAGTGACCGGAAAAGCATACCCAAAAAACTTACTTCCTTTTTCTTTAAACAAGGTCTCCTTACCAGGCTGAAGTAGCGTTTTATAAGCGTCTTTTTCCATAAGTTTTATTTTTATGCTGAAATTTCTTGCGAAGATAAATAAACAATCACAATGCTAATTACGGCAATCAAAATTCCTAACCAGTTTTGCTTTTGAAGTTTTTCAGAAAAGAATAATACACCTATAAAAGTAGAAAGTAAAACAATTAGAATATTATTGACTATAAAAATTAAAGACGATTCAAATATACCTGATTTTAAAGCTTGTATAAAAAAATGAATGGAAAAATAATTGGGTACACCCAAGGCCACACCACCAAGAATAGATTTCCTTTTCATGCCTTCAGAATTTCGAATGTACTGAACTGCAAAAATCACCAAACCTATTATACTTGCAAAGAAAAATACACTAGAGGAAAAAGCGGGAACATCTTCATTTTTCACAAAAGCATCTTCCAAATATTTCAAGGTAGATTCTACCGTTCCACTGGCTAAAAAAACCAAAAAGGGAAGTAACAAAGAAGAATTTACCAACTCACTTCCTGTTTTTTTCTTTACTGAAACTAAATATACAGAAAACAAAGCCATCAAAATACCAAGTACTTTTAAAAAATTTAGTGATTCTCCATAAAAGATAATCACAAAAATCACCGGAATAGAAACGCTCATTTTACTGGCTACAGAAACCACAGACATTCCGTGTTTTTGTGTGGTGGTGAACATCAAATAAAAAGTAAGTATAAAAAAGCTTCCTAAAATAAGTGAACCTAAAAACCAATCTTGATTGGGGTATTCTAGCAATGAGGTACCCATGGGACTTAAAAAATATCCTAGAAAAAAAGCAACTACATAATTAAAAATTAGGGCATGTAATTTATTGACTTTAAACTTTCCTAAAACTGTAAAAGCTACATAAATCAAAGTTGAGGAAAGTATACTCAATAACAGCGCTATCAAAACAAGATATCTCTTTTAATTTTAAACAAATCAACTACATCTTCTTCTCCGGCTTTTAAGTGCCAAGTTTTGATTCCTAATTGGCTGGCTCCGTCAGTGTTTTCTTTGGTGTCATCAATAAACAAAGCCTGTTCTGGACTTAAATCGTGGTTATCAAGTACAAATTGATAAATAGCCTGATCAGGTTTTCTTAATTCAATTTCATGCGATAGATAAAAAGCATCAAAGCAGTTTTTAAATGCGTTAAAAAAACTGATGTTTTCTTTGACCCAATCAATGTGTAATTCGTTGGTGTTACTCAACAAAATCAACTGAAATGATTTTTCTTCAGCAAGGCGTTGAATAAAATCTAATTTATGAGGCGGAAAATCAATAAGAATGGAATTCCATGCATGAATAAAATCCAATTTATCAATTTGAGGGAAATTTGAAGTATAGTAATCAATGATATCTTGGGTAGAAATCAAGCCCATTTCATAAGCCTGATTTTTAATAATCATATCTTTACTAAATTCATTAATTCCAAATTTTTGAAGGTTTTTCTGAGTGGCCGACTTATCTAAAGTTAAAAAAACATCACCAAAATCAAAGACTAGGCTTTTAATCATTTTTCAATAGTTTTAAAAGATCTGAATTAATTTGTTGTTCACTAAGTAACTTTCCACCAATACTTGGCGCTGGGGTGCCTCCTCCAAAATGCACATTTCCACTAAAAACACGTGCTTCATCCCACAACCCCTTGTTTATAAAAGTTTGCAAAGTTAAGTTTCCGCCTTCAATTATTAAAGACTGAAGGCCTTTTTTATACAAAATTTCTAAAATTTGTTCAGGTAAGTTTTGATCCACTTCAACGGCATGATAATCTACAAATTGATTTTTTAGTTTTGGGGTTATGTTAGCTTTATGTAAAACCAAGGTAGGATTTCCATCCGTAAAAAGATGATGATCCTCTCCTACTTCTAAATCGGGATCCAACAACACACGATAAGGATGAGAGCCAGCCCATAAACGGGTATTGAGTTGTGGATTATCAGCTAAAGCAGTTTTACTACCCACTAAAATAGCCTGTTCCTCTGCTCGCCATTGATGAACTAACTGTTTTGAAGCTGGACTTGTAATCCAAACTGGCGCTTGCCCTTTGGGTTTTTCTGGCCAAGCGTAAGGCGACAAATATCCGTCACTGCTCTGCGCCCACTTTAAAATAATGTAAGGTCGTTTTTTTAAATGATAGGTCAGGAAGCGTTTGTTCAACTCCTTACAAGCCTCTTCAAGAACCCCTACCTGAACATTGCAAACCGCTTCCATCAATTTTTTAATGCCTCGTCCTGCCACTTTTTCAAAAGGATCCAGCATACCAATCACCACATTTTTAATTCCTTTAGCAATGATTAAATCGCTACAAGGTGGGGTTTTTCCAAAATGACTGCAAGGTTCTAAACTTACGTAAATGGTAGATTTTTTAAGCAGATTTTCATCTTCCACCTGTTGTATTGCGTTCACCTCTGCGTGCGCTTTTCCTGCCTGATGATGCCATCCTTCGCCTATAATTTTATCTTCATAAACAATCACAGCACCAACCAATGGATTTGGGTAAGTAGTTCCTAATCCATTTTTAGCTAAGGCTAAACACCTATTTATATATTTTTCTTGTATTTTCACGCCACAAAAATAGAATTAATATTTAATGTCAAAAATTCAAATTAGACCAATTCAACATCAAGATAACCAAAAGTTAGGTGAATTAATTCAATTGGTTTTGGAAGGCGAAAATGCACCAAAAACTGGAACTGCTTACGCTGATAAACATTTATTTAACCTTAGTGAAGCTTATTTACACCCCAAAGCTCAATATTTTGTAATCACCAAAAAAGATGAAATTTTAGGTGGCGCAGGAATCGGTTTGTTAAATGGTGAAAAAAATATCTGCGAACTTCAAAAAATGTACTTTCATAAAAGCATTAGAGGACAAGGTTGGGCAGAAAAAATGATTAATACTTGTTTAAATTTTGCCCAAAAAGCTGGTTTTACGCATTGCTATATTGAAACCTTACCCTTTATGAAAGCCGCTAGAAAACGCTATGAAAAATCAGGTTTTCAATACATTGAAGAACGATTGGGTAACACTGAACATTTTAGTTGCACAACTTTTATGCTGAAAGAATTATAACATGAAACTTACCCAAATTAAAAAAGAATTTTCGCTTCAGCTGAAGGACTTCTATTCTGAAAATGAAATTAGAACTATGTTTTATTGGCTAGCTGAAACCTATTTACAAAAATCAAAAATCGAATTACTCAGTGAGCCTTTTTTGATTATTGAACAATCGAAAATTGAATTATTTCATCAAGCCTTAAATCGACTAACAACCTTTGAACCTATTCAGTATATTCTTGGTTTTAGTGAATTTTGCGATTTAAAATTCAACGTCAATCCATCCGTTTTAATTCCCCGACCAGAAACGGAAGAATTGGTAGAATGGGTGGCTGAAATTTACCAAAACCAATCACCTAAAATCATTGATATTGGCACAGGATCAGGCTGTATTGGCATTAGTTTAGCTAAAAAATTGAGTCACGCAGAAGTCACTGTATTAGATGTTTCTGAAAATGTCTTAAAAGTTGCTCAAGAAAATGCAGAACTTAATCATGTAGATTTAAAATTCCTACAGAAGAATATTCTAGAAATTGATTCACTAGAAGAAGATTACCAAGTTGTTGTATCCAATCCGCCTTATGTTTTAAACGAAGAAAAATCCTTAATGAAAGAAAATGTTTTAAAATACGAACCTCATTTAGCTTTGTTTGTAGAAAACAACAACCCCCTAATTTTTTACCACAAAATTGCAAGATTAGTTAAAAAGCAAGCGCAAACTTGTGTTTTGTTTTTTGAAATTAATGAACAATACGGAAATCAGTTAGTGAAAGATTTAGCTGCAATGGGATTTAAAGAAATTGAATTAAAAAATGATTTCCTCAACAAACCAAGAATGCTAAAAGCTAAAGTGCACTAGACAAGAGCACTAGTCCTCATTAGGAAGGGGGTTATTACTTGTTTGCTTTACAAGGTTTGCAAGCAAACAGACGTCTCTCCATTACTAAACAAAGTTTGTAGCTTCGTTGCTTTACCTTAACCTATTCCTTCACCAATTTTTTAGTTGCACTACCCTTCTTTGTATCCACTTTTAGCATATAAACTCCACGAGCTAAATGACCTACTTCAACATAGGTTTGAATAGAAAAATTTGATTGCAAAACTCGCTTCCCGTTCATGTCAAAAATTTCAATATTTTGAATTTCTTCATGGGGACTTTCTAAATGTAAGCGGTCTTTAACGGGATTGGGATAAAACGAAAAAGCAATTTCTTCAAAACTTGGTGTGCTTAAAGTACTCGTCCAAAAAGTAGCCACATCACCTTCACCGTTCGTGATATCTAAATAGATTTTGTCCTCCTCTTCACGAAAATCGTAGGTGAAAGGGTTTTTAGCATAATCTTCTTCATCAACAAAAAAAGCGTTAATTAATAATAGTCCTGCTTCAGTAATTCCTTCAGGGACATCTTCAAAAGAAACTAAAACATCAACCATATCAAAAGATTGATTAACATTATCATAATCTAGGTTTGCATGGAAAATAATAAATTCAAGATAACCTAAGTCAGAAGAAGTTTCTTGGATAATTAACTTCTCATACTCATCATTATCATTGGTGTCTGCATAAGTTGTATCATTGTCTATAACAACTTTTTCAATCGTCCAATATTCGGGTTCTAGTAAAGGCTCTACTTGAGCTTTAGAAACTAAAAAACTCAAAGCTAATAAAAAGGTGTATAAATATTTCATGGTTGTTGATTTTAATTAATTAATAAGTTTTTAGTATCGATGATTACGCCATTCACTACTAGGTTAACCACATACAAACCCGGTGTCCAACCTACAGTGGTTAAAGCTAATTCATCAGTTTCATTATCAAGGAAGTAATTATGGTGGGAAGCGTAAACAGAATGTGTAAATTGTAACATGGCATTATCCTGTTCTCCAATTAAATAGGATACGGTAGTATTCGCATTTGAAGGGTTTGGGCTTATACTAATTATTTTTCTTTTATCTTCAGATTCAATTGTTTTATAATCTTTGTGTCCATCTCCTTCTGCTATT
>JAIUMH010000047.1 GCA_022565635.1 Flavobacteriaceae bacterium | reverse complement strand
CTAAAATAAAAGTAATGTTAGATACACTTTTATCAGAGATAAAAATTAATATTAATGAAGGTCTTTTTTTAAAAGATCCTGAATCCTCTGAATTGGGAAATGCCATCATCACAAATTCTGTGGTGTTGCTAGACCAACTTGGTTTTGAGCAGTTTACTTTTAAAAAACTAGCCCAAAAAATTAAATCTACAGAAAGTTCTATTTATAGATATTTTGAAAACAAACACAAGTTGCTTTTATACTTGTGTTCTTTGTATTGGGGCATGTTAGAATACCGCGTTGTAGTAGCTACAAACTCTATTGAATGCAATGAAAAAAGACTACTCAAAGCTCTAGAGCTGATAACAGGAAGACCAGAAAACATAGAAACACTAACTAACGTCAATCAAATTTCTTTACGAAATATTGTGGTTTCAGAGTTTACCAAAGCTTACCATAACAAAATGGTAGATGATGAAAACAAATCTGGTTTTTTTCAAATTTACAAACGTTTGGTATTGCGAATTGTAGAAATGATAAAAAGCATAGACCCCACCTACCAGTTTCCAAATAGTTTAGCTTCAACCATATTGGATGGTGCATTACATCAACATTACTTAAAAGAACACTTTAAAAACATTACAGATGCTAATAATTCATCTCCTTCTTTGTTTTTTAAAGATTTAGTGGTTAATCAATTAAAAATAAAAAACAATGGCTGAACAAGACAGTAAAATCACCCCATTAAAAAGGCTCTGGAAAGTTCTTGGCGGAGAAACAAAAGCCATTTACCTTATTTTAGGTTACGTCGCCTTTGCCGGTGTTGTTTCGCTTTCTCTACCCTTGGGTATTCAGGCCATTATCAACTTTGTGCAAGCTGGACAATTACGAGTTACCATGGTGGTTTTAATCACCTTAGTTTTAATAGGGGTAATCTTTGCGGGATTATTGAACTATATGCAAATGAGAATTGCGGAAGACATCCAACAAAGGCTATACACAAAATCATCATTTGAATTTATTTACCGTTTTCCTAAAATAATTACCGCTGAATTTGGAAGAAAACACCCACCCGAATTGGCCAATCGTTTTTTTGACACCATGACCATTCAGAAGGGAATCCCAAAAATGATTATTGATTTTTCTACCTCAACTTTACAAATCATATTCGGATTAATTCTTTTATCTTTTTACCATCCTTTCTTTATATTATTTGGAGTCTTATTAATTGTTTTATTTTACGTTGTATTTCAATTTAGTGCGCCCATAGGTTTATCTACCAATTTGGTAGTTTCTAAATACAAATACGATACTGCGCATTGGATACAAGAGGTAGCTAGAAACACAGATAGCTTCAAGGTTTCTGGAAGTTCTAAATTAGCTTCCTCTAAACAAGACAAAATAGTTCATGATTATCTTCACGCCAGGGAGGATCACTTTAAAATTTTACGCCTTCAATATTTCAAAATGATCGGCTTTAAAGTACTTGTAGTTGGAGCTTTGTTAATTATTGGTGGTTTTTTAGTGATTAACCAACAGATGAATATTGGTCAGTTTGTTGCAGCAGAAGTTGTTGTTTTATTAATGACAAGTTCTGTTGAAAAATTGATTAAAGGATTAGAAAATGTGTACGATGTACTCACTGGATTAGAAAAAATAGGCTATGTAACCGATAAAAAACTGGAAAATTCTGAAGGTATTTCCCCCCTTAAAAACAGTGATGACTTTATTTGGGAACTGAACGATTTAGGAATCACTTATCCTAATGCAGACCACAAAGCTCTTAAAAACATCAAACTTAAAGTAAAATCTAAAGAATCTATTTTTGTAGACGGTAGTTCTGGATCGGGTAAAACAACCCTCCTTAAAGTGATTGGTGGTCTAGAAAAATATTCTGAAGGTAACTTGTATGTCAATAATTATTCGCTAAAAACCATACAAATTGACCATTACAGGAGTTTTGTAGGACATTCATTAATAGGCAACTTACCTTTTGAAGGCAGCATTAGAGAAAATATTTGTTTCAATAATCCTGATGTAACAGATAGAGAGCTTGCTGAAGTTATTGAAAAATTAAAATTGAAAAAGTTTGTCAACAATCAAGAACTAGGTGTTGACGCTCAAATTGCAACAGCAGGAAGAAATATACCTTACACAGTGGCTAAAAAAATTATGTTAGCCAGAGCGGTGATTACTAAACCTAAGCTTTTACTACTAAAAGACCCACTAGTAGAATTTCAAGAAGATGAAGTTCAGGAAATTATTGATTACTTATTTGATGAATCTCATCCTTGGACACTTATGGTTGTGAGCAGGAACAAGCTTTGGAAACAAAAGTGCAAACGAATTATTTATCTTGAAAATGGTGAAATCATCAACAAAAACTAAGGGCTATGTTACACATTTCTAAAGATAAAATAAAGATTAATGAAGATTTAAAATCTTTTAAATCTTATCAATTTACAGATATTAAGAAGAGATTTTTTAAGCTCAATCACTTTATTGTAGCTTTACTAATTATAATTCTTATTATGATGTTTCTACCTTGGACGCAGTTTGTTCGAGGAAACGGAACCATTACTACGCTGCGTCCTGACCAACGCCCACAAACCATACAATCTCCTATTGCCGGTAGAGTAGAACAATGGTTTGTTCAAGAAGGAGATTTTGTAAATAAAGGAGATACAATTGTATATATCTCTGAAATTAGAGATGCTTTTTTTGATCCATTATTACTTGAAAGAACCGACATACAAGTAAAAGCGCAAGAAATGTCTTATCAGTCTTTTCAAGAAAAAGTAACTGCCTTAAACTTTCAAATTGAAGCTTTAAATGAAGAACGAGATTTAAAACTAGAGCAAGCTGAAAACCGACTAATTCAAGCTAATTTAATGGTTGAAAGTGATAGTATCCGACTGGAAGCAGCACAAACTGATGTGAGAATTGCTCAGCGCCAACTTACTCGTTTTGAAAATTTAGAAAGTGAAGGATTAAAAGCGCTTTCAGATTTAGAAACTAAACAAGTGCAATATCAACGTAATTTAGCTGAAGTAATTTCACAAGAAAACAGGCTTTTAGCAAGCAGAAATCAAGTGCTTAACGCAAGGATAGAACTTTCAAGATTAAGAGCTGAGTATCAAGACAAAATTTCAAAAGCAGAAAGCGATCGGTTTTCTACCTTGTCAAGTCAGTTTAATGCAGAATCTCAGTTGGCTAATCTTGAAAACAGAAGGTCTAACATACAAGTTCGAAGTAATCTGAATTATATTACAGCACCACAAAGTGGATTCATTAACCGAGCTATTCAACGAGGTGTAGGAGAAACTTTTATGGAAGGAGCTCAAATTGTAAGTATTATGCCTTCTAACGTAGATTTGGCGGTAGAAATGTTTGTTGAACCTATTGATTTACCGCTAGTACATGTAGGAGAAAGCGTACGTATAATTTTTGACGGTTGGCCCTTTATCTTTTTCTCTGGATGGCCCAACTTATCTTATGGTACTTTTGGTGGCGAAATTGTTGCTGTTGAACAATTTATTTCTGAAAACGGAAAATACCGTGTGCTTATTGCTCCTGAAACAGGAGAGGTTTGGCCCGAACCACTCCGAGCAGGAACTGGTGCTAGAACCTTTGCACTGCTTAACAATGTTCCTGTTTGGTATGAATTATGGCGACAAATTAATGGTTTTCCACAAGATTACTACGGCCCAGAGCAAAGAGCCAAAGAACAACCTAGAGACATGAACCCGGATTTGCAATAATTCCTATGAAAAAATATTTTTTCTTTCTCTTTTTATTGGTGAGCCAATTACATACAGCTCAAGAAGAACAAGTGGGCATGAGCTTGTCTTTAGATGAATATTTGGCTTACGTAAAACTATATCACCCTGTGGCTAGGCAAGCAGAATTAAGACTTTCTGCCGCGCAAGCAGAACGCTTAAGAGCAAAAGGATTCTTTGACCCCACAATAAAAGCTGACTACAAAGAAAAGGAGTTTAACGAAAGTGATTATTACAATATATTTGATGCAGGCCTCTCAATCCCCGTTTGGTTTGGCTTAGACATCAAGGCTGGTTTTGAAAAAAACGAAGGAGCGTTCCTCAACCCAGAAAGAAATGTGCCTGCAGATGGTTTGTATAAGGCCGGAGTATCATTACCTCTTGGTCAAGGACTTTTTATAAATGACAGAATGGCGGCTGTAAAACAAGCCAAATTAATTCAAAAATTGAATAAAGCTGAGCGCGACCTTCAAATTAACGACATTTTATTTACCGCTACTTTAGCCTATATTGATTGGTACATGGCTAACCGAGAAGTTGAAATTTTTTCTGAATTTGTAGACAATGCCAGAATTAGGTTTGAAGGTATTAAAGAAAGCGCCTTACAAGGTGATATCCCAATTATAGATACCTTAGAAGCAAAAATTATTGTGCAAAACAGAGAATTGAGCCTAGAACAAGCTTCCCTAAAACGCACCCAGTCTAGATTAGAGATATCTAATTTTTTGTGGTTTGAAAACAATACGCCACTTCAAGTAAATCCAGGTGTTTTGCCTGAAGAAATCACTCAAGATGAAGTAGATGAAATCCTTGGAACTAATCTTATTCAGATGGAAGAAGTTGACTTAGATAATCACCCTCTTCTTGAGTTTTTATCTACCAATGTTGAATCTTTAGATATTGAACGAAGGCTAGCCGCCGAAAATTTGAAACCTGTTTTAGATGTTAATTATAATTTATTAAGTGCTCAACCTGATCAGTATGATACATTTACAACCAGTAATTATCAAGCAGGTATAAGTTTTAGCATTCCCATTTTTTTAAGAAAAGAAAGAGGAGAACTAAAGCTAGCTAAAATTAGAAAGCAAGACGCTGAAATGGAGTATGATTTTCAAACTTTACAGCTTAAAAACAGGTTGGAAGCCGCGCAACAAGAAATCATTTCATTTGGCACTCAGCGTAACCAAATCAACCAAATCAAAACCAATTTCAGTGATTTACTTACCGCTGAAGAACGAAAGTTTCGTGTTGGAGAAAGCTCGGTTTTCTTGATTAATGCAAGAGAGCAACAGCTAATAGACGCCCAACTGAACCTAATTCAAGCAACGGCAAGGCTGTTGCAATCTAAAGCAAGATTATTTAATCTTTTAGCAAACGACTTAACCACAGATGACTAATTGAGCCAATCAAATTTTACAGGAAACTAATTTTGTTGTTCTTGCTTAATTGGCATATCCTCATACCAATCATCAAAGGTTCTGTTTGTTTGATAATCATCGGTTAAGACCTTATAAACCATCAACAAAACTAAAGCTTGACCAAACACGGTGAGGTAAAAAACCCAATTAAAAGGTAAATTCATTGCAGCCATAATAGTCACTGCAACTAATACAAGTGTTGTAAATACAACCAAAAACATAGCTGACAATTTCATAACTTTTTTGTTTAAAGATAACAACAATACGATTGACTTTTGTTAAAATAAGCTTATTTTACTAATTGAGCACTGATTATTGATTGTAGCCACTATAAAAAAATAGCCTATACCGCATTTCGGGAATGTCTTTTTTCCTTTTGCAGTAATTTCAAATACTAACTGGTATAGATTATATTCAATTAATCCATTAAAAAAGCCAGCAAAACATACATCATTTTACTGGCTTGGGGGTATATTATCAAATAAATCTATTAAGCATAAAACTTAGTTTTTGGGCTTGCTATCTAGCTTCAGGTGTAATTCTTTTAGTTGAATATCATCTAAATTTGCTGGGGCGTCAATCATTACATCTCTACCTGCGTTGTTTTTAGGGAAAGCAATATAATCTCTAATACTTTCTTGTCCACCTAAAATTGCCGTTAAACGGTCAAAACCAAAGGCAATTCCTCCATGTGGAGGTGCTCCATATTGAAAAGCATCCATTAAGAAACCAAATTGAGCTTGAGCTTCTTCTGGAGTAAAGCCCAGGTAGTCAAACATCATGGCTTGGGTTTTTTGGTCGTGAATTCGAATTGATCCACCGCCAATTTCATTCCCATTAAGCACCAAATCATAAGCATTGGCTCTAACTTTTCCTGGAGCTGTTGCTAATAAAGCAATATCTTCTTTTTTGGGTGAAGTAAATGGGTGATGCATGGCGTGGAATCGTTGTGATTCTTCATCCCACTCCAAAAGCGGAAAGTCAACTACCCACAACGGGGCAAATTCATCTGATTTTCTCAAGCCTAACTGTTCAGCTAATTCCATTCGTAAGGCAGAAAGCTGAGCTCTAGTTTTGTTGGCTTCCCCAGAAAGCACACAAATTAAATCGCCTGTTTTAGCCTTGGTTTTTTCTGCCCAAGCCTTTAAATCTTCTTGGCTATAAAACTTATCAACAGAAGATTTAAAGCTTCCATCTTCATTGTACTTTACATAAACCATACCTTTGGCCCCTACTTGAGGACGTTGCACCCATTTAATGAGCTGGTCAATTTCCTTTCGGCTTTTTGAAGCCCCACCAGGTACAGCAATTCCAACCACCAATTCTGCTTCGTTAAAAACTTTAAAATCTTTGTGTTGACTAACTTCGTTTAACTCACCAAACTTCATCTCAAACCTAATGTCTGGTTTGTCATTTCCATAAGTTTTCATGGCTTCTTCATACGTCATTCGCGGAAAGTTATTCACTTCTACGTTTTTAAGTTTTTTAAGCAAATGCTTCGTTAAACCTTCAAATGTATTTAAAATGTCCTCTTGTTCAACAAAAGCCATTTCGCAATCAATCTGAGTGAATTCTGGCTGTCTGTCTGCTCTTAAATCCTCGTCTCTAAAGCATTTTACAATTTGAAAGTACTTATCCATTCCACCTACCATCAAAAGCTGTTTAAAAGTTTGTGGTGATTGGGGTAAAGCATAAAATTGTCCTTCATTCATACGGCTAGGAACTACAAAATCACGAGCTCCTTCTGGGGTAGATTTGATCAAATAAGGAGTTTCTACTTCAATAAAATCTTGATGTGTAAGGTAATTTCTAATTTCAGAAGCCACTTTACTTCTAAAGATAAGTTTGTTTTTAACAGGGTTTCTTCTAATGTCTAGGTACCTGTATTTCATGCGTAAATCTTCTCCTCCATCAGTTTGATCTTCTATGGTAAAAGGTGGGTTTTTTGCTTCGTTGAGAATCACTAAATCTTCTACTAAAACTTCTATTTCTCCTGTAGGAATAGCTTGATTTTTAGATTCACGTTCAATTACTTTTCCTTTTACTTGAATCACAAACTCTCTATGCAATTTTCTTGCTTTCTCCATGATATCTTCAGAGGTACGTTCTGCATCAAAAACCAACTGTGTGATTCCGTATCGATCTCGTAAATCTACCCAAATAATAAAACCTTTATCTCTTGATTTCTGCACCCATCCAGAAAGTTTTACACTTTCACTTATATGTTGCGCTCTTAATTCTCCGTTTGTATGACTTCTGTACATAAGTTTTCATTTGAAAGCACAAAAATAGAAAGTTATTGTTTGAAATTGGTCTTTATTGGTTGAAATTATTGAAATCCTAAACTTGCACTGTTTCGTGAAGTAAATTCAGAAAAATTACACCCCTATTTAAAAAGTAAAGCTTGGTTAGTTTACAATCAACTACTTTAAAAACCAATAGAATTAAAAATTAATAGTATCGCTTTTAAACACCTTTTAATAAAAGTTAAATTTGCAACACAAATCACAACATATTAAGCTTTTTTAATTTTTTTAATAAAAATATCTTTTTTTGTCTTTAGATTTGAGCTTGTTTAACCAAATAATCAAAAATTATTATGTTCGAATTAGGAAATGCGACCTTTGAAAATTACATTGGTCAGGATCAAGGATTTAGTGAAATGGCCTATCAAATGGTAGCTCATGTTTTAACGCTAGGATATGCAGTAATGCTTGCTGGACTTTTTTATTTTATACTCACCTTAAAAACAGTTGCTCCCAAGTATAGAACCTCTTCAGTTTTATCTGTTGTTGTTATGGTTTCAGCTTTTTTATTGCTTTACGCTCAAGCCAACAATTGGACAGATAGCTTTGTGTTTGACGCAGAAAAAGGTTTATATTTTTTAGGGAAAGATGCGGATTTATTCAATAATGGTTATCGGTATTTAAACTGGCTAATTGACGTACCTATGCTGTTGTTTCAAATTTTGTTTGTAGTTACCCTCACAAAATCTAAATTTGGTAGCATCAGAAATCAATTTTTCTTTTCTGGAGCTATGATGATTATTACAGGATATATCGGTCAATTTTATGAGGTTACTGATTTGACTGCTTTTTTTGTATGGGGTGCAATTTCAACCGCGTTCTTCTTCCATATCTTGTTTTTAATGAATAAAGTTATTAAAGAAGGTAAAGAAGGAATTCCAGAAAAAGCTCAAAAAACTTTACAAGCTATTTGGGTATTGTTTTTAGTATCTTGGTTCCTATATCCAGGCGCTTACCTAATGCCACACTTATTAGGAATTGAAGGTGGACTATTTAATGAGTCTGGGGTTGTTGGAAGACAAATGACTTACACTGTGGCTGATGTATCTTCTAAAGTAATTTACGGTATTTTATTAACTCAAGTTGCTCAAATTTTGAGTAAACACGAAGGCTACAAGGCAGAAGCATAAGCTATGTAATTATTCCAAAAAAAGAGCTAACTTAAAATTAGCTCTTTTTTTTTGTTACATATAGAATTAAAGTTCTGCGTTGCAAGCTTCAAAGCAAAATTTGAATAAGTTGCTATAATCAGGAAATAATTAATCTAAGCCCTGAAATTTAAAAGCCGTAGCTTTTTTGAATTCTTTTGAGGTTTCTCCTGCATAGGTTTGGTGATTAGATAAATCTAGCTTTCTCACTTTGGCTTTTTCAGAAAAGTCAATTTTCTTTAAATCCACCCAAAAAGTATTAGGCGTCATTACGCTTTCATAATAATACACCAAGTTTTTTTGATCAGCTACTGTTCTCCATCGGGTAGATGAAATATTAGGAAAACCTTCTGTTGTAATTCCATAAGGTACAGAGCAATTTCTAATTACGCTAAACGCGCTAGCAACGGCCACTCGCGTATTATCTGTTTGAGGCACAGCGTCAATATAAAAAGATGCTCTTACAAATCGGTCTGGAGGGTTGTTGGTTCCAGGTAAAAACACATTGCCAGGAATTTTCTTCCAGTATTGCTGAATGGCTTTTTGTTCATCAAAGGGTGGGTCGTTGGTCATGACCGTGTAAGACTCATCGTGATGAATTTTTAATTTCCCGTCAATATACTCCAAGATAGCATTATCTCCTGAAGCATCAGAAAGCGATAAATGAACCGTGGTGTATTTATCGGTTCCAGGAATATAATCGGTCACCACAACAAAATCCTCTTGACTAAAAGCCTCAACCGCTTCAGCTACCGTAGCAAAATTATCTAAGGCGTATTGGGCCCAAAGCGAAACAGAAAGCCCAGGCGTCTCTCCATCTTTTTCAAATACAGGATATTTACTTTCCACCAACCAAAGTAAATTAGCCACCAATCCTTCTTCATTCATTCCATCTGATGACGCAATATCCCATGAGCTTGTAATCACACTTCCGTATTTAGAAGCCCATTCTATACTGGTTTCACCCACCTCTCCATGACGCTTTATACCTCTAGGAAAAGCCCATAAATTAGCTGGAATATCAATGGAGAAATCCATGCTTCTTGCAGTTAGCACCATTCCGTTGGGACCTTTATAAACCACGCGCGTACAAGCTTCTACTTGTGGAATGCTTAGCAAAATGACACAAGCCAGAAAAAGTCCGGCAAATATTTTTTGAAATTCTTTGTCAAGCCACTTTTTGTTGATTTTATGGATCATAATTCTCTATTTTGGGGTTTTAATTCCTGCTAAAATTTTGGTATCTAAAGTATTTTCTTCTGGAGGCACAGCACATGAATAACCACTTACATAAGCACAATAAGGGTTAGTTGATTGGTTAAAATCTAAAATCACTACTTCGCCAGCTTCCATGGGAAGTTGCACATAGCAATATCTTCCGTTAGTGTAGGTAGTATCTCCATTGGTTTCATCTAAAAATGGAACAAAAGCCTTGTTGGCGTATTCTTCATCTTCCAAAAAACTATCGTCGTAAAAAATAGATAATTGATAAGGTTTCCCATTCAACCTAAATTTCAATATTCCAATTTGTGTATATTCAGCTAAACGAGAGGTGCTGGTAGCAAAAGTAAACGAAGCTTCCTTGGGGTAAAATTCCGCTTCTACACGGTATTTTTCATCTACAGGAAAAAATTGGTGTCCCTTAAATAAGTGGGTGTTTTCTTTGTAAGGTGAAGTTTCTGGGTTGGTGTAATGAGCTTCATAGTTTTCTTGAAAAGCTTGTACTTCAGCTTTAAAATCTTCTTGTTGCGCCATGGCAACCCCAACGAAGCAAACCGATAAAATGAATAATGTGATTTTCATAATCTACATTTTTTAAGCTAAATGAATAGAGAAATTAAATATAAACAATAAATTTGAAAAATGGACAAAAAAACTTTACTTCAAGAAATTCAATTTAAAACCGCTTTAAGTGGTGGGCCTGGTGGGCAACATGTAAATAAAACAGAAACTAAAGTAATCTTGGAGTGGAATTTAGCCTTAAGCGAAGCTGTGTCTGAAGAAGAAAAAGAAATACTTCAATTGAAATTAAAAAACAGCATCAACAAATCGGGAGTGTTTCAAATGAATTCTTCACAAAGTAGAAGTCAGCATAAAAACAAGAAAATAGTCATTGAGCGCTTTCTTGAATTGCTTGAAAAATCACTTCAGAAGAAAAAGAAAAGAAAACCTACAAAACCCTCAAAATCAACTAAATTAAAGCGATTAAAACGCAAAAAACAACATTCAGAAAAAAAGGCGAACAGAAAAAAACCTAAACTGTAAAATCCATGCTTGGTTCAGTTTGAAGCAAGTTACAAACCAATTAACTTAGCCTAATTTTTTATGTGTTTCTTAAAAACATAAGATGCTTCTAAATTTCTGGATACTAAGAGTAGTGAGTTAATATTAGTAGTGGATTGATTAGCATGCTTTTTCATAGACTGGTTAAGGGCTTTTTTTAAACAAACTTCATCAAAACAGGTGTATAAAAGAGTTGCATCGTCTGTAATCTCAATGTTTTCTAGCAAAGGATTAATAAGTATTTTGCTGGCGGTAAACTCAATAGTAAAAGCTATAAAATCAAGGTTTTCTTTAAGCCTAGACTCTTGAAAATCATGCGCATAAATTTCACTAGTTAACTCATCAGAAAGCACTTCCAAATCCACCTCATCAAGAGCAAATTGAGTTTCAAAATCAATTTTAAAATCAAAGTCAATTTCAGACCAATCTAATACTAGTTCTTCTGTTGAACTTTTTTCTGTGTTTGCTTTTTCGCAGGAAATAATCAACAATCCTAAGGCAAAAATGCTCATTCTAAAAAATTGCTTCATTTGTTGTATTCAAGTTTGAATTAAATTTAAACTGATTCAAATGTAGTTGTTTTTTTTAATACATTCAAATAATAAAAGCTTGGTATTTAGTGGATTTCAATTTTATTTACTAAATTGCTTTTAATTTAAAACACATTTTTATGAAATCTTTTATTCTAGTTTTATTCGCCTTTTTTAGTTTACATGCATTAAGTCAAGCAAAAGCCAACTTTGAACTTGACTTTTCTGAGGTTGTGGATATTAGTGAACCACCAATTATCCTACCGGATGAAGTAATTGAAAAGTTTGCTAAAGAAAATAATATTGAAAAAGACCAAGTTAAATTCAAAGTGATTAGAAAGCAAGAAAATGTAAAGGTAAATACTGTAATTCGGGATGAAACCTTTATAAGTCAGGTCCTTCCTCTTTCTATTCATTCTACAGAAAAAGAAAAGAAAGAAAAAGAGGAGAAATAATACTGAAGCGCAGTTTAACTTTACTATTTCTGCAAATAAATTTTAAATGATTAAATTCAAATACTACTTTTGTTTTTTTCTTTTTTTAGGTCTAGGTTTCACCCTCAATGCTCAGGTAAATTGTGAGGAGGAAGTAAAAGAAGAAATATTATTAATAGGCGACAGCTGGGCGTTTTTTATGGATTTTGACAGTACTTTTGATGTCATTCTTCCTCAATGGGGTCATACCAACAAGACCTATTACACCAACTCAATACTTGCTGAAAATGGAGCTACTTTGGTAGATTTTCTCACCCAAGAACGTTTAGACGAAATTGAATTTCAGCTTCAGGAAAGACCCGATATCAAAATTGTACACCTCAGCCTGGGAGGCAATGATTTTTTGCAAAATTGGAACATCAATTTTACCGATGACGAAACAGAAGACTTAAAAAATAGTGTGATTGCCAATTTAAATTTATTAATTCAATCCATCAAATCTTTTCAGCCTGATATTCAAATTGTTTGGTCAGGTTACACCTATACTAATTTTGAAGAAATTATTTCTGCGGCCTTTATTCCTGCAGTACATCCGTTTTACAGCACTTGGCAAAATATGGGGTTTCCAGACAGTCAAACCTTAAACGAATTACAGAATGATTTTTCGGCTAGCATTCAAAACCTTATTGAAGCTGATGATCAATTAGACTACATAAGTGCAACTGGCTTAATGCAATATATTTTTGGTCAAGAGACCCCTTTAGAAGTAGCGCCATTTGGCACCTATGAAGCGCTAGAAGCACCACTACCAACAGGTTTTATTAACTTTCCAAGTCCACAAGCGTCCATGCGAAATTACGTGGTTTTCTTAGATTGCTTTCATCTTTCAGGATTAGGGTACCAGGCTTTTATCAATTATCAAATGCAAAAACATTACCACAAAGCATTAATGGATGATGCTATTTTTATTGCCAATCAATCAAACTTAAACGGTTCGGTTACAAGTTCTACAACACTAGAAAACGAATTAATTGTTGGAAATTTTAATGCTACAGAGCACAAAAGTATCTTAAATTTTGAAACCGAAAATGCATTAAATTTCAATACCGCTCAGGCAGCGCTTTTTTTAAGCATTAAAGAACATTCTGAAGAGGTAGAAAATATAGTATTTTCTGTTGAAGTAACTTCTGGTTTTTTTGGTACGGATGAAGGTCTAGGTGAAGAGGACTTTAACTTTACAGCAGAAGCATCTGCAGAAGTTTGCTACTTTGGAGAAGCAGAAAATAATCATTGGTTAAAGTTGAACTTATCGGAAGAATTGTTGGAGTTCATAAACCATCAAAACCAAACTCAAATCAGATTATCCTTAGTAGATCATTCTGATGCTTATTTAATTTTCAACGCTACAAACAATGAAGAGTTTGCTCCTGTTTTGAATATCACTTACGGAGATGAGCCAAGTTTCTCAGTAGAGGAAAGTGTAACTCAATCATTTAAAATTTACCCTAATCCAACCACCTCTAAATTGTATTTTAGCTCAGATACGCCACTGCATTCTGATTTTGAAGTGAGTATATATTCTAGTAACGCACAACCAATGAAGCCCTTAATCCATGAAAATGAAATTGACATATCACATTTTCCTAACGGAGTTTACATTTTACAAATAAAGAGCAATCTACAGGTGCATCAACAAAAAATCATTAAAGAATAGGTTGAAGAATGTTTTACCATAGATTTTTTGTATTCAATTTATGGCAAGCATAGCTTTAGCTACGGTTTATTTTTTAACGACATATGCTCAAAAAAAATCGATTCATTAGTTTAGTTTTAGGGTTTAAATGGTGTGAGTTAACAACTGTGGATTCAACTCAATTTCTCCAAGTTCTAGAATTGTTGTACATTTGCCAAAATTTTCTTAGTAATTAATTAAAACAAGTATAGCATGCAACTGTACAACAAATTAAGTGCTAGAGAAAGAGAACAATTAATTGATGAAGCCGGAGAAGAAAGGCTCACCATCTCTTTCTACAAGTACGCCAAAATTGGAAATCCACAACTTTTTAGAAACCACCTATTTGTAGCTTGGGATCAAATGCAAGTATTGGGTAGAATTTATGTAGCTCATGAGGGCATAAATGCGCAGCTTTCGGTTCCTGCACAGCGTTTTAACGAGTTTAAAAACTTTTTAGATCAAATTTACTTTCTTGAAAATGTACGCTTAAATATTGCCATTGAGCAATACAATAAGTCGTTTTTAAAACTGAAAGTAAAAGTTAGAGACAAAATTGTAGCTGACGGACTTAATGACGAAACATTTGATGTGAGAAACAAAGGAATTCACGTAGATGCCGACCAATTTAATGAGCTTATTGAAGACCCAAACACGGTTTTGGTTGATATGCGTAATCATTACGAAAGTGAAATTGGTCATTTTAAGAATGCTGTAACTCCAGATGTGGATACCTTTAGAGAAAGTCTAGATATTATTGAAAACGATCTAAAAGACCACAAAGAAGACAAAAATCTAGTCATGTATTGTACCGGGGGTATTCGCTGTGAAAAAGCAAGTGCCTATTACAAACATAAAGGTTTTAAAAATGTTTTTCAGCTCAACGGTGGTATAATTGAATACACCAGACAAGTAAATGAAAAAGGTTTAGAAAATAAATTTCTTGGAAAAAACTTTGTATTTGACGAAAGACGTGCAGAAAAAATTTCGGAAGATGTAATTGCTAAGTGCCATCAGTGTGGCAAAGCTTGTGACACGCATGTAAATTGCGCCAATGATGCTTGTCATTTACTTTTTATTCAATGTGATGAATGTGCTCAGAAAATGGAAAACTGTTGTTCAGACCATTGCAAAGAAATAATCCAACTACCTTACGAAGAGCAAAAGAAACTTCGTGCAGGAAAACACAACAGCAATAAGATTTTCAAAAAAGGAAGATCTCCTGTATTGAAATACAAAGTATAACAGCCTACCAATTATTGCTTTACTAAATTTTAAAAGGATTGCCCGCCCCGTTTAATTTATATTTTTAAAATAAAATGGATGGGCAATTGGTTTTGCTTGTTCATACTACCCGCTTCATTTTTAGTTCTTTTTAAAAAAAATCAGGTTTCAAATTAACACTTTGCACTAGATAAATATTAATTTGCCTTTTCCTATTTTTTTTGCACCTTTGAAACGTATAAAAAAGTAAGCAAAAATGTCTGAATTTTGGTTTTATATCAATTTAGGAATACAGCATGTTTTAGACTGGAACGCCTATGACCATATTCTGTTTTTAACAGCCTTAGTGGTTAGTTACAATTTTAAAGATTGGAAAAAAGTATTTTGGTTGGTCATTATGTTTACCTTAGGACACAGTATTTCTTTAGGTTTAGCCGCTTATCAAGTAGTGCAAGTTGATGAAGATTGGGTTGAATTTCTAATTGCCGTAAGTATACTTGTCACCGCTTTTTTCTCCATTTTTAAAGCAGGAAAAAACAGCAGTAGTACATCAAAATTTAACTTGCTTTACTTAGTTACTTTGTTTTTTGGACTCATCCACGGCTTTGGTTTCTCCTCTTATTTTTTAATGATTTCGGATAGTGTAGATAATTTGCTAGTTGTGCTTCTTCAATTTGCCATAGGTATTGAAATTGCTCATATTCTAACCGTACTCACCGTTTTGCTTCTTTCTTTTATAGCACAACGTATTTTGAGGGTTTCAAAAAGAGATTGGATTTTAATTGTATCCTCTATTGTTGCTGGATTAGCCGCTCCTATTTTAAAAGAAGTTTGGATTTGGTAAATCTGTTTTTTATTGTTTATTTATACATTTTTCAACCCATATATCTTAACTTTACCTCTTGATGAAGGAATCTAAAAAGCAATTGAAATTTGATAAAGCTTACTTGAGAATTGCGCAAGAATGGGGCAAACTATCACACTGTAAACGCAAACAAGTTGGGGCTATTATTGTAAAAGACCGAATGATTATTTCGGATGGTTACAACGGCACACCTACTGGGTTTGAAAATCAATGTGAAGATGAAGATCATTTTACCAAATGGTATGTCCTTCATGCTGAGGCAAACGCCATTCTTAAAGTTGCTAGTTCAACACAATCCTGTAAAGGAGCTACTTTGTATATTACGCTTTCTCCTTGCAAAGAATGCAGTAAACTAATTCATCAAGCAGGAATTACACGTGTGGTTTTTCAACATGCTTATAAAGATAATGCTGGAATTCAGTTTTTAGAAAAAGCTGGTGTTACCATCACTCACTTAACAAACATTTCTCACAATGAGTAACTTACCCAAAAAATACGTGCCACTTGTTATTGGTTTTTCGCTGGCAACAGGAATTATATTGGGGGGTTGGATGGCTGGCTCTACCGGCGGTGGACTAAAAATACCCGCCAACAAAAACAAACAAAAACTCATTAACCTTATTAGTTATATTGAAAAAGACTATGTAGATGAGGTAAATATTGATAGCATAGTAAGCGTAACCACCAATTCTATTTTAGAAAAACTAGACCCCCACTCTACTTATATTTCTAAAAACGATTTTTCTGGGGTGAAAGAAAGAATGAGAGGAAATATTGTAGGAATTGGCATAAGCTACTACCAGCTTCAAGATACCATTGCCGTAATACACACTTTACCTAACGGACCAAGCAAAAAAGCTGGTTTACTTCCTGGAGATCGAATTTTAACGGCTAACAACGATACTTTATTCGGAAAAAATCTTACAGCCGATGAAGTTGCTGGTTTTATTAAAGGCAAAATTGATACCGAAGTTCACCTTCAAGTAAAACGACAAGGTGAACCTGACTTATTAGACTTTACACTGAAAAGAGATATTGTTCCAATAAAAAGTGTTGATGCTGGTTTTATGCTGAACGAAGAACTTGCCTACATTAAAATTAACCGCTTTTCTGAAACTACAGCGGCCGAATTTAAACATCAACTTAGAAAATTAAAGAAACAAAATCCCGAAGGAATAATTTTAGACCTGCGCAACAATACCGGAGGATATTTAAGAGAGGCTATTGAAATTGCTGATGAATTTTTAGAAAAAAATACCCCTATCCTATTCACTAAAAACAGAAGCGGCAAAACAAAAGAAAGTTACGCCCAAAGCAATGGCATGTTTGAGGAAGGTAAACTCTATGTTTTAATCAATGAAAAAACAGCCTCCGCTAGCGAAGTAATTGCAGGTGCCATGCAAGATAATGACCGTGGTTGGATTATTGGTAGAAGGTCTTACGGTAAAGGATTGGTACAAAAAGAAATGAATTTAGGCGATGGTAGCGCAGTGCGATTAACCACTTCTAGGTATTACACGCCTTCTGGAAGATCCATTCAGCGCCCCTATCAAAATGGGTCTAAATCTTATTTTAATCAATACCACCACAGGTTTACCAATGGCGAATTAAAGGAAAAAGACAGCATCCCTGTTAATGATTCTCTACAATTTGAAACCAAAGGAGGAAGAATTGTTTACGGTGGTGGCGGCATTGTTCCTGATGTTTTTGTACCCCAATCTAACGACCTGCAAAACGATTATGAATTTATGTATCAAGGTGGAGTAATGGACAGGTTTGTATTTGATTTTATGGAAAAAAACAGAAGCTATTATAACCAGCTTTCGTTTGAAGAATTTCAACAAGAAAATGAACAATTCACCCAAAACATGATTCAAGAATTTGAAGATAGCTTAAATGAACTCAATTTTTCCTATGATTTTTCAGAACAAAGTCCCATTCTAAAAAACTACTTAAAAGCTGTTCTTGCAAAACAATTGTTTGATGATGAAAAATCACTCCAAATCAAACTTCATTTTGATCCTATGATTGAGACTGTTTTAAAACATTACCAAAAAAGTGAGGAGCTTCTTCTCAAAAAACCCCAACACCAATAAAATTCCAGCTTACCAAAAGTCAACCCAAAATTAAATCCGGTGTCTGCATTATCCAACAATACAAAGGCCTTTGCACTTAATCTGCTGAAAAAAGTGGGGGCTAACTGGGGTATATGTGGTTATTCTTATTTTCAGTGGATTTGATTTGTAAGAATTTTAAATTATGAAATCAATATTAAGCAAATTATGTTTCAATCCTTCTGTCAAAGTCTTTTGAGTCTCGAATAATTCCTGATGAAGCAAGTGAAGTTCTCTTTGTAATGAAACTACTTTTTCTTCTCATTTTTAAGCAGCTCTTTATTGATTGTGTAGCCCACAATTAAATGTTCTTTTAGTTTTTTTGTAGCCCATTTTCTAAATTCAGTACCCACAGCAGATTTAACACGATACCCGACTGAAATTATTACATCAAGATTATATGCTGCTATTTTTCGGGTAACTTCTCTGCTTCCTTCTTTTTGAACTTGGCGGAATTCCCGCCAAGTTGAATTCTTATCAAGCTCCCCCTCATCATAGATATTTTGGATATGTGCACCAATGGTTCTTCTAGCCTTGCCAAACAAGTCCATAATTTGTTGTTCAGTTGCCCAAACCGTATCATGTGCTCCATCAAGAATTACCTGAAATTCGGTTTGCCCTTTTTCGGGTTTAAAAACAATGACTTCACTGTTTGAGATGAGTGGATTATTTTTTCCTTTCAAAATTCAAAAATTATGGTGTTCTATATACGTATCACTGTGCCAAAACCCCTTGCAACAGACTTCCCTAAACCAATATATTCTGGTAAAACAGCATTGATTACGAAGCTTCCTGTAAATGCCAGCATAGTTATATCTTTAAATTTCGTTTGCTTTTGCTCTACATTCAGTTTTGCCATTAATCTTTGACTGTTTTCAAGCTCAATGCCTGCGTTTCTGAACAAACTTAGTACGTGACCTACTAAAATACTTCTTAACATGTCATCTTTTTCTGCTTCATCTTCTAACTTGTTGTATTTCTGATAATTTTTCTGATTGAGGGCTAGCCATAAAGTTTTGAATTTGTATTCATGGAGATTTTCAGAGAAACCAATTTCACTGTTCGTACTGCTGATGTTTTTAGATTGAATGCCGTAGGTTTTACCATCTATATTTAGTTCGTTAATTTTCAAAAAAAGTTGGGTTAATAATTCACCTCCTTCATTGACACCAACCAAAATAGGTGTTTTGCCAATGACTTTGTATTGCACCAATGGATAACGATAGCGTAAACTTCCGTCTTCATAATGATTGCTCAATAGTGGAGCGTGTTCCTTAAAAAGATTACCAAAATAACCACGCAATTTATGCGCGTCTCTTGTTTTTAGCTCAATTTCAGGAAATTGAACTTTGCAGATTTGGAGGATTTGTGATGAGGTTGATGGCATGTTTAAACAGCTATCGGGTTGATGATTTCTAGATTTTCAATATGTTTAAAATCTTTGGTGTTGGCAGTTACAATAGTTAGACTATGCTCTTTTGCAGTTGCAGCTATTATAGCATCGCCTAGACTCATAGATTTAAATTGTCTTAAATTAATTGCAGTTTCAATAATTAATGAGTCAATGCCAATTAACTCACATTTTTTAAAAAATGTTTCAAAATATATTTGATCTTTTTCATAAAGGCCGTGATAGCCTAAAACTTCTAATTTAATAATTAGTAATACAGTTATATCTTTAGATTTTAGC
>JAIUMH010000046.1 GCA_022565635.1 Flavobacteriaceae bacterium | reverse complement strand
ACTTCATCCACTGCAAATATAAGAATGGAATTTAATTCTCCAAAAATAATTTCAACTTTTTTTAAACGTTGAACCTAAAATTCATGATATCACCATCTTCAACAACATATTCTTTTCCTTCAACATGAAGTTTTCCAGCTTCTTTTACTTTGGCTTCACTTCCTAAATCTACAAAATCTTTGTATTTAATGACTTCAGCACGAATAAACCCCTTTTCAAAATCGGTATGAATTACGCCGGCAGCTTGTGGAGCAGTAGCACCAATAGGAATTGTCCAAGCCCTAACTTCTTTTTCACCAGCCGTAAAATAGGTTTGTAAGTTAAGTAAGGAATAAGCAGAGCGAATTAACTTAGCAACACCAGCTTCCTCAAGGCCTAAATCTTCCAAAAACATCTTACGTTCTTCAAAATCGTCAAGCTCGGCAATATCAGCTTCCACACCAACAGCTAAAGTTAAAACATTTGCTCCTTCGTTTTTAACAGCTTCTTCAACTAATTTTACATATTTGTTTCCTTCTACAGCGGCATCTTCATCAACGTTACAAACGTACATTACAGGTTTATCTGTAATAAATTGCAATGGTTTTACAAACGCTTTTCTATCATCAGGATCCAATTCAATTGCGCGAACAGAAATACCACTTTCCAGCGCATCTTTTACTTTTTCTAAAGTAGCATATTCTTTTTGGGCTTCTTTATTCCCTGTTTTAGCGGCGCGTTTAACTTTTTCTAGTTTTTTTTCTGCCGTTTCTAAATCCTTTAATTGCAATTCTATATCTATGGTCTCTTTATCTCTAATGGGGTCAACATGACCATCTACATGAACAATATTGTCATTATCAAAACAACGCAAAACATGTAATATGGCATCTGTTTCTCTTATGTTTCCAAGAAACTGATTTCCTAATCCTTCTCCTTTACTGGCGCCTTTTACAAGACCTGCTATATCAACAATTTCTACAGTTGCTGGTAAAACTTGTTGTGGATTTACTAGAGACTCTAGCTTTAATAAGCGTGGATCAGGCACATTAATAACACCTACATTGGGTTCTATGGTACAAAATGGAAAGTTTGCACTTTGTGCTTTAGCGTTTGATAATGAGTTAAATAAGGTTGATTTTCCTACATTTGGTAAACCTACAATTCCTGCTTTCATGAATTTATTTTTTGAAAACGCAAATGTAAGCTTTTAAGTCTTAAATTATACCAGGAGTAGGATAAAAATCAGCTATGCATTGCTTGATAAAGCTTCCATTTAAGTTCAACCAATACTTTGGTAATTCAAGATTGAGTTGTTTTTTCAATCTCTTTCTGATCGGCAAAAAATCAAGGCTTTAATCATTTCAAATTGTTCCTTTAAAGATAAATTTGAATTGTCTATCAAAATAGCGTCATCAGCTTGTTTTAAAGGCGAATGCTTTCGGTTAGAGTCAATTTCATCCCGTTGCATTAAGTTGGTATAAACTTGTTCAAAACTCACTTTTTCTCCTTTCGTTTTTAATTCATCAAATCTTCTTTGAGCCCTAATTTTTGGACTGGCGGTCATAAATATCTTTAATTCAGCATTTGGAAATACAACTGTACCAATATCTCTTCCATCCATTACAATTCCCCCTGATTTTCCCATTTCTTGCTGTATTTCAACAAGTTTTTCTCTTACTTCTGGAAGTTGAGCAATTACACTCACACGCTCAGAAATTTCCATATTTCTAATTTGATCTTCAATGTTTACATTGTTTAAATGGATTTCTGATTGTCCGTTTGAAGCATTGACTTGAAAATTTATTTTCAGTTGATGCAGTTGTTCAAGTAATTGACTTTGGTCGAGCTTTGTTCCACTAAATAAATTATTTTGATAAGCATGTAAAGTAACTGCTCTATACATAGCTCCAGTATCTACATATATAAAATTAAGTTGCTTTGCTAGTTGTTTAGCAAGTGTACTTTTACCGGTAGAGGAGTGACCATCTACTGCTACTGTTATGTTTTTTTTCATTGGTATTATCTGTTTGTAAGACTAAATCACAGGGTTTTAATTCGTGTAAAATTTAGCTTTTTTAGTCGGGGTATTCTACTCTTAAATGATATATGTTTTTGAGTTTATCTTTTAGTACTTCTTTAATTTTTTCTATCTCTTTGAAAGTAATGTTGGCATTTACAAATTGTTTTTCTTCTATTTGCTTGTCAATAATTTTATCTACAAAACCTTCAATTTTACTAGAAGTAGGTTCTTTGATGCTTTTGCTGGCGGCCTCAACAGAATCACACATCATTAGGATAGCTGTTTCTTTATTAAAAGGCTTTGGTCCAGGGTATTGAAAATCTTCAATATTCACTTCATTAGGGGTTAGTTTTTCTTGTTTTTTATAAAAATAATAAACAGTAGTAGTGCCGTGATGCGTTCTAATAAAATCGATAATTCGGTCTGGAATTTTATTTTTCTTAGCCATTTCAATTCCCTTCATTCTATGGCCAATAATAATCTTAGCACTTTCCTTAGGAGGTAAATCATCATGCGGATTAACCGCTGTAGTTTGATTTTCTGTAAAATAAAAAGCATCATACATTTTACCAATGTCGTGATATAACGCACCCACACGAACCAATAAACTATTGGCCCCAATTGTATTTGCAGAAGCCTCTGCTAGGTTGGCCACATTAAGCGAGTGATGTAAAGTTCCAGGTGCTTTATTAGATAACTCTTTAAGAAGATTGTTATTGGTGTCTGATAGCTCTAAAAGAGATAAATCTGAAACCAAACCAAAAACTTTTTCATACGTATAAATGAGTGGTTGTACTAAAAGTAAGCCTAATCCACTTAATGCAAAAAGCAAAATATTAAGTAAATTAATTTCTAGAATACTTGCTTCTTGAAGCATTGTAAAAGCCAAATAACTAATTAAGTAAACCAACGTTATTTGACCGACAGAAACAAACAAATTTGCTCTTTTGTAAAGTTCTGGGACACTTAAGATGGTTACAATTCCTGCTATAATTTGAAGAAACATATACTCGTATGAATTAGGAACAATAAAGCCTAAAATAAGTACGGTTATTACATGTGTAAATAAGCCCAACCTAGCATCAAAAAAAGCTTTTAATGTAATAGGTAAAATACAAATAGGAACAATGTAGATGTAGTTTGGGTCTAATTCTATTACCAACAAGTTGAGAAAGAAAATAATTAACACATTAAATATGATAAAACTCAATTGTTTGTTGTTATCATAAATTGAAAATCGGTATTGTTTAATAAATAACAAAAGCATCAAAATAGCCATTGCTACAAGAATTATTTGCCCTAAAGTAACCACCATTAAATTTTCATCAGAATAACTTGACTCATTGAATTTTTTTTCAACCGATATTAGCTTTTGGTATCTTTGTGCATCTATTATTTGTCCTTGTTCAATAATTTTATCTCCTTTGTTTACCATTCCTTGAGTAAGTGAAATTTTAGCAATTTCCTGTTCTAAAAGAGCTTTGTTTTCGGTGGTGTTGTAATATACATTTGGAGATAGGAAATCTTCAAAAAAATCAATTAATTCCGCTTGATAAAAGTCTAATCCATTAACTTTAATCCCTTCATCAATTAGATTAAGCACTTCATTCATGCTTAGGATTTTTTGTTCAGGAACCTCTTGAACAAGATTGCCTTTTTTTAAGTAAACAATAGAAGATTTTAATGTGTCTATCGATTCGTTTTTTAATCCGTAGAGATAAATTTCTTTGGTTTGGTTTTCAATAAAATTGATTAAATCTACTTGTTGGTCTATGTTTAGCGTATCACTAATAGAATTTTCAAAACCCTCTCTAGCTAAAGCTATTTTAGTTTTAGCTATTTCTTCATCAAATGAAAAAATAGGAATAAAGCTGTTCTTTATTTGTTGTTTTTCTTTTTCGATGGCCTGTTTAGATTTTAATATGCCAAAATCAAAGGGTGCATAAAAAGTCTCATATTGCCAGGTCTTGTTTTTGGTGATTTCATATTTAAATTGCTTGCCTTTTGGAAAAAAATAAACCATCAAACTTACACTGAATACAAAAAGTAAAATTTTGTATATGAAGGCTTGATTTTTAAATAAGAAATCTTGAATTTTATCCATTCAAATTAGTTTGATTTAAAGCAAATATAAATATATAATGCCTGTATTGCAATTTAACCCGACATATTCACGCAAAAAGAATTTACGAACTTCAAATTTAAGTGTATTGAGACAAAAATTCATAATGATTTCAGGGAAATGCTAACGGCTAAAAAACGGAAAAGTGTTGAAAGACCAATTAAGTCCGTCTTGTTGAAGCATTATTGAAGTTTTATCAAACGACTTGGATTTAGATGTCATTTAATTACTTCGAATTTATTTTTGATATTTCAAGTTGAAAATCCAAAATCGATTGCTAAAAATGAATTAATGAACTACTGAAGAAAAATCATAGCATTTAATTCTTTTTTATTTCCTTTACATCTTTTATTTCACCTGTATTTTCATTTTTTGGATAAGTGTTTCCAAAAATACCTATTTGTTCCTTCCAAAGTTCTGTCAATTCAAAGTAATCAATAGGAAAAGCAGGAGGGGAGAGCTGTAAAGTAGATTGTTGTGCGCTTCTTCTTAAAATATCTTCTATATAAAAGTCCTCCTTGTTATTCCATGGGTCATAGGGTTCTTTCATAGAAATATCAAAAAAACTTGCAGTAGTGTTGTACCAAAAGGCATTCCAACCCGACCTTAAATCTTTTACAATTTCAAAACTAGTTGTGCCGGTTTGTCTGTGCAATAATTTCATTAAAATTTGACCTTCTGTTTTACTTAGTTTTTTCAATTCATCTTTAAATTCATCCTCTAAGTAAGACTGAACTAATTTTGTGTATTTTTTACGCTGACGTTTATTATCCATTCGTTCTAACCGCGCCTGCAAGCTATCTAATTTGGTAGCCGCTTTAGAAGCGTATGGCCAAACTTTCCTTGTTTTTCTTCGTAAGATTAAGTATTCTCTAAGCTCATTTTGATTGGTGAACTTTAGCTTTGGGAGGACAATTACATCATCTAAATCAATATTTCCCATATAATGAAAATCATCATCAGAAAAAGATAACTCCGTAGAAGGTATATTACTATGAAGCGTATCATTTTTCACCTCCTTTTCTTGAGCAAAAGAAACAAAAGATAGGACTAATACAATTATGTAAATTACTTTTTGCACTTGTTGAATAAAATTATAATTCAAAATTAGCTATTTGTAAACGATTAGAGTTTGAAAATCTTATTAAATTCGCAATCAAAATTTAAAAAATAATTTTATGCTCAACGAAAATTCATTATCATTTCTGAGAAAATATTTAAACAACGCATCCCCTACAGGTTACGAATGGGAAGGACAGAAAATTTGGATGAACTATCTGAAACCTTATGTAGATGAGTTTATAACTGATACCTATGGAACGGCGGTTGGAGTTATTAATCCTGAAGCCAAGTATAAAGTAGTTATAGAAGGACATTCTGATGAAATTTCTTGGTACGTTAATTACATTTCTGAAGAAGGTCAAATTTATGTGATTAGAAACGGAGGGAGTGACCACATGATTGCTCCATCAAAACGGGTTAATATCCATACCAAAAATGGGGTAGTGCCAGGCGTTTTTGGATGGCCAGCTATACATACCAGAGATAAATCTAAAGAAGAGACTCCTAAAATTGAAAATATATCTATAGATGTAGGTTGTTCTTCTAAAGAAGAAGTTGAAGCATTAGGGGTTCACGTGGGATGTGTAATTACCTATCCAGATGAATTTTTTATTCTTAACAAAGATAAATTTGTTTGTAGAGGATTGGATAACCGCATGGGTGGTTTTATGATTGCTGAAGTAGCTAGGTTACTAAAGGAAAACAAAAAGGAATTGCCTTTTGGCTTATACATCACCAACTCTGTACAAGAGGAAATTGGTTTGAGAGGTGCTGAAATGATTACACAACGTATTCAACCCAACGTGGCGATTGTTACAGATGTTTGTCACGATACTACCACACCTATGATTGATCAAAAAAAGGAAGGATTAACCAAAATAGGAGATGGTCCTGTAATTTCTTACGCTCCTGCAGTGCAAAATAAATTAAGAGAACTTATAATGACCACTGCAGAAAAAAACGAAATCCCTTTTCAGCGAATGGCCGCTAGTAGAATGACGGGAACTGACACAGATGCTTTTGCCTACAGCAATGGAGGAGTAGCTTCTTCTTTAATTTCTCTACCGTTAAGATACATGCACACCACTGTTGAAATGGTTCACCAAAAGGATGTAGAAAACGTTATTCAACTAATTTATAATACTTTACTTCAGATTAAAGGAGATGAGAGTTTTAGTTATTTTGAGTAATCTACTCTAACAATCACAATGCCCTACTTTCTTTTATAATTGAGGTAGGGCTTTTTTTGTGTTTTTTTTCTATAGCTTTCAATGAAATAAATTAAATAGCACATTAAAATACTGTTCCACCACATTAATCATATTTAGGGATTATATTATTAAAAAAGAAATTTGTATCGCAAATAAAAATTCCATATTTTTGGACAATAATAGTCCTAAAAAAAATGTCAATAATATGATATCAACATTTGGAGAATATATCAAGCAAAGAAGAATTGAATTAGGTTTTCCATTAAGAAAAGTAGCTTCACATCTTGACATAGATACTTCCACACTTGGGAAAATAGAAAGAGAAGTAAGAAATTTGTCGCCCGAACTAGTTAAACTTTTGGCTGAGATTCTTGAAACTGAACAAAGCGAACTTTTAAACTATTATTATTCATCGAAAGTAATTGATGAGCTAAAAGAATATCCAAAATATAAAGATGTTTTAAATATTGTTAAGGAACATATGGATTTATATGTTTCTAATCAAATCCGACTTTCATTTCAAAAAAAATGGACTGAAAAAGAATTTAAAAACCCAAAAGCTAAAACCCGAATAGCTACTTTATTTTCGGGAATTGGAGCAATAGAATATGCGTTTAGACGCTGTAAATTAAATACTGAAATCATATTTGCAAGTGATAATGATAAATTTGTAAAAGAAAGCTATTTTGCAAATTATGATATGGACGAAAAAAGATGGTATGATGACGTTAGAGATATTAAAGCTAAAAAATATAAAGGTAAAATTGACCTTTTGGTTGGCGGAAGTCCGTGTCAATCTTTTTCAATGGTTGGTAAACGAAAAGGTTTAAAAGATACACGTGGAACACTATTTTACGAGTTTGCAAGAATTGTCAAGGAAAGCGAACCTAAAGTATTCATTTTTGAGAATGTAAAAGGTTTGATTAATCATGATAAAGGAAATACTTTTGAAACTATTAAAGCTACTTTTGATGAATTAGGATATAAATATTTCTATCAAGTTATGAATGCCAAGAATTATGGAATGGCACAACACAGAGAAAGAATATTTGTAGTTGGTTTTAAAGATAAATCAATCAATTTTGAATTTCCTGAGCCGATAGAGTTAAAACATAAAATGCAAGATTTTCTCGAAGATTATACAGATAGCAAATATTACTTAAAGGAGAAAGGAGTAAAATTTGTAACAAGTTCTAAAAATAGAAAAAAACGTTACACTCAAATTAATGGGGATATTGCTATTTGTCAAAAAGCTAACCAACAATTTAATTGGCACGGTGATTTTATTTTTGAGAGTCAGAAAAATCAAGAGTTTGACGAATTTATCTTTGACGTAAATGATGTTGAAGAAAAATATTACCTCTCTGAAAAAACAACAAAATATGTACTTTGTGAAGGCACAAAAAACTTTAAAACACGAATAAAAACCGACCTAGAGATTGCGCGTCCACTTTTACAGTCTATGCATAAAATGCATCGTGCTGGTGTAGACAATTATGTGACTCATAATAAAGGAAGGATTAGAAAACTAACACCTAAGGAGTGTTTGCGCTTAATGGGTTTTAGAGATGATTTTAAGCAAGTAGTAAGTGACACCCAAATGTATAGACAAGCAGGTAACAGTATTGTTGTTGATGTTCTCATAGCTTTATTAAAACAAATGGATATAACTAAATTTTCAAGTATAAATGAACATACAGCTATTGAACGAGCCATTTAAGGTTCTAGATACAAAAGAAAAAATAACTATAGCGGATTCATTCGTTGTTAGGCAAAATAAAAT
The DNA here is from genome assembly GCA_022565635.1 of Flavobacteriaceae bacterium. Classification (GTDB taxonomy): domain Bacteria; phylum Bacteroidota; class Bacteroidia; order Flavobacteriales; family Flavobacteriaceae; genus Psychroflexus. Next base: position 11,855 of record JAIUMH010000046.1, on the reverse strand, counting down.
TGGTGGAGGTAACGGTGAAGCTAAACTTTACATTGGACAAGAAAACCAAGAAACAAGAAGTTTTTTTGGAATCTATGGTTTTGGAATTAAATGTTTTTTGCTAAAAAAAGACTTGTTAAAGTATTTAGAAGAAACGAAACAAGAATATTTAAATCCTGAACAACCATATTTAAATCGTGAAATACTCCCAAACCTTTGGAATGAAAGATTAAAAAAAGTGACTGAATTACCTGAGCGGATTGAATTTGAAGTTACCGAACAAACTCAAATTGATGGACCAAGAATATATATAAAATCTAATGATAAAGCTTATAAGTTAATCCGAGAACTTTCTTTGCCAAACATCACCTACATTTCGGCTGTTAAATTATTAGATTTTAATGGTAAAGTTTATTATTATTTCCGGCTATTTGCTGACTATTTTGGAGATGTACAGCATCCTTATTCAATTGAAAAAGAGCAACAAGAAATTGATAAGCTTGAAAATAATGATGAGAAAAAGTTATTATCAAGAGCTCGAATTGGTCAAGGAAAATATCGAGAAGAACTTTTAAAATTATGTCCGTTTTGTCCAATAACTTTAGTATCAGATGATAGAATGCTAATTGCAAGTCATATCAAACCTTGGGCAAAATCAAATGATTTTGAGAAAACCGACCCTTTAAATGGATTTATGTTATCGCCAACTTTCGACTTTATGTTTGATAGAGGTTTCCTTTCTTTTACTAACGATCAAAAAAGTATTTTATCACCTTTTTTATCTAAAATGACATACTCAAAATTGGGCATAAGTGATGGAAAAACTTTTAGTCATTTGCCAGTTGATGGTAGAAAAGAATATTTGGAATATCATCGGAATCAATTACTAAAAAGATAAATCAATTTATATGTGAAAGAACAACTCTAATCCTAAAACTCCTTCTTCTTTTCTTCTAAGGCTTTTAATTGGTCACGGAATTTTGCTGCTTCCATAAAGTCTAATTCTTTAGCCGCATTTTCCATTAGTTTTCTTACTCTGTTCATCTCTTTATCAATGTCTTTTTTGGTATAGGTAGAGAGTTTTTCTTCAGCAGCTAAAAGTTGTTTGCTCTCAATTTGATATGCTTTATTGTCTTTTCTGTTACCGCTTAAAGCCGAATCTAATTTTTTGTTGAGCGCTTTTGGTGTAATGTTATTGGCTTTGTTATAGGCGATTTGTTTGTTTCTTCGGTACTCGGTTTCATCAATGGTTTTTTGCATGCTGTTGGTGATTTTATCAGCGTACAAAATAGCCTTTCCTTCTAAATGTCTTGCCGCTCTTCCAATAGTTTGAGTTAGCGTTCGATTGCTTCTTAAAAATCCTTCTTTATCGGCATCTAAAATAGCCACCAATGAAACTTCCGGCAAGTCTAATCCTTCTCTTAATAAATTCACACCAACTAATACATCAAAAATACCTTTTCGTAAATCAGCCATGATTTCTACTCGCTCTAAAGTGTCAATATCGCTGTGAATGTAACGTGTTCTTATATCAACGCGAGAAAGATACTTGGTTAATTCTTCCGCCATTCGCTTAGTTAAAGTAGTCACCAGTACACGTTGGTCTTTTTCCACACGTAAGTGAATTTCTTCTATTAAATCATCAATTTGATTTTGACTGGGGCGTACTTCAATTACGGGGTCTAAAAGTCCTGTTGGGCGGATAACTTGCTCCACATACAAACCTTCTGTTTTATGGAGTTCATAGTCCGCAGGAGTGGCACTTACATAAACTACTTGGTTTTGTAATTGCTCAAATTCCTCCAAACGCAAAGGTCGGTTATCCATTGCAGCTGGAAGTCGGAAGCCGTAATCTACCAAGTTTTCTTTTCTAGAACGATCACCGCCATACATAGCGCCTACCTGAGAAATAGTAACGTGACTTTCATCTACCACCATTAAATAATCATCTGGAAAATAATCCAATAAACAGAAAGGGCGAGTACCAGGTTGTCTTCCATCTAAGTATCTAGAATAGTTTTCTATTCCAGAACAATAGCCTAATTCCTTAATCATTTCCAAATCAAAATTGGTTCGTTCTTCAATTCTTTTGGCTTCTAGTGGTTTTCCTATTTCCTTAAAATATTCAATTTGCTTTCCTAAATCTAACGCAATTTGGTCAATAGCTTTGTTTAATGTATCGGGCGAAGTCACAAAGATATTAGCCGGATAAATATTCAACTTATCATACTTTGAAATAATGGCATTATTTTGTAAATCAAAAGCTTCAATATCTTCAATTTCATCACCAAAAAAATGAATACGGTAAGCATGGTCTGCATAGCCCGGAAATACATCCAACGTATCTCCTTTTATTCTGAAATTTCCGTGGTTAAATTGAACTTCGGTACGGGAATATAAACTTTGCACTAATCTTTTTAAGAATTGCGTACGCGGAATTTCTTGTCCGACTTCAATACTAATTACGTTTTTTTGAAACTCTTGCGGATTTCCAATTCCGTACAAGCAACTAACGGAAGCTACTACCAAAACATCTCTTCTTCCTGAAAGTAAAGAAGAAGTGGTACTTAAGCGAAGCTTTTCAATTTCATCATTGATAGAAAGATCTTTTTCTATATAAGTTCCTGTGGTGGGAATAAAGGCTTCAGGTTGGTAATAATCGTAATAAGAAACAAAATATTCAATGGCATTATTCGGAAAAAAATCTTTGAATTCTGAATACAATTGGGCGGCCAAAGTTTTGTTGTGCGCTAAGACTAGGGTAGGGCGTTGCACTTCTTGAATTACATTGGCCATGGTAAAAGTTTTTCCAGAACCTGTTACACCTAATAAAGTTTGGTATTGATCTCCACCTTCAATACCTTTTACCAGTTGATTGATGGCTTTTGGTTGATCTCCAGTAGGTTGGTAATCAGATTCTATTTTAAACTTCATTGGTTATCGTTTTAAAGTTAAATTAGATTTATATGTACTTCCATCTCTAAAAACCGCTTGAAACCAATAATCATTAGATGGCATTGGTCTTCCATTATACGTTCCATCCCACGCATTTCCAGGAGAAAGGCTCACTAATCTTTTTCCAAATCTATCAAAAATGTCAATTCTCACCAAATCTGTATTCACAGCAGTAACTCCTCTTGGTCTCCAGCCGTCATTCACCCCATCACCATTAGGAGTAAAAAATTCAGGAAATTGAATAGCCACAAAACGAACAGATACAATGCCACATCCGTTTAAATCCCTTACAAAAACAATGTTATTGGATTGTTCCACTGTAAACGTGTTGGATTCTTGAAAGTTATAATTGTTTAGGGCGTATTCAAAATCACCATCACCAATCACACTAACAACTGCTTGTTGATTATTTCCGGGAGTTCCAATAAGTTGAACACTGGCTGAAACAATTCCTGAGGAAATAACTTCAAATGTCCGCAGATCTTCACACGAAACTTCTTCGCCAGAAGAATTGGTTAATGTATTACTTACAATTACCGAATATTCACCCGGCTCATCAACTAAAATGCTGGCTGAAGTTTCGCCAGTATTCCAAAGATAATTTGTGTTGGCATTGGCATTGCTTACGCCAGCATTAATTTCTAAATCCTGTTCTTGGTTAGCACATAAGGCCAACACCTGATCATCGGCTGTGAATTGTGGAATTCCAGGTGTATTAATTTCAACGGGAACAATTCCGGCACATTCTCCGGTTTCATCTAAGCGAACATAGTAAGTGGTTGGCAATTCTTCTTGTGAAAGAAAGAAATTATCTGCAATAATCTGATTTTGAGAAAGTAGTGCATTAGATAAATTGGTAAAGATTCTTGCTGAAGAAGTTTCAAATCCAACTTCATCAAAAACTAAATTTCTAAACGCTTGACTATTGAAGCTGATTTCTAAAGAATTAAAATCTGGACACTCAATAATTTCAATAGGATTAAGAAATTCTGTATTGGTGGAGAGAGAAACGGGAACTATAATTTCACAATCCCCAGGGTTAGTTAAACGCACAAAAACCTGATTCACATTGTTCTGCGGACTAAAACTTTCTGGGTTTTGTATAGGGTTTTGAGTATTTTCAGCTGTAGTTTGTGAAAAATAAAAACTATCTACGCTTAAATTTTGTTCTGCTTCATCTACTTGAGATTGTATATCTAATAAATTAAAATTAAACACATCGCTATCGGCCGAAGCACAAGTAATTAAACTAAAATCATCAACAGGATTAATGCTTTGAAATTCAATTACAACTTCATTTTCAGCAATACATCCGCCTTCCAATTCAACTTCTACACGGTAGGTTCCAGCGCCTAATTCAGTTTCAGAAACAAGCTGAGAATTGCTGTTGTTTTCAATTGGATTATCATTGTAAAACCAATTGATTTCATTGTAGTTATCACCAATTACTTCAAGCAGAACTTCATCATCTTCACACACAGCATTATCATCAATTCGGTCACCTCCTAAATCAACGCCAACATCAAAACTACCTGCTTCTAAATATACGGCCGAGTCGTATCTAAAATTACCTTCATCTGCAATCACTAATTTGACTTCATACGTCTGTCCTGGAGTAAGATTAGCGGTTGCTACAAGAGTTTTTGTTTGACCGTTAAAGTTGGTTGGAGAAGTAGCGGCGTTAGGTCCCTGGTTAAATTGCCCAAACCATTCTTCATTTAAAGCTTCACATCCACCGGGTATTTCAGGTCTTACTGTTGTTACTTTTACAGGTGTATCTGTACCTGGAACCAAAGCTACATTCTCAAATTCTCCATTAATAGGGCGAATTAAAAATGCAAATACATCAGAAAAAACACAGGTATTAACGTTGTTTTCTTGGTATTCTTCAGAAGCAAAAATGTAGCGAAAACTCAATTGATTGGCCTGAGGAACAAAATTAAAGGTGATAGAAGTTGCGTTGGTTATTACTTCATCATCAGGTATATTTAAAGCGTCCCGTAAATCTTGGTCACCTCCCCATCCAGGAGCATCATCATCACTTAATGAATTATTTGGACCTTCAGTATTATCAAGTCTTCCGGTGCTTAAAACAAGTCCACTTTCAAACGGAAAATCAGAATTATTTGCATTAAACGCCCCATAACTTAGCATTCCATCATTAAAATTGCCCGAAACGGCTTCAGTAACGTTAATGTTCTCTACACAATCGGTGTCGCCAAACAGTAAATTTTCTATCAACTGTTGGGCGTTAAAAGATTGGTGATCTGCAGTAACAAAGCTTTGAGCTACGTAAAATTGAGTAGTAAAAAAAAGGATGATAAGTAAACTATATTTATTCAAATCTAAAATTAAGTAAAAGATTATTTGTAAAAAAATAAGACCTAAAAAAGGGGTGAGGGTTTAATCTCCAACTTTTTTGGCTACACCAATTTGTTTGTTGGTGTCACCGGCAACGTTATATTCAAATTTATACGTATTTCCATCCGTTTCTAAAATTTTAAAATGCATAGGTTTTTGATCTTGCATACTTTTGGGGTTGATGGATTTTAAAATATACTCACAATCATTCACCCAGCGTATGCTAGAAGTATCTATTTTACCTTTATAGGTTTCAACTTCAAAGTTTGCTCTTCTATCAAAGGTTGTTTTTACAACTTCAGTTCCTAAAACGGTTTCAAACTCAAACACACCCGTCTGAAAATCAGCACAATTTCTCTCGTAGTCATAACAAGAAACAAACAACATACACACACAAAAAGCGAGGATTAAACGCATTCTTTATTTTTGGTGCAAAATTAAGCTATTCAAATGTGATAGAGATATATTCCGGTTGAGAGATGGTAAAAATTAACTAATCATTAGGGCTGAATAAATCAAAACTTCCATCTGTGTACAAAATTAAAACCTTTGCAATAGCTTTGGTTGAAGACGCAATCTTAGTTTCATTAAGTGGATGATGAGGATCTTTTGAAGCAATTGTTTGTTGTTGTTTTTGTTGATCTTCGGGTTGTTGATCTTCTCTAATTGAAGTTGTGTTTTTAAAAGTAGGAGTAGAGGGTTGACTTTCTTTAGAAGAGGGGAAATTTCCTTTACCATTTAAAAGCCAATACAATTCTACTTCAGGAAATTCATTTATAATCTTCATGACAAAGTCTAAACTAGGTTTATTTCTGCCTGAAAGAATATGTGAAATAGACGCCCTACCTACGCCAATTTTTTCAGCAAAAGTTGAGGCGTTTAATTGGTAATAATCAAATACCAATTGTAAACGTTTAGCAAAGTCGACACTGTTTACCATTGTAAACTAATTATAGGATTGAATTGAATTTTCAAATGTAAACAATTTAATCCACTTCAACAAACCCTAAACACACACACAAACAAATCTTTAATTTATTGTTTAGATGGAACAATATAAATACCTAAAAACAAGCATTTTGTGTATAAAATATTGAATGTATTGGATTTTTTCCTAATCCATCTATCAAGAGGTTTACAAGTGTGCTTCAGAAGTGTTACAAATGTAAATATCTAGATGTTTTGCTAAGTTTACAGATGTAAATATCATGTTGTTTACTTTTGTAACACATGGATTTAGTAGTCCTAATTGATAGATCACTACCAGGGTGGATTGAGGAGAAAATAGTCATTGATTATGTCTTTCATATTGGTATATTTGAAGCATCTAAATGTCAATACATAAATCTAATGAAGATAGAAAGTGTTTTAAATGATTATTCAACTTACGTCAACAAATCGATATTTGGCAGATATATTCCTTATGGTACAATTGAAAATGAATTGAAGAAGTTGAGTTCAATGATTGATTTAAAAATTGAGGGGAAATCTGTTGAAGGGAGAAATATTTATAGTTTGCGTTTTGGAAACGGACCTAAAAAAGTTTTAGCTTGGTCACAAATGCACGGAAATGAGACAACAACTACAAAATCTTTATTTGATTTTTTAAATTTTATAAGCAGTTCTCATGCTTTAGCTCAAGAAATGTTGCAATCAATTAGTTTCAAGATTATACCCGTGCTTAATCCAGATGGAGCAGAAGCTTATACACGTGTAAATGCCAATGGCATTGATTTAAATCGTGATTCGGTTGATTTGAGTCAACCTGAAAGTAAGCTATTGAGGTCTTTTTTTGACACTTTCTCACCTGATTTGTGTTTAAATCTTCATGGACAGCGCAGTATTTTTAGTGCTGGAGAAGGACCATTTACTTCTGGACTTTCTTTTTTATCTCCAGCGGTAGATGCTTCACGAAAGATTACAGAGGTAAGAAAACAATCTATGCGCTTAATTCATGCTATTTACTCACAGTTGCAAAGTGAGCTTCCTAAACAAATTGCAAGGTATGACGATGCCTACAATATCAATTGTATTGGAGATTATATGCAAACACAAGGTGTGCCTACAGTTTTGTTTGAAGCCGGACATATTAATGATTACCAAAGAGAAGACACACGTAAAATGATTTGGAAATCTTATGTAGTAATTTTAAATGCTTTGATGCATGGTATAGAACACAAAGGAGATGCTGAAGCTTATTTTTCTATTCCTTTTAACCAAAAGCGTTTTTTTGATATTATATTAAGAAATTGTCTTTTTGGCGATTCAATTATTGATATTGCAATACAATATGAAGAAGTACCCAAGAATGCTAAAATCATTTTTTTACCTAAAATTCAAAAAATCAATGATTTAGAAAAAAACTATGGACACAATGAAATTGACTTGAAAGCAAAAAATATTAAGATTAATGGAATAAAAATGAATAAACGTCCGCAAATTAATGATATTTGGTCCTTTATTACAGTTGAAAATAAAGATATTGTATTAGAACGAGGTTAAAATCTAGAAGTTTGTATTGATATTTAAATATATTCCTTATTTTTGTAAAAATTTTACGAATTTAAAAATAAGAATATGGCAAGATTTAAGTTGGATGAAACTGACCACAAAATACTGGATATGTTAATTGATAACACCAGAACCCCTTTTACAGATATTGCTAAGAAGTTGCTGATTTCTGCGGGTACTGTTCATGTACGTGTTAAGAAAATGGAAGATGCGGGTATTATTACTGGATCTAGTTTAGCTTTGGATTACAAAAAATTAGGCTATGCGTTTATAGCTTATGTTGGGATTTATTTGGACAAAACATCTCAAACTCAGTTTGTTTTGAATAGAATTAATGAGATTCCTTATGTAACTGTAGCTCACGTAACAACGGGTAAGTTTAACTTATTTTGCAAAATTAGAGCAAAAGACACCAATCATGCTAAAAACATTATTTTTCAATTAGATGATATTGATGGTGTTTACAGAACAGAAACCATGATTTCTATGGAAGAAAGCTTAAATGATAAAAGAAGACTTATGAAGTCTATTTTTGAAGAAATGACCAAGTAATTGAGTCAATATATCCTAAAAAAAAAGCCAGCTTGTTAGCTGGCTTTTTCTATGTTGAAAACTTCAAAACTGAAGCAAAACTATTCAATTATTTACTCTTCTTCCTTCATGTTGTGATAAACATTCTGTACATCATCATCCTCTTCAATTTTCTCCAGAAGTTTGTTCACTTCTTCTTTTTCTTCTTCGTTTAAAGATTTATAAGTTTGCGGGATTCTTTCAAAACCAGAAGAAACAATTTCGAATTTTCGATCTTCTAATTCTTGTTGAAGTGCACCAAAAGATTCAAAAGGAGCATAGACCATAATGGTTTGGTCTTCTTCATCTAAAAAAACTTCTTCAGCACCAAAATCAATTAATTCTAGCTCTAATTCTTCCACGTCAATTTCTTCCTCAGATTTCATCTTGAAATTGCAGGTGTGGTCAAACATGAACTCAACTGAACCAGAAGTGCCTAAATTCCCATTACACTTGTTAAAATAGGAACGGATGTTAGCCACAGTACGATTGTTATTATCAGTAGCTGTTTCTACTAAAATGGCAACACCATGAGGGGCATAGCCTTCAAATAAAGTGATTTTATATTCGCCTTGCGACTTATCTGAAGCGCGTTTAATGGCGCGTTCTATATTGTCTTTGGGCATATTAGCGGCCTTACAGTTTTGTATTACCGCTCTTAATTTAGAATTTGTATCAGGATCTGGACCACCATCTTTAACAGCCATTACAATATCCTTACCTAGTCTGGTAAAGGTTTTGGCCATAGTAGACCAACGCTTCATTTTACGTGCTTTTCTAAATTCAAATGCTCTTCCCATGACTGAATTTTAAATTGAAAAATCCTCTAAAAAGGCAATATAGCTTCGTATTTCTTGCTTATTTACAGGGTTTTCTGGTTTTTTAATTAGATTAATAAAGTAAATCATACTTTCTGTACCTGTAATTTTTTCAGGAGGATTTTCTTCATCATACTCATCTTCAGTAGGAATAGGAGCTACAAAAGTTTCGTATTCATCTAAATGCTCGTAAGCTAAACGCAAAGCTTTTGCCACTACGGGTAAAGTATCTGCAACAGCATATTCTCTAAGCTTTTTTAAATTAGCTGATAAAGTGTTGAAAATGATCCCTGTATGATCTAAATCATTTAAGATATTTCTAATTAATTGATTTGCTCTTTTATTATCTTCCAAAACTTGTTCTATTTATGTTCAAGGTTTGCAAAATTAATAGATTGAATTCAAACAGCATCCCTTTTAGGCAGAATAAATTTTATTTTTCCTTTTTGAAGTTATTTAACGTCTAAATATTTCCGTAAAGCTTTTAAACTCGTTATTTTTGCAAAAAATTAAAACAAGCACATATCTCTGATTTATGCAAGAAAATCAAGTTACTGAAGAGCAAATTGAAGAAAAGCAACTTTACGACTATCAAGAAAACGATTTACAGAAAATTTTTAATCGTATTGAAAATTCGCCTAACAACTATAATTTACTTTACCAACTTCCTACCGGAGGAGGGAAGACGGTTGTTTTTTCTGAAATTGTAAGAAGATACATTCAATCTAAAGGTAAGAAAGTTCTTATCTTAACTCACCGTATTGAGCTTTGTAAGCAAACTTCTAATATGCTGAAGAGCTTTGGAGTTAGAAACAAAATCATTAACTCTAAAGTAAAAGAACTTTCTGATAACAATGATTATATGTGTTTTGTGGCCATGGTAGAAACACTTAATAATCGATTAACTGATGAAAAACTAAATGTAGATAACATTGGTTTAACCATTATTGATGAAGCGCATTACAACTCTTTTACAAAATTGTTTAAATATGTAGAAGATAGCTTTGTGCTTGGTGTAACCGCAACTCCTTTGAGTTCTAACATCAAGCTACCAATGAATAAAAATTATGATGAATTGATTGTGGGTAACTCAATCACTTCATTAATCAATAAAGGTTTCTTAGCTAAGGCTAATACCTATACGTATGATGTTGGTTTAGGTCAACTTCAGGTAGGAATTAATGGTGATTATACTGTTAAATCTTCTGAAGATCTATACACCAATATGGATATGCAACATAAGCTTGTGCAAGCCTATGAAGAACATTGCAAAGGAAAAAAGACACTTATATTTAATAATGGTATCAACACTTCATGGTATGTGTATCAAACTTTTATTGATGCAGGTTACACCAATATTAAACACTTAGACAACACCCATTCTAAAAAAGACAGAAATGCAATTTTAAAATGGTTTAAAAATACACCCGATGCAATTTTAACTTCGGTAAGTATTTTAACTACTGGTTTTGATGAACCTACTGTTGAAAATATTGTTTTAAATAGAGCAACTAAATCACTAACATTGTATTTCCAAATGATTGGGCGGGGGAGTAGAAAGCTACCTAATAAAGATAACTTTAATGTAATTGATTTAGGAAATAACTTGGCTAGATTTGGTCCTTGGGATGCTGATGTTGATTGGCACTTAATCTTTAAAAATCCTGATTACTTCCTGGATAATATGATTTCTGATGAAGAAATTGAAAGCCAGTTTAGGTATGAAATGCCCGAAGAAGTCAGGGAAATGTTCAAGAATACTGAAGACATTAGTTTTGACATCAAAAAGCGCTATAACGAAACGGTTAATAATGGTGAAAAATCGAAATTAGTCTTGGAAGAATCTATAGAACAACATGCTAAAATGTGCGTTGAAAACGCTGAAGATGTTTTTGATGCTAGAATTTTAGCTAGAGAACTCAAAGAAGATATTATTGACCGTGTTACAATTTACTCAAAATGTATCATTAATAATACAAAGAACTATAAAGAATGGTTAATTGAAGATTATAACAGAAAGTTGCGCACAAGAATTAATGAATTATTTATGTAACAGAATCTATTTACATATTGATTCTTAAATGATGAAAAATTTGAAGATTTAGTGTTTTCAAACTTTTTTTGTATTTTTGATAGCCTTCACGTGTTCAGACCATATTATATATGAGAGCAAATAACACTTTGATGGAGTTCATAATTAAAGAAGATGAGTAAGTTGAATAAAAAAACAATTAAACACAGTATAATTGCAGGCGGTATATTTGCAACAGGAATAGCTTTACTTGATTTTTTGGGTCAAACTGCGTTTAATTTTTGGAAGTATATTTTCAATTTTGTTTTTATGGGCATTTCTCTTGGAGTTTTTGTGATTAAGCCAAGCCTTAAAAATCACATGAATAAATCAAAACAGGAAGATTCCTCATCATCCTAAGATAGATTCAAAATTACTTCAAGTTGATGAAGTGATTATTCAGACAAATCAAAACTACATTTTAGGGAACTAACGAAATAGTAGTGGGTTTTTAATAATTCTATTTTACATAATATATATTATGGTTATAAATTGTATGTTTAAAAATGCTTGAAGGATTGGTATTAATCGAAAATAAATAATCCCATTAACCAGAATTAGATAAAACTGATTAACGAGATTATTAATAT
>JAIUMH010000045.1 GCA_022565635.1 Flavobacteriaceae bacterium | reverse complement strand
GTCAAAACCATCGTCTCTGTCCTTTAAGATATTTCTTAGTCCAGAGTTAAATCTAAATTCAAAGAATAAACCGTTATCTAAATTATATTCAGCACCCAAAGATAATCCAAAATCAAAAGTTTTGAATTCACTTGTTAAATCGATTGTGGAATTTATCGATTGGTCATTGGAAGTTCCATAAATACTAGTTTTTTCCTCTACATCTATAATTGCCCCTAAATAAACTCCCGCATTTATAAATACACCTCTGGAAGAATTAAATTTAAGGATAACAGGAAGATTTATTTGTGTTATTTTTAAATTACTTTTGATTTTAAAATCATTTGATAAATCATCTTTAGTATTATATCCATTAAAGTTTAAGCTTAACCCCGATTGTAACTTATGTTCCATGCCTGGTATAGAGTATTCTGCAAAACCACCAAAATAAGAAGAAACTCTCAAATCAGTATCAATATTTCTAGTAGCGCCGTCCATACTTTGTTCATAATCAGCGTTTGCGAAATTAACTCCTCCATGAAAACCAAAGCGGATCTCCTGCGCTTGAACTAGCGATGTAAACATTAAAATTAAAACTAGTAAAATATTTTTCATAAGCACAAACATAATTATTTTTCTCTTTTTAAAACTACTCTATTAGATTCTTTTCTACACAATGAGTCATGTAATTGAATTGTCCAAATAAAATAGCATTTTATTCATTAGACTTTAGTCCATATTTATGATCGAACAAAATATAATTGAAATTGAACTATATTGCATGAAATAAGCACTATTTAAAGGATTTACGCTATAATCTTTTTCCAAAATTTGATGATTATAGCAAATCCGATTAATGAAACTAAGAGGCTAATACTCATGGGTAAATATTTTCCGTAGAGCAAATAACCAATGGAAAAGAGCAAGGCATATACCGCTAACACGGCAGCAAAAAAACTGACGATTTTTGGTTTAAAGTGAATGAATTTGTCTTTTGAATTATATACTTGTTTTTCAAATTCTTTTATTTTTTTGGGAGAAGTTTTAGGGGTTAGCAAACTGGCGCTAACCCAACATATACTGGTAATGATAATTGTAATGACTAATTCTTCATGGTTTTTCAAGCTCCAAAACTCCCAATTTAATTTATTATGCAAGAACAAAATAAGGGCCACAAGAAACGAACTTAACATGGCTACAATTTCGCTAATGGGATTGATGCGGTACCAAAACCAACGTAGAATAAAAAGTAAACCTGTACCAGCTCCAATTTTTAAAAGTAAGTCGAAGGCTTCTTTCGCTTCGTTGAGGTGTCTAGATAAAAGAGCAGCTAAAAACATCATCATAAAAATGGAAATTCTACCTATCCATACTTTCTTTTTTTCAGAAGCTTTGGGGTTGATGAATCTTACATAAAAGTCGTTGACTACATAGCTACTTCCCCAATTCAGGTGGGTGGAAAGTGTGCTCATGAAAGCGGCAACTAAGGAGGTAACTACCAAGCCTAAAAGACCTGCAGGCAGAAAGCGGAGCATGGCTGCATAAGCTAAATCGTTTTTTAAGTAAGCTTCAGAAAGATTAGGAAACGCTTTAGCTAAATGCGATAAATTAGGATACATTACCAGCGATGCTAAACCTAAAATAATCCACGGCCAAGGTCTAACGGCGTAATGCATAATGGTAAAAAACAGCGTTGCTTTGGTAGCGTGATTTTTATCTTTAGCGGCTAGCATACGTTGTACAATATATCCTCCGCCACCAGGTTCTGCGCCGGGATACCAAACGCTCCACCATTGGACAGCTAGCGGAATAATCATCAATGGGATATACACCTCAGGTTTGGAGAAATCAGGGAAAAAAGAGGTTTTTTCAGATACATTTGTAGCTGTAATCAACTCACTCATGCCATTGATTTCTGGCATTTGAAGCACGTAATAAGCGGCACCAATACTGCCCGCCATAGCAATAAAAAACTGAATAAAATCGGTGATTAATACGCCTTTTAAACCACCTAACATAGAATAAATGAGGGTAATTCCACAAGCTACAAATAAAATTTCAACATCAGAAAAACCAAAGAGTACATGGCCAATTTTAATGGCCGCTAAACAAACGGTGGCCATGATTACAATATTAAAAAAAACACCCAAGTATAAAGCTCTAAAACCTCTTAGAAAGGCGGCACTTTTTCCTGAATAACGCAATTCATAAAATTCTAAATCGGTGGTAATGTTGCTTTTCCTCCATAATTTAGCGTAGAAAAAAACAGTAAGCATTCCGGTGAGCAAAAAAGCCCACCACACCCAATTTCCTGCAACACCATCTTGCCGAACAATTCCTGCCACAAGTCCTGGCGTATCTGCGGCAAATGTTGTAGCCACCATAGAAACACCTAGGAGCCACCAAGGCATATTCCTGCCCGAAAGGAAAAAGTTTTCAGCGTTTTTGCCACTTTTTTTGGAAACGTAAATTCCAATAAAAAGGCTTATTGCAAAAAAAGCAATGAGAATAATCCAGTCAATCAGGCTTAAAACCATTTAGGCTTGTTTATGGGCAATTAAGCTAATTTCAACATTTACATTTTTGGGTAAACAGGCTACTTCTACAGTTTCTCTTGCAGGGGCGTTGGCTTCAGAAAAGTACTTGGCATAGACCTGATTAATTTTGGCAAAGTTATTCATATCAGAAATAAAAATACTCACTTTTATTACCTGATCAAAACTCATTTCAGCTTCGCTTAAAATGGCTTTGAGATGTTGCATTACCAATTCGGTTTCTGCTTCAATATCATTTGTTTTTAATTCACCAGTTGTAACATCCATAGCAATTTGACCAGAGGTATATAAAAAATCACCAATTAAAGTAGCTTGGTTATAAGGGCCAATTGGCGCAGGTGCTTGAGGGGTATTAATTATCTTTTTCATTGTATTGCTGTTGTTTTTATAAGCGGTGATAAAGGTACAATTAAAAGTTTATTTTTCTTTCATTAAAGGTTTTACCTAACTTGGCGGTCGGGTTCTCTACGGCGGTCATATTTTACATCTCTCAGCATATTTGCTTTCATACCAATAAAGAAAAACCAGTTTTCTCTTGGACCAATTGGTGTCCAGTTTAAGCTAAAATTAAAACTTCCTAGGTCTCTATTAAAACGAAGTTGAGTAAATGTAAATCCTCTATTTACCATATCATAACCTGATGAAATTCCCACTTTCCAGTTGGGGGCAAGTTCAACATTACCCGAGAACATGATTGAATGTGAAGAAATTTGATTTTGTCTTGCTGTATTAGTATAAGTCATGGTGTAAGCTAAATTCAAGCTCCACGGAATTTTGTAATTATAGTATTCGTTTTCATCGTCTTTGGGTTCTTGGTCCTGTTGACTTCTTGGGTCATTCATCATTTGTCCATCACCAAATAAATCATCTTTTCTACCGCCACTTCTAAAATTTTCATTTCTTAGCAAATCATCTTCATCCTCCTCTTCATCATCATCATCATCTTTTTTCTGAAAGGTTTTATCAGACAAGGCATAACCAAAGCTAATGTTGGCATTGGTTAACCTAAAAAGACTTCCGCCATTATCAATATTCCATTCATTAATTCTTCTGTTATTGCTATCTAGCGCATAGGGGTCTAATGCGGCAATTAAATTAATGTCAAATTTATCAGTCACAATAGGAATATTACCTCTTAAAGCAACAGGCGTAAAGTTTAGAGAGTCTGCGGCAAAGTTATAACTTGTGCTTACGCCAAAGTTATTGAGCAGTTTTACTTTTTTAAATCGATCATCACCGGTTAAGGTGGAGTCTCTTTTGTTAACTTTAGCTTCAATATCATTAGTAATTCCAAAGTTTAAGTTGCTGGCAAAATTTCTATTAGGAGCGCCAAAAAGAGTTCCTTCAAATCTAGAGTATTCAACAATTTGATCGGGAGTTGCACCTAACCCCTCTCTTGTAAATTGATCATAAAACTGGTCGAATCCTGGGTTAATAGAATAACCAACAGTAGGTCTTACAACATGTCTTATGGCTTTAAATTTTTTATCATCTCCAAAGTCAAACATACCGTAAACGGTTGTACCCACACTAGCAGACATGTTGTAAGTACGGTAAGAATCAAATCCATTAACGGTATCTCTAACTACTTGTTGTTGGTTTGGGTCAAAGCGTTGCTCAAAAGTGCGCATTACCCAAGTTTCATCATAATTCGCATTTAAAGCTACACTGAAGTGTTTGAGTACTTTAAAATTGGTGTTAATAGGAATAGAGTGGCGCATTCCCGAGTTAAGATTGTTAAACATTTCAGGACGCATAAATTCTTCATCGGTAGTTTGTATTCTATTTTCACCCCTTAGATTATACTGCAAGTTAATATTGTGGAGCGCTCCTCTTTTTGGACCTGATTGAGGAGCAAAAGGAAACATACGGTTTACGCTAAACTGGAGCGTAGGTAAAGTCATATTAATCTGCTCAGTATTGGTGTTTTGATTGTGTGTAGCAGAGATATTTAAGTTCATACCTGGTCCCGTTTCAAAAGTTTTGTTCCAAGAAACCGATGAATTTAAAGTGTTGTTCATGAAGTTGGCTTGGTTAGCTTGGTTCACCGACTGTTGGTAGAAATTAGATGAACCTAAATTGACCGAAGCGGAAAGCCGACTACTTGGATTGGCTTTAGGGTCTTGTTGATGACTCCACCTTAAATTAAAAATAGTTTGCTGTGAGAAGTCAGGGAAACCCCGTTCTTCAAGGAGTAGGTTTTCATACCTAAAACTTACCGTACCATTATATTTGTACCTTACTCGGTAATCAGAATCAATTCTAGTAGCCCAACTTCCGTTGGTGTAATAATCTCCAAGCACAGACAAATCTGCGTAATCACTGATGGCAAAATAATAACCTCCATTCATTAAAAAAAATCCACGTTGCCGGTTGTCTCCAAACGAAGGAAGCACAAATCCAGAGCTGGCCTTATCACTCATTGGGAAGTATCCAAATGGAAGAGCAAGTGGCGTGGGTATATCTACAATGTGCATTTGTACAAGACCTGTAACAATCTTTTTTCCAGGCACAAATTTTACTTTACTTGCTTTAAAATAATAATCGGCATCATCAATATCATCTGCAGTGGTAAATTTTGCATTTTTTACATAAAAAACCGAGTCATTTTCTCGTTTAGAAATTTGACCTTTCACTTTAAAACCACCTTGTTCTGTTCTTGAATTATATATTATAGCCCTTCCCGTGTCAAAATTATACCTTAAAGAGTCAGGTTCAACTTCATCACTTCCTTGTTTAAAAACGGGTTTTTGAGTATATCCAGTGGAGTCTTTTATTCCTTTAGCGGTGACTTCATTTTTTTCGGTATTCATTATAATATGCCCGGCAGTTATCACCATGTCCTCATACTCAATTTTAGCTTCATTATAAAGAATCATCAAATTGTTACGCCTATCCATACGTTTATAGTCTTTGGCATAAGATTTGACTATATCAACAAGCGTCTGGTTTTTTGTTTTAGTAGAATCTTGAATAATAGCAGGTGTTAAATCTGGACTCAATAGGCTATCAATAACAGTCTCTGTGGGCTTGGCAGACTGGATGCTATCTAAGACTTGCGCAACCGAAATTTGATTCGTTGCAAGAAGCATAAAAAAAAGTATGTAGAATAAATTTGTCCGCAAGTTGATTTATACTATTTTTGGATAATAAAATACGATTTTAAAACCGCCAAAATTACATATTTTTTAATTGACCTAAGTAAAAAATATAAAATTGTGTGGTTTAAATTATAACAAGTATAAAACGTCAATGAAATCAACTAATTATAAATTAATCCTACTTTGTCTTTTAACGTTGAGTTCTGGCTTTTTTTCTGAAGCTTTTTCTCAATCAAACAAGCTAAAGGTTGTTTTAGATGCTGGTCATGGAGATACAGATCCTGGTACATCTGGCAATGGCTTAGTAGAAAAAGATGTAGCTTTGGATGTGGTGCTAAAAATAGGAAAAATTTTAGCAGATCAACCTGATGTAGAAATCATATATACAAGGAAAACAGATAAGTTTATCGGTTTGAGCAAAAGAGCAGATATTGCAAATAAGGCCAAGGCAGACTTGTTTGTATCTGTGCATTGCAATGGTGTGTCTTCAAGCTCTGCGCTTGGTTTTGAGACCTTTGTATTAGGAACAAAACCAAACCGAAGAGACTTTGAACAAAATATGGATATTGCCATGAGAGAAAACTCTGTAATTTACTTAGAAGATGATTACGAAGTTACTTATGGAGGTTTTGATCCAGAGTCGCCAGAATCGTACATTAGTTTTGAGTTGATGCAAGAAGAATTTTTAGACCTGAGTATTTTGGCGGCTAGCCATGTTCAAAC
Source organism: Flavobacteriaceae bacterium (assembly GCA_022565635.1). GTDB lineage: Bacteria > Bacteroidota > Bacteroidia > Flavobacteriales > Flavobacteriaceae > Psychroflexus. The sequence goes on along the minus strand of JAIUMH010000045.1, from coordinate 13,705 downwards.
GGGTGTAATTGACCACCTAAAGCGAAAAGACAGAGGTGTAAAACAGGGGCCTTTTTTGGTTTTAAGAGAAACTTATATGCCAAGTATTTTAATAGAATTGGGTTTTCTTACAAATCCTTCTGAAGCAAAGTTTCTTAAATCTGAAGCCAATAAAAAACTTATGGCTAATGAAATTGCTAATGCAATACTTGCTTATAAATCAGATATTAATTTGGTAAGTATAGAAGATGAAATGGCTTCAATTAAAAAAAGTCAATCTGAAGTTAGTGATTTTACATTCAAAGTTCAAATTGCCGCTGGATCAAGAAAGATAGAGCCTTCTCCTCAAAATTTTAACGGATTAGATCAAATAGAGGTGGTTTTTGAAAATGATTTTTATAAATATTTGTATGGGAAGACTTCAGATTATATGGAAGCCCAAGATTTATTAAGTATTGCTCAAGATAAAGGTTTTGACTCATCATTTATTATTGCCTTTGATGCTGAAGGAAAAAAAATAAGTGTAAATAAAGCATTAAAATCAAAACTAAATTAATTTATAATCATTATTCATTTTAGGTTTTTTAAATTTGTAAACTAATATATAACTATTTTGAAATTATCAAAAGAATTTAAAGCAGGCTTATTAGCCGTTGTTGCCATTGCAATGATTATTTTTGGCTATAATTTTTTAAAAGGAGAAAACCTTTTGGAGAAGTCAAGAACCTACTATGCCATTTATGATGATGTAGAGGGATTATCTTCTTCCTCTCCAGTAACCATTAACGGTTTGCAGGTGGGAAGCGTATCAAAAATTGACTTCCTCAACGAAGAAGCCAAGTTGCTTGTTGGGTTTACTGTAAAAAATGACTTCCAATTTTCTAAATCTTCCATAGCTAAAATTTATGGTGGTGATTTAATAGGCGGGAAAAGCATAGCTATTGTACCCGATTTTAAAAACAAAGCGGTGGCTGTATCTGGTGACACTTTAACTTCTGAAGTAGAAGATGGCTTGTTTGAACTGGTAAACAATAAACTCACACCGCTTCAATTTAAAGTTGAAAATGCCGTAACAGGAATTGATAGTTTGGTCACCTCATTAAACTTTGTTTTAGATAAAGATGCCAAAAAATCAATTAAAAACTCTATTGTTGAATTTGAGTCTACCTTAAATTCACTTAAACAAACCACTTACCATATTAACTCATTGCTTGGAGATAACGCTGAAAAATTTGGGAAAACAATGGATAACTTAGAATATGCTTCAGCTAACTTTGTAGGGGTTTCAGATTCTATTGCTGCCTTAGAAATTCAACCTTTGTTTAATGAGTTAAAACAAAACCTGCAGGATTTAAACTCCATTACCTCTAAATTAGAAAAAGGAGAAGGGAGTTTAGGAAAAATGCTGGATGATGATGGATTGTATGATAATTTAGAGGCTTCCACTAAACAAATGGAAGAACTTTTACAAGATATGAAACTAAACCCAAAAAGATACGTTCATTTTTCTATCTTTGGAAAAAAGAATAAACCCTACAAAAAACCTGAAGAAGATAAATAAGTAATATTATGCAATATTTACCTCAATTATTATTTATAGCTGCCTTAGCTTTCGCCATTTATTTTTTTGCAAATAATGTGAGAAAACTAAAACGAAACATTGATTTAGGAAAAGATGTTGACCGCAAGGACAATAAAAAAATCAGATTCAACCAAATGCTTCGTGTGGCATTAGGTCAATCTAAAATGGTCACCAAACCAATTGCTGGAACTTTACATGTTATTGTTTACGTTGGTTTTGTAATTATTAATCTTGAAGTACTAGAAATTATTATAGATGGTATCTTTGGAACCCATCGAATTTTTTCTTTTTTAGGAGGTGGGTATAACTTCTTAATAGGTAGTTTTGAAATTTTAGCTCTATTAGTTCTTATTACTGTAATTTTATTCTGGATTAGAAGAAATGTAATGAACATTAAGCGTTTCTTATCTAAAGAATTAAAAGGATGGCCTAAAAATGATGCAAATTATATACTTTATTTTGAAGTTGTTTTAATGGTTCTTTTTTTAAGCATGAATGCTGCCGATTATCAATTGCAACAAATGGGGCATGAGGCATACGTTGAAGCAGGAGCATATCCAATTAGCCAATTTATAGCTCCTCTCTTTGAAGGAATGTCTGAATCGGCTTTAATTGCTTTGGAACGTGGTGCTTGGTGGGCACATATTTTAGGTATTTTCTTCTTCCTGAATTACCTTTATTACTCAAAACATTTACATATTTTACTAGCATTTCCTAACGTGTATTTTTCAAATATTGAAGAGAAAGGAAAGTTTAAAAACCTTGACTCAGTAACCAATGAAGTGAAGATGATGTTGGATCCTAATGCAGATCCTTTTGCTGAGCCAGAAGAAGGTGCTGAAGATGAGGTTCCAGAAAAATTTGGGGCGTCTGATGTGCAAGATTTAAATTGGTTTCAATTACTTAGCTCATACACTTGTACAGAGTGTGGCCGTTGTACTTCAGAGTGTCCAGCTAACCAAACAGGGAAGAAGCTTTCTCCAAGAAAAATTATGATGGATACCCGAGATCGCTTAGAAGAAGTAGGTAAAAATATGGATGCTAATAACGGAGAATTTAAAGATGATGGTAAGCAATTATTAGATGATTACATTTCTAGAGAAGAGCTTTGGGCGTGTACAACCTGTAACGCATGTGTAGAAGCTTGTCCGGTAGGTATTGACCCGCTATCAATCATCATGGATATGAGACAGTATCTAGTTATGGAAGAAAGTGCAGCTCCAGCTGAATTAAACAATGCCATGGGGAATATAGAAAACAATGCTGCTCCTTGGCCTTACAATCAGCAAGATCGTTTAAATTGGGCTAACGAATAAACTTGAATACCAAAAAAATAGAAGGATGAGTAATAAAAAAGCAAAACTTCAGACCTTAGAAAAAGACGGAGAAAGACTAAGCCCTGTTCTGCCAAATCATGTAAAAAATTACCTGATAGATATAGATGGTACAGTTACTGAAGATGTTCCCAACGAGGAGCCTGAACGAATGGAAACTTGTAAACCGTTTCCAGATGCATTGGCAACGCTTAATAAATGGTATGATCAAGGGCATCAAATTTGTTTTTTTACCTCTAGAACAGAAGAACACAGAGAAGTAACAGAAAAATGGTTAACCAAACATGGGTTTAGGTATCATTCGCTTTTAATGGGCAAGCCCAGAGGAGGAAATTACCATTGGGTAGATAATCACTTGGTGAGAGCTACAAGATACAAAGGAAAGTTTACAGATTTAGTTGAAAAGAAAGTTACAATAGAAGTATTTGAAGAATAAATTAGAGCACTTATGAGCGAAAAATTGAACGTGCCAACCATGGCGCAATATATGTCTGAAGGAAAAAAACCTGAAGTTTTGTTTTGGGTAGGTTGTGCTGGTAGTTTTGATGACCGAGCAAAAAAAATCACAAAGGCTTTTGTGAAAATACTTAATAATATTGGTGTTGATTTTGCCGTTTTAGGATCTGAAGAGGGATGTACAGGAGATCCTGCAAAACGTGCTGGTAATGAGTTTCTCTTTCAAATGCAGGCTATGACAAATATTGAAGTGATGAATGCCTACGAAATAGAAAAAGTGGTCACTACTTGTCCGCATTGTTTTAATACGCTAAAAAATGAATATCCTTCACTTGGAGGAAATTACCAAGTAATGCACCACACACAATTTTTGAAATCCTTACTAAATGAAGGAAAGCTAAAAGTTGAAGGCGGAAAGTATAAAGGGAAACGAATTACTTTTCATGATCCTTGTTACTTAGGTAGAGCTAATAATGAATATGAAGCACCTCGTGATTTATTAAGAAAACTTGAGGTAGAGCTAGTTGAAATGAAGTCCTGCAAAAGCAAAGGACTTTGCTGTGGAGCTGGTGGTGCACAAATGTTTAAAGATGCAGAAAAGGGAGATAAAGAAGTGAATATTCACCGTACAGAACAAGCCGTTGAAGTAAAACCTGATGTGGTTGCTGCAGGATGTCCTTTTTGCAACACCATGATGACCGATGGTGTTAAACATGAAGGCAAAGAAGGAGCAATTGAGGTTTTAGATGTAGTTGAAATGATTGCTAACGCTCAAGATTTATAAGAGATGCTAAAAGATTTTGAAAACTTACCTGAAGATGCTAGAGTGTGGATTTATCAGGCAAATAGAAGCTTTACTGAAGAGGAACAAAAAGAATTGCAGGTTAGGCTATCTGCTTTTTTACAAGAATGGACTGCTCACGGAAAAGAATTAGATGCTGGTTTTTTAATTAAGTATAATAGGTTTTTAGTTATTGGCTTAGACCAAAACTCAGGCGGTGCTTCTGGATGTTCTATTGATGCTCAGGTTCATTTTATTCAAGAATTAGAAAAACTTTATGAAGTTGATTTACTTGACAAGATGAATGTATCTTTTAAACAAGGTAAATTTATAGCCTACAAGGACTTAAAAGAATTCAAAAAAATGGTTAAACAAAAAGCAGTTTCAGCAAATACAATTGTTTTTAATAACCTGGTCAATACCAAAGCTGAATTTGAAGATTACTGGGAAGTGCCTATGACAGAAAGCTGGCACAACCGATTTCTATAATTCAATCTATATGAAAGTATTTTTTTTTGCCTTACTCATTTTTTGGGGTAGCTATCAAGCCGTTGCACAAAATCCACTTTTACATCAACATGTTCAAGAGCAAGAAATTTGGGTGGACAGCGTTTATAACTCACTTTCTTTAGAAGAAAAAATAGGTCAACTTTTTATTGTTGATGTTTTTACAGAAAAAGGAGAACCTTACCTTTCAAAAATAGAACAACTTATCAAAGAACATCAAATTGGTGGAGTTATTTTTTCAAAAGGCGGCCCGCACCGTCAAGCAAAAGCGCATAATCAACTTCAAAGTGTTTCAAAAATTCCATTACTAGTTACTATGGATGCAGAATGGGGATTAGCTATGCGTTTAGACTCTACTTATGCCTTTCCTTGGAATATGACCTTAGGTGCTGTTAAAGATCTAAAAACGATTGAAAAAGTAGGTTATCAAATAGGAAAACACAACAACCGTTTGGGTGTTCATATGAATTTTGCTCCGGTGGTAGATTTGAACACCAACCCAGACAATCCTATTATTGGTAATCGATCCTTTGGAGAAGATAAATACCGAGTGGCAAAAACTGCCAAAGCCTTCATGAACGGAATGCATCAGGCCAATGTGCTTTCTAATGTAAAGCATTTTCCTGGTCATGGAGATACTGATCAAGATTCCCATCTTACTTTACCGAGTATTCAGTTTACTGAAGATCGAATTAAGTCAATTGAACTATACCCTTTTAAACAATTGTTTAAGTCAGGAACCCATAGTGTAATGATTGCTCACTTAAATGTTCCTAGTTTAATCAAAGAAAAAGACCTGCCTACAAGCTTATCTGCCGAAGTGGTTACGGACTTACTCAAAGAAGAACTTCAGTTTGAAGGATTGATTTTTTCAGATGCTTTAAATATGAAGGGAGTGAGTAATTTCAGTGAACCGGGGCAAGTAGATTTAAAAGCTTTTCAAGCTGGTGTTGATGTAATGCTTATTTCGGAAGATATACCAAAAGCTATACGTGTTTTTCGTAAGGCTTTAGAGCAAGGTGAAATTTCAGAAGAAAGATTAGCGCATTCCGTAAAAAAAATTCTTCAAGCTAAATTTTTGTTAGGTCTTAACAAGGCTAATTCAAAATTTGTTGACGAAGAAAATCTATACAATGACCTGAATACAACTAGAAATAAGGTAATTGAAGAAGAAGTTTTTACAAAAGCAATTACGCTTTTAAAAAACGATATGAATGCGCTACCTATTCAACCTATCAAGGAAGAATCTATTGCTTACTTGCATTTGGGTGATGCATCAGGGCAAAGTTTTTTTAATACCTTAAATAAGTTTAAGAAAGTAGATTATTTAGATGATCAAGTTATTTCTAGTCTTTTGCCTAAACTTCAACAATATGATCGAGTAATTGTTGGACATCATAAATCTGATGCAAATCCATGGAAAAGTTATCATTTTTCTGAAACTGACTTAACATTGCTACATGCTATTGCTAAAGAGAGTAATGTAATTTTGGTGAATTTTACTAGCCCTTATGCCTTAAAGAAAATAGAAAGTTTCATTCATTTTGACGCGGTTCTTCAGGTTTATCAAAATAAGGATATAGCACAGACGGTTGCCGCACAAAGTGTTTTTGGTGCAAATACAATTAGTGGAAGTTTGCCGGTAAGTATAGGAAATGTTTTTCATGTTGGTAGTGGTATAAAAATGAATAGGAATTCTATACTAGGCTACGCATATCCAGAAAATGTTGGTGTTTCTGGTGAATTATCAAATAAATTAGATAGCATAGCTAACAATATCCTAGAGAATGAAATGACTCCTGGATTTCAGTTGCTTGTGGGTAGAAAAGGAAAGATTATTCATCAAAAATCTTATGGTTATCATACTTATGATCAGCAAATTCCGGTAACCAATACTTCCATTTATGATTTAGCATCACTTACTAAAATATTAGCCACTTTGCCCTTGCTAATGCAAATTTATGAAAATGGCGATTTTGATTTTGAATCTACTTTAGGAGATATGCTACCTAATTTAGTGGGCACTAATAAAGCCGATTTAAAATTAAAAAATGTTTTTTCTCACTACGCAGGTCTTCAGGCTTGGATTCCTTTTTTTGCTGAAACTATTGATAATTTTGACGATTACTATTCGCAGATTAAGACAGAAGAAAACACTATTCAAGTAGCCAAGAATATGTTTTTGAAGACTTCTTATGTTGATAGTATTTATCATAAAGTCATAGATTCTGAGGTAAAAAGTAAACTTAGCTATAAATATTCAGATTTACCATTTTATATGGCTAAGGAATATATTGAATTATATTTTGGTGATCAAATGGAACACCTAATTCAAGATTACTTTTACACACCTATGAATCTTCGTCACTTAACTTACCATCCTTTAGAAAAGTTTCACCTAAATCAAATTGTTCCTTCAGAAAATGATATTCTGTGGAGAAACCAAGTAGTTCATGGATATGTGCATGATCAAGGTGCCGCAATGTTAGGCGGAGTTGGAGGTCATGCAGGTGTCTTTGGGAATGCAGAAGATGTGGCTAAAATGCTTTTCCTGTATTTGAATAACGGAAAGTATGCCGGAAAACAGTTGATACAGGAACAAACCATAAATACCTTTAATACTTGCTATTTTTGTGAGGATGAGGTTAGAAGAGGAGTGATTTTTGATAAACCACAACTTAAAGAAAGTGGTCCTACTTGTGGCTGTGTTTCATTTGAAAGTTTTGGCCATAGTGGTTTTACAGGAACTTATGCTTGGGCAGACCCAGAGGAAGAAATTATTTATGTGTTTCTTTCCAATCGAACTTTTCCTTCTGCTGAAAATAAAAAATTGATTAAAGAAAATATACGAACAGAAATTCAACAACTTATTTATGACTCTTTAATTGATGATTAATTACGTTATTGATTTTTTTAAAATTTAACTTATGAAAATTGCCATTGTTTGTTATCCTACTTTTGGAGGTAGTGGAGTAGTAGCCACAGAATTAGGAATTGCTCTTTCCAAACGTGGGCATGAAATTCATTTTGTAACCTATAAACAGCCTGTTCGTTTGGAATATTTAACTCACAATATTCATTACCACGAAGTGATAGTTCCAGAATATCCACTTTTTCATTATCAACCTTATGAGTTAGCTCTCTCTAGTAAGTTGGTTACTGTCATTAAAAAGCATCAAATAGATATGCTTCATGTTCACTACGCTATTCCTCATGCCTATGCAGGCTATATGGCGCAGCAGATGTTAAAGGAAGAAGGAATAACTATTCCTATGATGACAACTTTACACGGTACAGACATAACACTTGTTGGAAGCCATAATTTTTATAAACCAGCGGTTAATTTTAGTATCAATAAAAGTGATGTTGTAACTTCGGTTTCGCATAGCTTAAAGAGTGATACTCTAGCTATATTTTCAATAGATAAAGAAATTGAAGTAGTTCCTAATTTTATAGATTTTTCAAATATTAAAGAGTCTTTTTCAGACTGTAAAAGATATTTGATGGCCGCTCCAGATGAACGAATTCTAATTCATATTAGTAACCTAAGACCCGTAAAGAGAATTCAAGATGTGATTAAGGTGTTTTATGGTGTACAGCAAAAAATCAAATCTAAATTGATTATTATTGGAGATGGCCCTGATCGTGAAATGGCTTCAAAAATTGGTCATGAGTTGGGGGTTAGAGATAAGATTATTTTCTTGGGCAAAAGCAATGAGATTGAACGAATATTATGTTTTTCAGATTTGTTCTTATTACCATCAGAAAAAGAAAGTTTTGGTTTGGCCGCTCTAGAAGCCATGGCTTATAAAGTTCCGGTAATTTCATCTAACACTGGAGGTTTGTCTGAAGTGAATGAAGATGGTGTTTCTGGCTTTTTATGTAACGTGGGTGATACAGACAACATGACTAAAAGAGCTATTGAAGTTTTAGAAAATGACAATACCTTAGATCAATTTAAAAGACAAGCTAAACAAACAGCAATGAAATTTGATATTACTGAAGTACTACCAAAATATGAGCGTTTATATCAAAAAATGTGCTGTAACTAATCTTTAGACACAGCACATAATTGCAATTTTTAATACTAATAAGAAAGAATCTTATACTACTCTTTGTTTATTATAGATATCGTTTCAGACCTAAATTTATTCTTACCAAAATCAAGAGTCCTAATTGGGAACGGAATATTAATGTTGTTTTCATTAAAAGCGCGTTTAATTTCTAGAATAGCTTTGTGTTGTCCTGAGAGAACATCTTTTTTGTCTCTTACATCAGACCAAAATCTCACTTTAAAATCGATCGAGCTATCACCAAATCCTACGTAATAAAACTCTATACCTTCTCCATTTCGTTGCTTAAAATTGTCCTTTATAACCTGTGTTGTTATTTTTTGCACCAAATCTAGGTCACTTTCATATCCAACTCCACACTCAACCGTTACTCTACCTCTGTTGGTGTTTGAATAGTTTTTAAAGGATTGATTTACCAAGTTGGCGTTAGGAATAATCAACATATTTTGATCTGGAGTTTGTAAAACTACGTTTCTCAAATTAATATCAATAACTCTACCTTCATGGCTGTCCGTTTCTATCCAGTCTCCAATTTGTATGCGGGGCTGAAAACTTAAAACTACCCCAGAAAAAGTGTTGTTTAATGTTCCTTGAAGTGCTAAACCTACAGCTAAACCTACAACACCAGCTGCACCAAGTACAGAGGTAAGTACAGTATTTAAATTTAAAATTCCTAAAGCAACAAAAAAACCAACCATGATGACGGTTACTTTAGTAACTTTCATCATTATTAGTTGAATTGATTTTGAAGCATTACTTTTTTCAATAATTTTTCCAACAAGGCTGCTGATGTATTTAGCAGAAATTATAAAAAGTATAAATACAATGATGGCCAATATAAAATTGGGCAGATTCAATATTGCAGAATCTACCCAACCTAATATTTTATCTACTAATTCAGTTTTTACTTCTTCCACTCTTTCAAGTGGACTAGCGTCTTCCTGAACTTGATCTGTTAAACTCATTATTAGCTAAGCTTTTTAGACCAAACTTCTAACATCCAGCTAGATTTTTCTAACTCTCTAATGTAAGCACCTACCAAATCAATAGTACCCTCGTCTCCACCTTCGTCAGCAGTTTTAACTACTTTTCTCATTTGACTAATAATTTTACCATGATCTTCTAACAGAGTTTCTACCATTTGATAATCACCCAAATTAGGGTTTGATTCAGCCAAATTAGTAAGCTTTAAATATTCAGAAAAATTACTTACTGGATTCATTCTCAAAGTTAATATACGTTCAGCAATTTCATCTATTTTAATCTTAGCATCATCATACATTTCTTCAAATTTTTCATGCAAATCAAAGAAATTTTTTCCCTCTACATTCCAATGAAAATTTCTCAATTTTTGGTAATATAAATGATAGTCGGCTAAAAGTATATTAAGCTGTTTAACTGTGTCCTTAGTTTTATTTTCATCTAAATTCAAATACATATTGTCTTTTTTTTGATTTATACAAATATAAGTAAATAGATTTTACTTATTGTTAATTTTAATCTAATAGATATAAATTATTTAAGCTTCTGCGCTAGAGACATAGACATATCGCTATTGCTACCATACCCATCTACTAACGTACCTTTTTTTCCATCGTTAGTTTCAATTACATACATAATTGAACTGTCTGACGGGTTTGTTTCTCCTTCAAACCGAAAATGTTGTAGGATGGAAACTTGGTCGGCATTATATGATGTTTTACGCTTGTAGTTTACAATTGCATCATCTTTAATATCGAAGTCTTCAGTAAATCCTTCGTTTTTCAATTCATTAATTCTTTCTGATAATGTCTTACTAATACTCATAATTAAGGTTTTCATCTAAAATATAAAATTTTATTTACTGCGATTAATAATTTAAATTAGTTTAACGCTCATCTTCCTTTTTTTGATTTAATCCAAATAACCCTATAGGAAAAGCTAAGATTATAAAAAGAAACATACCCGTCACAATTCCGTAGATTGTTATTATTGCTGCAATGATGTAAAACCAAGTAGACTTAGAAAGTTTCATTGTATTGTTAATTAAAAAACCCTCGCTTTACGAGGGTAGTTATTATCCTAAATATTTTTTCAACATTTTATTTTTAGATTGATGTCTCAATCTTCTAATCCCTTTCTCTCTAATTTGTCTCACACGTTCTCTACTTAAGTCAAAGGTATCACCAATTTCTTGTAGCGTCATAGCTGGTTGGTTACCAATCCCGTAATTTAATCGTATTACATCAGCTTCACGTTGCGACAAAGTATCTAAAGCCCTATTAATTTCAATGCTTAGTGAATCTAACATTAATTTATCATCAGGATTAGGAGACTCTGCCGAACTTAAAACGTCGTATAAATTAGAGTCGTTTTCTCCTTCCTTAAAAGGGGCATCCATTGAAAGATGTCTTCCAGAATTTTTAAGTGCAACTTTTACCTGAGATTCACTCATATCTAGTTCCTTTGCAATTTCATTAGCAGAAGGCGGTCTTTCATTTACCTGCTCTAAATGAGAATACATCTTGTTAATTTTGTTGATTACACCAATTTTATTTAAAGGTAATCTAACCACTCTAGATTGTTCGGCTAAGGCCTGAAGTATAGATTGTCTTATCCACCATACGGCGTAAGAAATAAACTTAAATCCTCTTGTTTCATCAAACCGTTTAGCTGCTTTTACAAGCCCAACATTTCCTTCATTAATTAAATCGGGTAACTTTAAGCCTTGATTTTGGTATTGTTTGGCAACAGAAACAACAAATCTTAGATTAGCATTAGTTAATTTTTCTAGTGCAACTTGATCTCCTTCTCTAATTCTTTGTGCTAACTCTACCTCTTCCTCTGCTGTTATCAAGTCAACTTTACTAATATCTTGCAAGTATTTGTCTAAAGATTTTGATTCCCTATTGGTAACTTGCTTAGTAATCTTTAATTGTCTCATCTATTTATTATTAGTATATAGTTAATAATCTTTTTTTATCATTCTGCCCATTATACAAAAAATAATTCACTAATCAAAATATTATGCGTTGATATTAATAATTTAACTAAAAATTACAAAAAGAAGATTATGTATAAAGATTAAGCACCAAATGAAAACTCTTATCCAATTTAGACGTACCAATTTATAGCTGTTTTTAATAGGATTTTTTTTGAGTGCTATTTTTTGGTGAAGAGGTACATAAATTAAAAATGTAGAAGCCCAAGTAATACCTACTAACGCAGCATTAATCAAGTGCTGTGTTTTAAAATCCATATACAATAAAAATGTAGCAATCATTAATTGCCCTAGCATTAAAGGAAAAACAACCAAGGTGATTTTTGGAGTGTAGGCTTCGTGCCAACGGATTAAATTTGCTTTTTCAAAGTAAGTAAATGCTGGATATATACATAATTGTACTAACCATATTAACACCACTAATCCAAAATCTATTAAAAGTTGAATAAAAGAAAATTCCATAGTATTAGTCGGTTAATTTCCATTTATATTCTGTGTGGACTTTATAGATGATATAACCAAAAGGAATCCACCAAATAAAATCGTTTGTGATGAGAGTATAGAAAAATTCAAAAGGCACTTTTCCTTCCATATAGTTTCCAACAAAACCAATAGGACCAAAGATTTTTCCTAAAAACCCAACCATAACAATAGGCCAATGACGCATTGGGTTGTATGAAGCCCACCAATAGCCTAAGCCATAAACGCCAATCACCATTCCCATGCCCTGCCATATAAGCAATTGATTAGGAATTTCCATACCTACAAGTTGAAAGAATTGAGTAGGAAAGAGCACCACCCAAGCTCCCCATAAAACATTATAAATTGCGGCTAATTGTAAAGTTATTTTCAATTTTTTATTTTCAAAATTACTGATTTTCAATATGAAAATTAGTCAAGAAAATAATAAAATAAAAAGGGAGGATAGATTGATGCTTAAAAAAAAGCCATAAAAAAATGGCAAGCTACCCACATCACACCGCTACGACCATTTACCCTTGCTGCGTTCCCGCCCTGGGGGATTCAACAGGAGCTGGTTGTGTGGGACTTGCCGGTGCAAATATACAATCTTTGTGTATTTTGGCAAGTTTTTTCTAATTTAAAATAACTAAATTTGTTTTTACATAATTCAAATTACCCATGCAAAAATATAAGTTTTTCATAACCATTGTTTTACTCGTTTTGATCTCATCTTGTGAAAGTGAAAGTCAACACTATTTTAATATTAAAAATTCAAATATTACTCAAAATTTGACCTTGAATGATACGTTGAATATAGAATTTTCTTCTGAAAAATATTCAACTATAGATCAAATTGATTTCAACTTTCAAGATCTAGAATTCAATTTTGATGAATCAACTATTCAAATTCCTCTTACAGGTCTGAAATTAGGAAAGTGGGATTCTGAAATTACAATTACTTCAGGAGATTACTTAGAAAAACACACTTATAGCATACAAATAAATAACCCTAATAAGCCAATAATTTATACGTATGAAATTTTAAATACCTATCCGCATGATATGAATGCTTATACACAGGGATTAGAGTTTTTTGGCGATACGTTGTATGAAAGCACTGGTCAATATGGAAAATCTTCATTAAGAAAAGTTGATTTAGAAACGGGAGAAGTTTTACATAGTGTGAGTTTGCCTCAACAATATTTTGGAGAGGGACTTACCCTATTAAATAATCAAATTTTTCAACTTACTTGGCGTGAGGGAGTTGGCTTTATTTATGATTTAGATACACTTGAAAAAATAGGCCAGTTTGACTATACAACAGGTTCTGAAGGTTGGGGGTTGTGTAACGATGGAGAACGTATTTATAAAAGTGATGGTTCTGAGAAAATATGGATATTAAATCCTAATGATTTATCTGTGATTTCTCATATTCAACCAACTACACACAAAGGTAAATCATCACGCTTAAATGAATTAGAATGGGTTGATGGAAAAATTTATGCCAATACTTATCAAAAAGACGGTATTGCCATAATCAATCCAAATAAC
>JAIUMH010000044.1 GCA_022565635.1 Flavobacteriaceae bacterium | reverse complement strand
CAAGCATAGCCGTAGCTATGGTTTCTTTTTATAATGAAACAGAAAGGAAAAAAGGACGTTTTATTACGGTAATTTCAATTGATAAATGGTATTAGATATAATTCATAAAAAACTCGTTTCTTTAGAAACGAGTTTTTTTATTACCTGGTTTTTAACCATCCTGTTATACTTAAGCGTTCTCCGCTTTTTACGGGCTTTACTTCGTGTTCTAAAAAATGACTTTCAAAAATCACCAATCTGCCAGGGTAGGGAGCTAGGCTTATATCCTTCCCGTTAGCTGTGTAAATCACTAATTCGCCTCCATTTTTCTCTATGGTCCAATGCTGGTCATTTAAATAGAGCACCATAGACAAAATTCTTCGGTCATCGTTTTTAAACGTATCTAAATGACGTTCATAAAAAGTGCCTTTAGGGTAAAGAGCATAATGAAATTCTTTATGCAAAATCCCCATAAAGCAAGTTTTGTTGAGGTAGTTGATAAAGTTTTCAATGCGTTGAAAAAAAGTATTTTCTACGGCGTTGGCTTTTGATTGATCCATCCACTGAATAAAATCACCCCTTATTTCTCGCGCTATAAATTGATTGGTTTTGTTGCCAATAGCCGCTTTTTTTAAGCTGTTTTCTTCATTTTTTTGAAGTAAAACCTGGCGGAGTTGATGGATTAATTCAGGACTAAAAAAATCTTCTACAACAGCATACTTCTGGTCTAAAAGTGACGTAATAATTCGCTCAAAAAGCGGATTTTCTTGAAAAGCTAATTCTTCAAAAATAGGATTTTCCATGGGTTAAAATAATGCGCAAAAATAGTTGAAAATAAGATTGGTTGTATCTTTTATTTTTAACTATTCTGCATTTGCAGAATTATAACTTGTATTCCATTCAAGAATGCCTTCCAGCTTCATTTCGCGGTTGATTGATATAATTGCAGTTCAGTAAAAATTGTTCCATACCACATCTCAAATGATATAAAATTCAATATTAGATGAGTTGATTTTAGATTTTTGAATAATTTACTTTGTGGATTTTATTCCCTTAAGCATAGCATCTACCATAGCATCTAAATCATAAGTATGTTTCCATTGCCAGTCATTTTGAGCCTGAGAATCATCAATGCTTGACGGCCATGAATCTGCTATTGCCTGTCTAAAGTCAGGTTCATAATCAATTTCAAATTGAGGAATTCGTTTGTTGATGGCTTTGGCTAATTCTTTTGGGGTAAAGCTTATCCCTCCTAAATTGTATGACGATCTTATTTGAATTTTGGCATGGTCTGTTTTCATTAATTGGATAGTTGCTTGAATAGCATCATCCATGTACATCATTGGTAAAGCGGTGTCTTCGGTTAAGAAAGATTTATAGTAATTACCTTCAATGGCATCGTGAAAAATTTCAATAGCATAATCTGTGGTTCCTCCTCCAGGAGCTGTTTTGTAACTGATTAATCCCGGGTAACGAATACTTCTCACATCCACACCGTAACGCTTATGGTAATATTCACACCAACGTTCTCCCGTTTGTTTACTTATACCATAAACCGTAGAAGGCTCCATGATAGTTTGTTGAGGGGTGTTTTCTTTTGGAGTGGTTGGGCCAAAAACAGCAATGCTTGATGGCCAAAACAACTTGTTTATTTTGCCGTCTTTAGCTAAGTTTAAGGCGTTAAATAAGGTAGACATATTTAAATCCCATGCTTTCATAGGAAATTTTTCTGCTGTGCCACTTAGCATAGCGGCCATTAAATATACTTCATCAATATTGTAATGAACAATAACATCTTCTAAAGCATCATAATTGGTAGCGTCTAAAATTTCAAAAGGGCCTGCATTTGTAAGGTCTTTACTTCCTTCTCTAATATCGCTAGCAATAACATTATCATTGCCTTTTTCTTCTCTTAGTATCTCTGTAAGTTCAGTTCCTATTTGTCCACAGGCTCCAATGATCAATGTTTTAGTTACCATATAATTTAATTTTTGCACAAAAATAAGCAAATTAGACGTGCTTTATTGCGAATCTGATTTTTTTTAAAACGTATTTCTAAGAATCATTTAGGTAAGTTATGCTAGATCATTATTTCTATACTTTTGTGTAAACTCACAATGCTTTGAACAGCAATTAAATATAGCAAAGTCGTATTGAGCTACTCATTACAATCCTATTTTATTTGAATGTTATTTAGCCTATTCTTACCCCAAAAATAGTAGCTAATTAGGAAAGAAATTTTGTTGAAATGAACTTGATACGCCTAAATGTAATAACTTTGAATTTTAGAAATGAATTTCTTTGTTATGAAATGGAATATAGATTACAAACTAACAGTTTTAAGCTGGGTGCTTCTTCTAAGTATTTCTTGCGAAAAATCTTCATCTGAAAACCAGAATGAGAACAAAGCTTCTGAAACCGAGGAACTGAAATCACAATCTTTAGATTTTCCAAACCAACCTATACTTCTTTCTTCTGAAGCTAAAGAAGCAGTTGAAGATTGGGAGCTTTACCAAGCCATGGAAACTGAAATTGAACGCATGGAGAGTTTTAAGTTAGAAGATTTGATTGCTAATTCATCGGTGATTTACAAAGCCGCAGATACCCTTCAAAAAACATTGCCTCAAAAACTCAGAAACAGACCTGTGAGCGCACGATTAAAAGTCCTCCATTCTAAAACAGCTCAACTCAATCAACTAGCAGAAAGACAACAACCAGATTATCAAGAAATGAAAAAAGTAGCTAACGAGGTTCCTATTGATTTTTATAATTTGAATATTCAGTTAAATGAATTGTTTTTAGAATTTCCGCCTATGGAGCAATAGTAAATTGTTTTGATGAGATGCTTATTCATTTGTCAATGAAGTAAAAATACCAAGGAATTAATACTTGTATAGACTTTGTTTAGGCATATTTGTTATATTTTTAGCTTTCCTGAAGCTTAATTCATCATTTTATACCAGTTATTTCAATTGATAAATGGTATTAAACCTTTAGGTAAAAAATATATCCAATATAGTAAAGCAAAAGTCATGAAATACCTAAATTTAATCTTTGTATTTATTTTTGTAAGTCAACTGAGCCAAGCTCAAGAAAAAAAAGTCCTCTCACACAATGATTATGACCTTTGGAAGAGTATCTCCAAGTACGATGTTTCTGAAGATGGAGCGTATTTAGTAACAGAAGCCAAAACTACAACTAACCGAGGAAATGGTTTTTTGCAACTAAATAACTTACTCACGCATCAAGCCACCTCTTTTCCTAGAGGCACTCAAGGAAAACTCACTCACAATCAAAACTATTTGGTTTACTTGGTGAAACCAGATTATGACACGCTTAGAAACCAAAAAAAAGAAGAAATTAAAAAAGAAAAACAGGCAAAGAACCAATTGCGTGTTTTTTCAGTTGAAACTGGCGAATTAGTTTTGGAGGTGGATCGTGTTAAGAAGTATTATTTACCTAAAGAAAATTCTGATTTTTTAGTGATAGAAAAACACAAAAACCTTCCTGAAGAGGATAAAAATGAAGAGAATTCATCTCAAAAATCAAAAAAGAAAAAAAATAAAGCTCAGAACAAGACAAACCAAAAGCAAGCCGTTGAAAAACAAGATTATGCACTGGTATATGCTTTTGCAACGAAAGAACTTGATACCCTAGTTAATTTTAAAAATTTAGCTCTCCCCGAAAAAGCTTCGCATTTTTATTATACAACCATCAATCAAAAAGAAAAAGAAGATTTAGGTGTATATAAGTATGATGTATCAACACTTTCTTCAAAGTTAATGGATGCCTCTTTTGGAGATTATGCTCAGCTGGCAACTTCAAAAGATGGTCAACATTTTGCTTTTGTTGCTGCCCGCATGCAAAAAGAAAAAGATTCGCTCAACTATGGTCTTTTTTATTTTGATCAAGAAAGAATTCATATGTTAGTAGATACAATTGCTAATCAGTTGCAAGATGGCTGGCAAATAAGCAAGTATCAAAAACCTATGTTTTCAGAAAACAATCAACGTTTATTTTATTATGCTCAACCTAAAATTGAATACCAAATAGACACCACTTTACTAAAAGAAGAAATACCTGATGTTGATGTTTGGACCTATACAGATGGAATGATTCAACCGGAGCAAAAAGCCAAAGAAAAACAACTTCTTCAAAAAGCTTATGTTGGTTATTTTGATTTAAATAGCTTTAAAAAAGTTGATTTACAACCAGCACATTTAGAGAATATAGATTTAGGAAGAACAAAAGAGACTCAAAATGCAATTGCTTCTACCAACAACGATTATGAATTATCCAGATCTTGGGAATATCCTTGGAAAAGAGATTTTTATGTAGTGCATACTGAAACTGGTGAACATGAACTTATAATAAAAGGAAAAACCAACTATTTATATGCAAATGATGAAATGAATTTTGCTGTATTTTATGACTTTGATAAGCTAAATTGGTATTCCATAAATTTACTCACCAAAGAAATCTCTCCGCTTACTGAAGCTTTACCAGTTGCTTTTTATAATGAGGAAAATGATGTTCCAGCATCAGCTTCAGCTTATGGATTTGGAGGCTATTTGAATGCGAATGAAGTTATATTATATGACGAATTTGATGTTTGGAAATTTGATTTAAATTTAATCAATCCTCCAGAAAAACTCACTAACGGACGTGAAGACCAAATTCAATACAGGGCTTTTAGGTTAGATCCAGAAAAAAGACAAATGGCCTCTTATTATAAGGAAGAATTGCTATTAAGCGGTTTTCATAAATACAATAAAACCAATGGACTTTTTAGCCTTAGTCAAGAAGGTAGTCTAAATGTTTTAATTTCAATGCAAGACCATTTAATTAGTGGAATAAAAAAAGCAGAAAAGGCTGAAACTTTAGTGTATAGAAAGCAAGATTTTCAAAATTATCCTGATGTTTTTCACCTCAGTAAAAATGAAGATCATCAAATCACACAACTCAACAGTCAAAAAGAAGATTTTTATTGGGGAGAAGTAAATTTGATTTCTTGGAGAGCCTATGATGATGAAGAATTACAAGGACTTTTATATATGCCTGAAGATTTTGATGCTTCTAAAAAATATCCTATGATTACTTATTTTTATGAAAAACGAAGCGATAACTTTCACAGGTATATTTCACCTCAACCCAGTGCATCTATTGTTAACATAAGTTACTTAGTGAGTAATGGTTATGTGGCTTTTGTTCCAGACATTGTTTATCAA
Organism: Flavobacteriaceae bacterium; assembly: GCA_022565635.1. GTDB lineage: Bacteria > Bacteroidota > Bacteroidia > Flavobacteriales > Flavobacteriaceae > Psychroflexus. Next base: position 15,278 of record JAIUMH010000044.1, on the reverse strand, counting down.
AAAGGTGATCCTGGAAAAAGTGCTGAAAATTGTGTTCTTTCTGGCGTTGATTATGTAATTGAAAACTATAATTTTATTGATGAAACTAAAATGGCTATTCAAGGCCAATCTTGGGGCGGTTACCAAGTAGCACATTTAATTACAAAAACAAATCGTTTTGCCGCCGCAGGTTCTGGTGCTCCAGTAAGTAATATGACATCTGCTTATGGCGGAATTAGATGGCAGTCAGGTTTAAGCAGACAGTTTCAATATGAAAAAACCCAAAGTAGAATTGGAGCAACTTTATGGGAGGATTTACCAGCTTATCTAAGAAATTCTCCATTATTTGGGGTTCCAGAAGTTGAAACACCCGTGCTTATTATGCATAACGATAAAGATGGAGCAGTACCTTACTATCAAGGCATTGAGTTTTTTATGGGTTTAAGACGCTTAGAAAAACCCGCATGGTTGCTGGTTTATAACAATGAAGCTCATAATTTGAGAAAGGTAAAAAACAAGCAAGATTTATCGATACGAATGATGCAATTTTTTGATCATTTTTTGAAAGATGAACCCCTGCCTATCTGGATGAAAGATGGAATACCAAGGGTAAAAAAAGCCAAAGACCTAGGTTATGACCTTATTGAAGATTAAGTACAAACTCTCTCAATGGGTAGTAATCTGATTATAAATTTATAAAATGATGAAACTTTAATCGAAGTTTAATCTGATATAATGTACTTTTGAATAAAAATAAGCAAAATGAAAAATTGTAAAACACTTCTTTTGATCCTAACTTTAAGTTTTGGCTTAAGCTCTTTTGCTCAATACAAAAATTTTGAAGCATCAGTTCATCTTGGTATTCCTTCAGGGGAGGTAGAAGATTTCATAAACATAGTCTATGGTTTAGACCTTACCTATTATCTGTCTAATGATATAGGAGGTATTATAGATTTAGGTATAACCGGAGGTTACACAGAATTTAATTACGATACAAAAGGTGGACTTATTGATGCCGATGATGCAAGTTTTATGAAAGTTGCCGCTGCCGGAAAATTAAACTTTCAAAACAATGTTTATTTCAACACCGATTTAGGATACGCTTTTGGCTTAGATCAGGTGAATGGAGGACTTTATTTTTCGCCTAAAATAGGTTATCATTTTGATTCATTTTTAGTGCATGTGTATTATACATACATTAGAAATAGTTCTAGCGGCATAAATGATTTTGATTATACTTCTGTTGGTATTGGATTTGGAATACGTTTATAAAAACTGATAAGTAAGGTAAATTAATAAGCTCATTACTCAATTTATAACAGTAATTTCATATGATGAATGGTATTATTTTTTATATTGCATTAAAATTAATCTCGCGCACTAATGAAAATCAATTTTTTACCCCTGTTTTTAGCTGTTTTTACTGTGTTTTTCTTCTTGCCTAAGGTTCAGGCTCAAAATGAACTAGGATTTAAAACTGCGTATTCTAGCGAATTGCAAACCTTTGGAGGTGGAGTTAGAGGTGTTTTACACATCAATGAATCTTTCTCTTTTTCTCCAGAAATTGCTGCTTTTCTTCCGGTTAGCAATACCATTTTGCTTCCGGGTGAAGGAAATGAAACTGCCAGCTTAAAAACTAGACTTGTTTTGTTTAATGCAGATTTTCATTATAATCTTGATTTATACATCCCAGATTTCAATATTTACTTACTTGCTGGATTTAATTATACAGATGTTGATAAACGTTTATCAGGTACCGAATTATTTCAAGACACCAGTGTAAATGATGTTTTTGATGTAAGAGAATCTGGTATTGGAGCTAATCTTGGATTTGGCGTTGATTATACCATTCGTACTGGCTTAAAAGTATTTGCAGAGCCTAAGTATGTATTTAATGATTTTAGTCAATTTATTTTTAGCTTAGGTATTACTGCATCATTATAAGCGCAAAAGCGGTATATGTTTTATACAAACTTTTTTTTGGTAATCGGCGGATTGGTGTTTACTTCAATTGTTTAAACAAATTCAGCTTCAAACAGCTGAGTAAAATGTTTTTTTAGTTTCTCTTTTACCTCTTTTTGATCAACTTCCTTTTGACCTAACTCAACATTTAGAGAAGTTACTGCCTTATCTTTTATACCACAAGGTACAATATGATCAAAGTATCCTAAATTAGCATTTACATTTAAGGCAAATCCGTGCATAGTTACCCAACGAGATGCTCTCACACCCATAGCGCAAATTTTTCTAGCAAAAGGCGTGCCTACATCTAGCCAAACTCCGGTTTCTCCTTTACTTCGTGTAGCGTCTAAACCGTACTCTTTCAAAGTAAGTATAACCATTTCTTCTAAAAGCCTCAAGTATTTATGAATATCTGTAAAAAAGTTTTCTAAATCTAAAATAGGGTATCCCACTATTTGACCAGGACCATGATAAGTTATATCTCCACCTCTATTAATTTTATAGAAGACAGCTTTTTTTTCTTTTAGTTGTTCTTCATTGAGCAGTAAATTAGAAAAATCGCCACTTTTACCCAAAGTATACACATGAGGGTGTTCAACAAAAAGAAAATGGTTGGGTGTAGTAAGATTAAGATTTTCTCTCCTGTTTTTGATTTTTAATTGTAAGATTTCATCAAAAAGTTGCTCTTGGAAGTCCCAAGTCTCTTTGTAATCTTTAATCCCTAAATCTGAAATTTTTATAGCTTTATTCATAGACCACAAAGTTAGTCATTTTAGAATTTGCTTTGAAGAAATCTGAAGTTAATAATTGCATAGCATTCATATATGAAGAAAATGATACTGTTTTATTATATGCTAAAGATTCATCCAAAATAAATAACAAATATCAATATTAAAGAGTTCAAGAAATTTCTAAAAACTCACCCCCTTTACCTACTTCATCATGAATATATGCTTTGTCTTGACAATGTTGCTTAAGGTTTTTGTCAATCCAATTTTGGACTTCAGCTTTATATTTTCTAGGGTATAATAAATGCACATTTGCACCTGCATCTAAAGTAAAGCAAACGGGGATTTTAGTTTCATCTCTAAAATTCCATATTTTGTGAATTACTTCTAAGGTTTGTGAAGCCATTAGAATAAAGTATGGTCGACTACACATCATCATGGCGTGTAGTGTTAATGCTTCAGATTCTACCAAACGCATGAATTCTTTCACGTTTCCACTGGCTAGGTAAGTTTGTAATTCGGTAATATTGTCTTGTGCTTGGGCAAATCTAGCTTCAGCAAAGGGATGGCCGTTCATTAAACTATGGCCTAGACTACTGCTCACTTGTTTTTGTCCGCGGTCTATCAACAAAACTGTATCTTGAAAATCAGTAAAAACAGGATGAACACCATCATTGAAAGGAATAGCAAATAAGTCAGAACTTTCTTTAATTTTTTGATGTTTTCCCCATAAAACCAAACCACCATCAATGCTTCTTGCGGCGCTTCCAGAGCCTAATCTTGCCAAAAAAGAAGCTTTTTTTCGCAAATCATCTAAAGATAAATTAGGTTGAAGTTGTTTTTCAATTTGCACAAGACATAAAGCTAAAGCTCCCATTCCACTGGCAGACGAGGCAATTCCACTACTGTGCGGAAAAGTGTTTGAGGTGTGAATGCTAGCGTGGTAGTGTTTCAAATAAGGACAATACGGGTCAATTAAATGAAAGAATTTTTGAATCTTCGGAATAAAACTTGGTGTTTTCTCTTCATCAAGAAAAACTTGTATTTGAGTTTCATCTGAAGCTTTATTCTTTAACTCTAATTTCAATAGAGTAGTTGTTTTACAATTAGACAAAGTAAAGCTTAAGGAAGTATTTTTAGGGATTTGTATGTCCTCTTTTCCCCAGTATTTTACCAAAGCAATATTACTTGGGGCACTGGCTTTTATGGAAAATTCTTGAGGCAAATTTTGGGTCAGTTGAAATTTAAATTCTTCCGTCATTTTGAGCTTGATTAATAATAATTCAGTCGGCTAATTTACGGAATAATGTGGATATGTGAGTAGTTATACCATATAACATCAAAAATAACTTTAATAAAATATACTTCCCCCCTGCCGGCTAAGCTAATTTACTTTCTATTTAACTTGTTTATTAAAAAGTCGGATCCGCCTAGAGAGTGCAATTAAGCACGCGTAACATCTATAATTATTCTCCTTGTATGTAAAAGCTTTATACATAGTTGTTTCATTACAAAAAGAAACCTTAACTACGGCTTCATATTATTTTTCTTCTACTAATTAAACTTTAAAATAAGAATGAAATAAATTGAATTCCTTTTTGATTAAATTAAGCAAAAAATCAAGTATAGCCTTAGCTACACTTTATTTTTTTACAATATATAACCAAAAAAAAACGATTTATTAGTTTTGTTCTAAGGTTTTAATGGTATTATCTATATAAAGTCTTAAATCAGCACTTAATTATTTAAAAACGTAAATTAAATCTTCTAGAAGAAAAGCTTGTCCTAGTGTTTTGGCTCTAGAGATATTTAACTTATTTTATTATGCATAATCAAAAATAAATGAAATAATATAGTACCCCCAATTTGCTAGACCACTTTTAGTTGTTATTAAGTTGTATTTCTATACCTTTTACTTTGTAGATTTTACAATATTTCAATGCCGAGATAAAAGCTCAATTATTTTTAATTTTGAGCTTTATAATGGGGTGTTGAAATGGGATCAAGCAAAAAGTTTGTGGAGTAAGATTAAATTTTAGATTTTTGCAATAAAATAAATTTTGGAAACAGCAGACTTATTACCCTACTTTTTGCCAGAAGGTATTTTGACTTATTTTGACATTAAGGCAGTTACCGAACAAGATTCAAAACTGGTTATTTCTTTAGAAGAAAAACCTCTTAGTTCAGAAGAATTATTTAATCGACACCTACACTCAAAGGGGTTTTACCCAGCCGTTGAGATACAAGATTTTCCTATCAGAAAAAGGGCTTGTTATTTTAAGGTTAAGCGTAGGCGTTGGATAGATATTGATACAGGAGAGCCGTACACCAGGGATTGGGATATGGTAGCAAAGGGAACTAAGATGACTTCGGAGTTCGCTCTTTTTTTAAAGAGACTTGCTAGATAACAACCCGATAAGTTGTAAAAGTCTTTCTACTTATTATTATGTAAATGGCAAGCGTTTAGAAGAACAATACCGTAGGCATTTAAGTGATTTTTTTCAATGGGAACAGCTTGATCACTGTGAAAAGTGGATACTTTTTGAAGAAAACTTAGGCTCACATCTCAGTATAGACGAAGTAGCTTTGAGTCAAGGAGAGTTATATACAGTGCTTACCAATAAATCTGCCAGAGGAAAAAAAGGAAGTATTGTAGCTATAATTTCTGGAACTAAAAGCGAAGATGTAATAGAAATTTTGAGGAGAATGCCTTATGAAAAGCGTTGCGAGGTAAAGGAGGTTACCCTAGACATGGCTTCTACAATGGGGCTTATTGTAAAGAAATCTTTTCCAAAAGCATCACAAGTCATAGACAGGTTTCATGTTCAAAAGCTAGCTTACGATGCATTACAGCAAATACGAATAGAACACCGCTGGGAGGCGATAGAGCAAGAGAATAAGGAGATTCAACTGGCAAAAGAAAGTGAGCAAAAATTTAAGCCAAACCTCCTAGAAAACGGAGACACACACAAACAACTGTTGGCAAGGAGTCGCTATCTTCTATTTAAAGCTAAAAATAAATGGACACCAAAACAACACAAAAGAGCAGAATTATTATTCAAATATTATCCAGATCTAGAGTATGCATATGATATAACACAAGAACTTGGAACAATATACAGAACAACTAAAGATAAAGGGGTAGCCTACACAAAACTCGCTCAATGGTATAACAAAGTAGAATTATCAAAGTTTAATAAAACTTTTAGTACAGTAGTCAACACCATACAAAACCATTATAAAAACATCCTTAATTTTTTCGAAAACAGAAGCACGAACGCTTCCGCAGAATCATTTAACGCTAAAATAAAAGCGTTTAGAGCACAATTTAGGGGTGTAAAATCTGTAGCATTTTTCTTATTCAGGTTATCCAAAATTTATGCGTAAAATCTTAAATCCCACAACTTTTTTGCTTGACCCTTGAAATGTTGAAAAATCGGTCGGTCATGCTACTGCTTTATACTTTACCTTTGGTTTTTCTCCTATACCTTGGTGTTTCCTAGAGTTGTAGACTTTTATATAGCCTCTTATTCCTCTATACAACTCAAGTCCATCGTTTGCTGGGTTCAAATATACATAATCCTGCTTAATTGTTCTAAAAAATCGCTCTATATAAACGTTATCTAAGGCTCTTCCTTTACCGTCCATACTAATACTTATGTTGTTTTCTTTTAGTGTCTCAACCCATAGTTTACTTGTAAATTGTGAGCCTTGATCAGAGTTAATAATCTCAGGCTTTCCTTGTTTTGTTATGCATTGTTTTACTAGGTTTACTTGCACTTCTTTATCTAACGTATTGGAAAGTGTCCACCCTACAATATAACGGCTGTAATGATCTATTATAGCTGTGAGATACATAAATCCTTTTTTCATTTTTATGTAGGTAATGTCTATCGCCCAGACCTGATTTGGTCTAGTTATCTCTAAGTTTCTAAGCAAATAAGGATGTATGTACTTTGCTTTGCCAAGCTTACTCAAGTTCTTTTTAGGGTAGATGGCCTCTATACCCATTTTACGCATCAACCTTCTTACTCGGTTTTCACTAACAAAATGCTTGTAATCTTCTAACTCAGCCTGGGTTCTAAGCACTCCGTATGTAGGATAATCTAAATTGATTTTATCAATTAAACCCATGAGTTTTAGGTTGTATTCATTTTCTCCTTTAGCATCGTAATAAAAGCTACTGCGGTTGACTTCAAGTAAAGTGCACTGATTCCTTATACTGAGCTTGTTTTTCTTGTCTATCATCTCTCTACGTTGATTTAAAGATTGAGTTTCGATAAGTTTTTTTTTAAGAAATCACGCTCCATTTCAAGTTTACCTATCTTTTGATAAAGCTTATCTGTGTCTACTTCCTTGTGTTCTTTTTTAGTGCTAGTCTTCTTGTCAAAAACAGTTTCAGCATTGTCTAAAAAATCTTTTTTCCATTTCTGTATTTGATTGGAATGTACTTCGTACTTTTTTGCCAACTCTGACAATGTTTCTCGTTCTTTTAGTGATTCTATGACCACTTTCGTCTTAAATGCGTTGGAGAATTTTCTCCGATTTCTTTTTGTTCCCATAAGGCTAAAATTAATAAAATTTATAATTAGTCGTATGGTCTAAATTTTAGGGAGTATTATATAATTTCTGGAATGAAAGCAATAAAACCGTCACGCCATTTATAGGTATCCTAAAATAGTCTTTATCCAGTAAGATCTTTTCCTTGATTTTTTTTTACACAATAATACCTTAGAAACATTATTGCTACTAATAGTAAAGAAACCATGGTGTATAACAATGGCTGTTCAAACAAATAGCCCCTAATATTAATCATACCAACATCAGATTTTTTAAATGTAAATAATGAATATAAATCATCACCAGCATTTAAACCAAACAAGCATTGAAAGTAATTCCAACTAAAATGAAGTGATATAGGAAGCCATAAATTTTTATTCTGCATGTAACATAACCCAAACATAATCCCTCCCAAAAATATATTTATAAATGTAAGGAAATTTGTTTGGCTATTTACTCCATGAAATAAAGCGAATATTAAAGCAGAAATAAGTAGTGCAACGAAGTGGTTAAAAGAATTCATTAAATTGCGTAAAATATATCCACGATATAATATCTCCTCTTTAAATGCAACGATAATAAACAGAAAAAATAAATTTACCAATTGATGTGTATTTAAATTAAGCCCCTGATAAAAAATAGTTTCAAGTTTCATTAAAATTATAGTGCCAAACCCCATAATTACAAAACCAACCGATAGTCCTATAAATAAATCATTTATTCTGTTTTTTAAACTTAATCCAAAATTAGCTAAAGATTGTTTATCAAGTAGTTTAAGAAATGCCCATATGATGAGTAGTACTCCTAAAAAATCAAATAGAGAAATTGTGAGTAATTCTGAAATTGAGGCATAACGAGTTGGTTTGTTGACATCAATACCTGAAACAAAAAAACCAACAAGTTTAAACATGTTTCCTATCATTAAATAGACAACAATAACAAACACAACTCTCAACCAGCCCTTTATTTGCATAAGTTATTAATTAAAACGAAATGTTCAATCTAAATTTTTAAAAAAACAAAGCAATTTAGTAAAGATTATCTAAATTGCTTTGTTGCTAGAGATTTTTATTACAAAACTTTTAGTTGGTTAACATGGAGTTCCTCCTGTATATTGTGAAGCGTCTATATCACCACTATTTTGCATTGCATCTGCTCTTGCTTTTGCACATTTCCAAAGTATCTCTGCTCCACCACCACCATAGTACAAATCATAAAGCACACCACCCCATTGGTTGCCTCCTTCAGTTTCTCTAATTTCCTGAGCATTTAACTCAGCTAAATTTGCATTTTGTAAGTTCATAGTTTTAAAATTTAAAATTAATAAAAAAAATATCTATCAAAAGTTATTCTTGCAAGACTTTTTTGATATTGTAAAATTAGAGAGATTATGGATTATTGGTTATTCGTTTTTGTAAAAAAATATTCGATTTGATTGTTAAATTATTCGTTTTTGTAAAAAATTTACCAATAGTCTTTTAAAGGTTATTAAGATTTGCTAAAAAAACCAGAAGTGAATTAAATTCTAGATATATCAAGGTAGATAATTCGCCTTAGGTGGACAGCCAGCTTTAATAACGAAGTTGATTTACTTCTGGCTAACAAGCATCAGCGTTATAGTACTTAAATCAAGTGTAAAGCAATCTTTCCTTATATTTTATATTCTTATAACAATGGTACTTACCAAGATTTATTTCTTCTCAAACATTTGTAAATCGATGAATTAGTGTTTTTTAGCAAATCTTAATTAGAATTTAATTAACCGTATAAAGAAGAAGCTTTTCTTATTCTATCAAGCGGGGACGCTTTGCTTAGTCAGGTTTTCAAGCGACTACGCTTGAACAATCAAATTAAGTAAAGACGTTTGAAAGATTGGTTGGTAAATATCAATAAGTTTTTGAAATGAAATTGTATCTTAGTAAAACACTTGCCATCTGCATTCAAAGTCAATTACTTCATCTAATAGCCAACAAAAGTCTTTCAAAAAAATTTTTTTTAGTAGATTTGTTTGTAACAACTTAAGGTTTGCCACACTAATTATCTAAATGATTAATAGCGTATTAAAAGTCTAAAATCATCTCTTCATGAAGAAATTTTTTAGTTTAAGCTTTGCTCTTCTTTTTACCCATTTGCTCTGTGCTCAGCAAACTATTGAAGGTACTGTGGTTAACAAAGAAACGAAAGAACCTTTAGCTTTTGCCAATATCACTTACAATCAGCAGTCTAAAAAAGGAGTAATTTCAGATATTGATGGTAAATTTCTACTTCAATCTAAAGATTCTGTCACTTCTATTGAAATCAACTACCTCGGTTTTGAATCGCTTCAAGTATATGCGCCTTTTGAAGAACCTTTGCTATTGGCTTTAGAAGCTTCAGAAGAAATGCTGGAAGATGTGATTGTTTACAAAGGTGAGAATCCCGCTTTAGCCATCATTCAGAAAGTGATTGACAATAAAGACCTCAATAACCCTGAAAAGATGGGTGGCTTTACCTATACTTCGTACAATAAAACTACATTCGATTTTAATAAGAATGCCGAAAAGAAAAGAGATTCTTTGGCTCAAGCTTTTCAAACTGAAATGGCTGAAGCTGGCGAAGATTTTCAAGATACCTTAAGCATAAACGAAAGAATAATTAAAAATCTTGGGTTTTACCCGTTTATGATGGAATCTGTGAGTGAGAAGAAGTTTTTACCTCCTAGTTATGCTTCAGAAAAAGTTGTTGCCACCAAAGTAACAGGAATCAAAAATCCGTATTTTGCTGTTTTAGCTACTGAAATTCAGCCCTTTGGTTTTTATGAGGAATTTATCCCTTTACTTGATATGAATTTTCTTAACCCAATAGCCAATGGGAGCTTAAAACGCTACGATTTTCAATTGGAAAAATCATTAGTAGAAGGTAATCACCTAATTCATATCATAAGTTTTCAACCGAAGAAAGGAAAAAATTTTGATGGCTTAGTGGGTTTTATGCATGTGCATACCCAAAATTATGCAATTCAAAATATTGTAGCTGAACCTCAAGATGAAATGATGATTCGCCTAAAAATTCAGCAACAATACCAACCCATGCAAAATCAACGCTGGTTTCCTAGTCAGCTGAATTTTGAAATGGGTTTTGAAAGTGGAATTTACGTCAATGGAAAAACTTATTTGAGCGATATTGAATTTACAGATGATTTATCCAGAAGAGATTTTTCTGAAGTAGTTATTTCTTACGCTGATGATGCGCCTAAAAAAACAGACGATTTTTGGACAAAATACCGTGCAAACCCATTAAATGAGCTAGAATTGAATTCCTATAAAATAGTGGACAGCATTGGTGAAAAACTAAAGTTAGATAAAGTTATCGATTTTAGTACTCGCCTTGCTGATGGTAGAATTAAAATGGGTGTGGTTGATTTTAGATTAAATCATTTGTTTGGTTTTAATCGGTATGAAGGTTTTCGTTTAGGCGGTGGTTTGGAAACCAATGAAAAAATTCATAAAAATCTACGTCTTGGCGGATATTTTGGTTACGGATTTAGAGATGGTGACTTGAAATATGGTGCTGATTTTCAGTGGCGATTAAGTAAAAAAAACCAAAGCTATTTGAATGCAAGTTATACCTATGATGTGCGAGAAATTGGCCAAAGTGGTATGCAACGAAAAACACAAGAAAATGGCGATTTAAGAGATTTTATTGCCTCAACTATGGATTTTGTAGAACAAATAGAATTTTCTTTTACAAGCAGAGCCTTTAAGTATGTGGCTTATGAAGTGGGATTAAGACAAGAACAAATTACACCGATGTATGATTTTTATACATTCCAAACGCCTATAGAAGATATTCGTGCATACACCAACACCCAATTGAATTTTAATTTAAGGTATGCTCACGGTGAACGCTTTATGGAAAACTTTAGAAGGCGAATTAGCTTAGGCACAAAGCACCCTATATTTCGAATAAGTTACGCCTATGGTTTAGATGATTTCTGGGACGGACAATTCAATTACCACAAAGCTGAAGCAAGTGTAACCCAAAGTTTCTTTACCAAACAATTTGGAAAAACAAGGTATCATCTTCAAGCGGGTTATATTGATCAATCCATTCCCTTGGGACTTCTTTTTACCGGAGATGGGAGCAACGACAGCGATATTCCTATTGTGATGTACGACACTTTTCAGACCATGCTTCCTTATGAGTTTGTTTCCAACCAATACGTGCATTTATTTCTTACTCATGACATTGGTGGATTGTTGTTTAAGTCGGGAAGCTTTCAACCTGGTGTAATCTTACATCATAATATGGGTTGGGGAGACCTAACAGAAAGAGGTCCACATTCTATTCCGTTTAATACTATGGATCAAATTTACACCGAGTCGGGCATTGAACTCACTAAATTATACAAAATCAACTACCTAAATGCGTATTACTTAGGTTTAGGAATCGGCGGATTTCTGCGCTACGGAAATTATGCCTTTGATGGATTTAGTGACAATTTTGTAGTGAAGATGAATGTGAGTTTTAGTTTTAAGTAAACTCATAAGAGGTTTGCTTAGTTTTTGTGAGTTTTTTTGTTCTTGATTAGTTTTATATCTTCATTTTCATTAATACCATGTAATCTAAATCACATTGAATTCAAATTAAACTGATAGTAATTTGCAATTGAAAGATTCTATCTGAAATATTCGACCCCGCTGGGGTCGGTTGATTCCTGAAAAAACTATTTTTATAGAGATTTGACCCCGCTGGGGTCTTGTCATGCTTGCTGTAAATAGTATATGTGACTTATACCATTTATCAATTGAAATTACCGTAATAAAACGCCCTTTTTTCCTTTACAGTAATTTCAAATAATAACAGGTATTATAACTTCATTTACAACATCATTGATGCAAATCTGAATATCCTTTGGAAGCCTCATTTTATTTCAAATTTAGCAAGAATCCAGTGTAACCAAATGCATATAGAAAACATACGTAAGAATTTTATTCAACCCCGCTTGTGTCATTCTGTATTTTGAGATTTTAATCTATTGGATAGGTGTTTATGTTTTTAGAAATGCTTATTTAGAAATTCATTTGAACAAAGAAACCAATGCAATTTATTAAAATACCATTCATAAAGAATTTATCTTTGATGCCAAGGGGAGACATGTGAATGAATAGAAAGAACATAAATAAATCAAAAACTTACTTCAAAGAGCTAGAATTCACTTCAACTGAATTATTTTTGCTGGCTTGAAAACAAACACAATGGATTTTAATATTAGAAAAGCCCAAGAAAAAGACGTTTCCTCTATCTTACAACTTATTCAAGAGCTAGCCACTTTTGAAAAAGAACCCAATGCGGTAGAAATTACAGAAGAAACCCTTTTAAAATACGGATTTTCAGAAGAAGCTTACTTTCAATGTCTGGTCTGCGAATTTAGACAAGAAATTGTTGGTATGGCTTTGTTTTACCCACGCTTTTCTACTTGGAAAGGAAAAACCATTCACTTAGAAGACCTTATTGTTACCCAAAAAATGAGAGGCAAAGGTATTGGTAGAGCGCTATTAGACCAAGTAGTGCAAACCGCCAAAGATCAAGGCCTAAAACGCGTAGAATGGGTAGTCTTAGATTGGAACACCCCAGCAGTAGAATTCTACAAAAATTATGGAGCCGATGTATTAAGCCACTGGGATACCGTTCAATTAAAAATCAATTCATAAATAAATATACCATAAATCATGCAAGTTTTTAAGTTTGGAGGCGCCTCTGTAAAAGACGCCGCAGGGGTAAAAAATGTAGCCAGAGTGCTTCAGTTTACCGGAGTAGAGGACAAAATTATTGTGATTTCGGCTATGGGCAAAACCACCAACGCCCTAGAGGAAGTCATTCAACTTTATTTTGAAAAATCACCTCAACTCAAATCCAAACTCAAACAGATTAAGGAATATCATTTTCAGATTTTAGATGATTTATTTGACAATACACAACATGCCGCTTACATTAAAGTAAGCTATTTTCTAGATGAACTAGAAATTTTTTTAGATCGCAATAAATCCCCCAATTACGATTATGTGTATGACCAAGTTGTTTCCTTTGGAGAACTCATTTCTACCTCAGTAGTTAGCCAGTATCTCAAGTCGCAAGGCATCCCCAACACCTGGTTAGACGGCAGAAATCTAATAGACACCAATGATACTTACCGAGACGCCAAGGTAAATTGGGAGCGTACGCAAACCAAAATCAATGCCCACGTAGAGCGCAACGAATTATGTATTACTCAGGGATTTATAGGCTCAGACGAAAATAATTTCACCACCACTTTAGGCCGAGAAGGAAGTGATTACACCGCCGCCATTTTTGCCTACTGCCTCAACGCCACCGCGGTGTATATTTGGAAAGACGTGCCCGGCGTACTTAACGGCGACCCCAATGTGTTTAAAAACACCCAATTACTCCACAAAATCTCATACGAAGAAGCCATAGAGCTAGCCTTTTACGGTGCCTCGGTCATTCACCCAAAAACCTTACAACCGCTTCAAAAAAAGGAAATTCCACTGCACGTAAAATCCTTTCAAAACCCAGAAAACCCAGGCACGGTGGTCACCAAAGGTCAGTTGATAGAACCTTTAATTCCTTGTTACATAGTCAAAAAAGATTTGGTTTTGCTATCCCTTTCGGCCATCGATTTCTCCTTTTTTGTAGAAGAAAACATCAGCGAAGTCTTTGCCCTGCTCCACAAACACCAAATTAAAGTCGATTTAATTCAAAATTCGGCCATTAGTTTTTCCGTTTGTGTGGACAACAAATTTAAAAACGTGGACAAACTCATTGAAATTCTCAAAGCAAAATTCAAGGTCACCTATAACAAAGGCGTGTCCTTATACACCGTGCGTCACTTTGATGAGCAAGCCATTCAAAACATAGAAAAAGACAAGCAAGTCCTACTTAAACAGCTTACTAGAGAAACCATACAATTAGTGGTTAAGGAGTAATTTTAAATGATAATCAGAAGCCGGGAACCTGCTCTCGGCTGTATCTTGAACAGCAAAGCCAAGGTTTTTTTGCATGGAAAATAGCTTCTTAGGTCGCTTTTTTCCATGCAAAAACCTAAGCCTTTCCTGCACAAGGATGCCGCCTCCATCAGGGCTAGGCATTCTCCAAAAAAACATTATTTTCGTCAAAAAAATACACATGTTCAATCACCTCATACTCATTTTAGCTTCCTCCTTAGGTGCAGTAGCCACTTATTTACTCCATAAAAACGGACTATCAGTAGTAGTTGCCTCCTGTTTAATAGGATTACTAGGCGCGCTTTTAGGTCATTTTTTTAATCTACCTCATTTGGCCTTGGTAATTTTTGCAGGAACATTTGTAGGCATGACCAGCGTAAACGTAGGTTCACTGGGCTTAGTCACACTAGGCGGATTAGTATGTGGAATCATTTACATCCTTAGTTTAAAACTCTTTGTCGGTTTTGGAGGCAAACTCGGCACCACCGCCTTTTTAAGCACTTTGGTAGTTTGGGGCTTGTTTTATTTGATGAATAAGTTTTGGGGGTAAAAGCTAGTAGTGTCTTTGTGATGAGAGTATCTGATTTTTTTAGCCTACTTAAGGTACACAGGCAGGCTCGAGCATGCCCGCCGTAGGCTGGTGTCCCGCTTGAATAATGTTTTTTTTGAGTTCTACTTATGATTAAGCGGGATGTATCGAGAGCTTGTCTCCGTAAAGGTTCTCGATTGCTGTCAGCTCGAGTGGCCCGCTTGAAGAATGATTTTTTTTTGAGTTCTACTTATGATTAAGCGGGATGTATCGAGAGCTTTATGGTGATTAACTTGATTTTTGGTAGTAGGATAATTCGTTTTCATAAAGGTTCTCGATACTTTTTCATTGTTTTTTCTTCTTTGAAAAACAATGAAAAAACTCGAACTGACATTGGTTCTCGATCGCTGTCAGCTCGAGTTAACATTTTTTTTTTGATGAAAAAAACAAAAATGTTAGTATCGAGAGCTTTATGGTGATTAACTTGATTTTTGGTAGAAGGATGATTCGTTTTCATTAGGGTTCTCGATACTTTTT
>JAIUMH010000043.1 GCA_022565635.1 Flavobacteriaceae bacterium | reverse complement strand
CTTTGTACTCAATACTTTGTACTCAATACTTTGTACTCAATACTTTGTACTTAATACTTTGTACTTAATACTCCTCTCCCACTTCATTCTGCCCCATCATCATCAAGTAAGCTTTTAAAAAGGGATCTATATTACCATTCATCACATCATCCACATTTCCAGTTTCATGGGTAGTTCTAACGTCTTTTACCAATTTATAAGGATGCATTACATAGTTTCTAATTTGCGAACCCCATTCTATACTTTTTTTATTAGATTCTATTTCTTTCCTAGCCGCTTGTTGCTTTTCTAATTCAATTTGATACAATTGTGATTTCAGCATTTGCATGGCTTTTTGCCTATTTTCTAATTGCGAACGTGTTTCTGAATTATGAATAACAATACCCGATGGGTGGTGGGTTAAAATGGCTTTGGTTTCTACCTTATTCACATTCTGCCCTCCAGCTCCGCCAGAACGTGCAAAATCCCAACTTATATCAGCTGGATTGATTTCTATTTCTATACTATCATCAGCCAATGGATATACATACACTGAAGCAAAAGAGGTGTGTCTTTTAGCATTGCTATCAAATGGCGAAATTCGAACCAAACGATGCACACCATTTTCTCCTTTTAACCAACCAAAAGCAAATTCGCCATCCAACTGAAGCGTAACTGTTTTTATTCCAGCTACATCCCCTTCTTGATGATTCAGTTCTTTGATTTTGTAACCTCTGCGTTCTGCCCACATAATGTACATCCGCATAAGCATTTGTGCCCAATCACAACTTTCTGTCCCTCCTGCTCCGGCTGTAATTTGAACAATGGCCGATAACTGATCGCCTTCTTCTGAAAGCATATTCTTAAATTCTAATTCTTCTATATTGGTCTTGGCTTTTTCATAACGGCTGTTAACATCAGCTTCTGAAGCTTCTCCTTCCTTATGAAATTCATAAAGTACCTCAAGGTCTTCTACCAACTCTTCACATTCCTCAAAATCTTTTACCCATTGTTTTTTGGCATTGAGATCTTGCATAAAGGCTTGGGCTTTTTGTGGATTGTCCCAAAATTCTGGCGCCAGTGTTTTTTCTTCTTCGTTGGCTATTTCAACACGCTTATTAGCTAAGTCAAAGATACTGGTTTAAGGCTGTGAGACGTTTTTTTAAGTCAGCTATATGGTCTTGATTGATCATTATTTTTCGTTTTGAAGCAAATGTAAGTTAAATTATAATAATTTCATAATTCAATTAAAGAACCACTTTTCATCTTTATCCTTCAAAAAACTGACTTACATCATTTTAAATCTTAGTTTGATCATCGAAATTTGTTCTCAAAATAAAGAACGTGGCAGAGAAGGTGAATTGCTATCACTGTGGTGATGAATGTAACACAGGTGAAATTGTTAAAGACAACAAAGATTTTTGTTGTTCGGGGTGTAAAACCGTTTATGAAATTTTTTCTGAAAACGATCTGACTTGTTATTACGATTTAGAACAAAACCCAGGTGCAAGTCCGGAGTTTGTTGAAGGGCGATTTGATTTTCTTGAAAATGAACAAATTCAAGAAAAATTAATTGAATTTACCGATGGTGAAACTGAAATTATTCAGCTTTACATACCTCATATTCATTGCTCTTCTTGTATTTGGATTTTAGAAAATCTTCAAAAATTAAACAAAGGCATCATTAGTGGTCAAGTAAATTTTCCTGAAAAAACCGTAAATATTACTTACAAGAAACAAAAAGTTAGTCTAAAAGAAGTTGTTATTCTTTTAGCATCCATAGGTTATGAGCCGTATATTAGTTTAGAAGATTTTGATAAAAAAGAAAAAATTACCGACCGAAGTTTAATTTACAAAATAGGAATTGCTGGTTTTGCTTTTGGTAATGTGATGTTTCTCTCTTTTCCTGAATATTTTGAAGTTAATGAGTATTGGCTTGAGCAATACAAACCTTTATTCAGGTGGCTGATGTTTGCTTTTTCTTTACCGGTTGTTTTTTATGCTGCTCAGGATTTTTTCATCTCCTCCTACAAAGGTATCAAATCTAAAATGCTTAATATTGACATTCCAATTGCTTTAGGAATCAGCGTTTTATTCATCAGAAGTACTGCTGAAATAATTTTTGATTTGGGTACAGGTTTTTTTGATAGCTTAACAGGTTTAGTTTTTTTCTTACTCTTAGGAAAATTGGTGCAACAAAAAACCTATTCTTTCCTTTCCTTTGAACGCGATTACAAATCTTACTTCCCAATAGCAGTTACTAAAATCAACGATCAAGGCATAGAGGAAAACTTACCGATTTATGATATTGAAAAAGGAGACCGAATTTTAATTAGAAATGGCGAATTAATTCCTGTTGATGGTATTTTAGTGAAAGGAAAAGCCAGCTTAGATTATTCCTTTGTTACCGGCGAAGCTAAAGCGGTAGAAAAAAACTTAGGTGACAAAATTTATGCTGGAGGGAAACAGAAATCTAGTGTTATTGAATTGATTGCGGATAAGTCTGTAGAACAAAGTTACTTAACGCAATTGTGGTCTAAAGAGGCTTTTCAAAAAAATCACGATTTAGAATATCAAACCTTGATCAATAAAATTAGTAAACATTTTACCTTAGCTGTTTTAGCTATTGCATTTTTATCTACAAGCTTTTGGTTAATCTATGATGCCTCACTTGCCTTAAACGTATTTACTGCTGTGTTAATCATTGCTTGTCCTTGTGCTATTGCTTTGGCTAGTCCGTTTACGCTGGGTAATTTGCTTCGCATTTTTGGAAAAAATGGATTTTATGTGAAAGATGCTGCTACATTAGAAAAAATGGCAGAACTAAATACATTTGTGTTTGATAAAACAGGAACTTTAACAACCAACGTAGGAAGTAAAATCACCTATGAAGGAGTAAATTTAAGCGCCGAAGAAGAAAGCTTGGTAAAGAGCACCCTGCGAAATTCTAATCATCCATTGAGCCGAAAATTATACGAATTTTTACAATCTCAGGATATTCAAACCTTAGACGATTATAACGAACATGTGGGCAAAGGAATTGAAGCCAAAATCAACCAGCAACATATTAAACTAGGTTCGGGTGATTTTGTTGAAAGTACAAATGCAAGCACGCTTCAAGAAACAGCGGTACATTATTCAAAAGATCAAAATTATAAGGGAAAATTTATTTTTCAATCGGCTTACCGTGAAGGGGTTTGGGATTTGATTGATGATATGAAAAAAGAACATCAAATCTTAGTTTTGTCTGGAGATAATAGCGGAGAAAAAGAATTTCTGCAGAAAAAACTTCCTTTTGACACCCAAATTTTCTTCAATCAAAAACCTGAAGATAAACTGATGAAGATTGCTAAGCTTCAAGAAAACCAACAACACGTTGCTATGATTGGTGATGGGCTAAATGATGCTGGTGCTTTAAAACAAAGCGATGTGGGTATTGCTATTGCAGAAAACATCAATGTTTTCACACCTGCTTGTGATGCCATTTTAGATGCTAAAAAGTTGGTGCAACTAAATGACTTTGTAAAGCTGTCTAAAAAGGGAATGAAAATTATAAAAACCGCTTTTATACTTTCATTTTTCTATAACATTATAGGCTTATATTTTGCAGTAACCGGACAATTAATGCCAGTTATTGCCGCTATTTTAATGCCTTTAAGTTCGGTAAGTATTGTGGCCTTTACAACTATTGCCACCAATTGGGCGACAAGAAAATTAGCAAATTAAGTTTTGGGGATCAACTGCTGATGCAACATTTTTTTAGCTCGTAATGAGCGTACTTTTAAATTATTTATAGGAATTTGAAGCTCTTGAGAAATGGCTTTAAAACTCATTTCTTTAAAATACCTCATCTCTATAATTTGTTGATAATGCTGTGGTAATTTTTTTAATTGCTTGGCTAAATCAGCTGCATCTTGACTTTTAATCATCTCATCTTCAATAGAAGGAACAGCATCTGAAATCTGTTTTTTGGTATTTTCAAAAATAGGTTCTGTGGTTAATTTTTTCTTTCTATGCTCATCAATCACTAAGTTTTTAGCTATTTGAACTAACCATGTTTTAAATTCATATTGATCTTTAAAAGTGTGGATTTTATCAAAAGCGCGCGCAAAAGTTTGAATGCAGATTTCTTCAGCTAAGTAGGGATCGTTGTACTTTTTGGTCAAATAAGTGGTGAGGTACCTCCAATAGTTTTTAAGCAAATAATTGAAACCAGCGTAATCGCCAGCTTTTGCTCTTTCAATATATTCTTGCTCATGCATTAAGACCAATGTTTGGGAGTTGAAAAAAGATTTATGCTAAATATACAAAATTGAAACATAACCAAACAAAAATTATAAATTGGATAACCTAAAATTAAGCGTTCTTCGTTAAAATGCTTGAAGATTGATTTTTGAATAAGAATTTCTGTAGTCATTACCACAGAAAACATAAAAAGGGAAGTTGTCCAAAATGATGTAAATAACAATACTAGAAAACCTATCCAAAAAACAAATTTCATAAGAAAACTAAATCCCAGTAAAAGCTTATGCCAAATTGAATATTTATTTGCCGTTGTAACATGTCTTCGCTTTTGTCTGAACCAAGACTTCCATGAAGACGCATGCGAACTAATAGTAAAACTATCTAAATGCAAACCAACCTGAGTGTTGTATGAATTGGCAACATCTTGAATAAACAAATCATCATCACCTGATTTTAAATCTAAATGTTTTTCAAATCCTTGGTTCTCTAAAAACACTGATTTTTTATACATTAAGTTTCTACCAACGCCCATGTACGGGATATTCCATAAAGAAGCAGAAAAATATTGAATTGCTGTTTGTAGGGTTTCAAAGTTCTGAAGTCGATTTAAAAAATTTGGTTTTTTCTTAAACCCACCAAACCCCAACACAATTTGATTTTTAGAATGTAAGTGAAGCGTTTGAAGCATATGGTAAGCCCAAAGTTGAGAAACCGGTTGACAATCAGCGTCTGTAAATAACAAAACTTCATATTTAGCTAATTCTATAGCTTTAGTAAGTGCTATTTTTTTTGAACTTTTAGTAGTAAAATCCTGAAGTTGATAAATACGTAAATGCGTATATTTTTTTTGAAACTCTTGAAGTACTTGAAAGGTTTCATCAGTTGAATGGTCATCAATAACAATAACTTCAGTGGTTATTTTTTGTTGTTGAAGAATAGCTCCTAATTTTTTTTTCAGCTGATTGGCTTCATTCTTGGCGGCTATTACAATGCTCACCGGAGATTGTTGTATAACTTGAGGTGAAGAAGTAAAGTTGGGAAGCAAGAACTTCAGTTTTAGAAACCAGAAATTTTGGAGGACAAGATAAATACTTGCTCCTACAAACAGAGTTAAAATTAGAAAAAGCATTTTTAGGCTTTGCTAACTTCTTCCTTTTTACAATCTTGCTCGTCTGGTAGTTTACCACAAAAGCTACAAGATTCTCCAGATTTATTTAAAAATGGACTTTGACTAGCACAAGTACCAGCAAATTTACCGTCTTTCTTTCCCCATATTTTGATAGCAATACCAGCAAAACATAGTCCTAAAATTGCGAATGTGATTAAAAATAATTCCATAATGCAAATATAGTAAAAATGGTTCTACCCCTGAAGATATGGATTTATTTTATACGAAAATTATAATTACTTAATTTAAAAATCCAAGATTCTTAATAATATAGATTATAATCAATATCAAACTGATAAAATTAGAGGTTGTATTTAAGTCCAATTCCAAAATAGGCTCTTCCTTTATGATAAAGTGTTGGATCTAACTTAAGACTAGTATCAAAACGGTCATCATCTACATAAGAGGAACGGATTTCATTAGTTGTGCCAATTAAAAGTCCTGCAGTAAGGTGAAGGTAAAAATCATTGAACAAGAATACATTGTAGCTTAATTCAATATTTGCGGCAAAATCTGAAGTTGAAGGTTTATTTGTTGTTGTTGCATCTTTATTTATGGCAGAATAGAAAAAATAACCAGGTCCTGCACTTAAAATTAGCTCATCTCTTCTTCCAATAAAGAAACGTCTGTGATAGTTTAAGCCAAAATAATTGATGGTTCGGTCAACTTCATATCTACCTTCAAATTGAAGATTTCCCGAAGGAAATGGTCTACTTAATTCTGTAGTAGTACTAGCATTAAAATACTGATAATTAATACCTATACCGTTGTATTTATCAAAATAGTAAGATGCACCTAAGTTGATAAAGATGCTTGTAGATAAATCATCTTGTATTCTATTTAACTCTTCTCTCCTATTATTAATATAACCTTCTGTTTTTTCAGCAAATCCAGCAGCTACAAAAAAACTCATTTTGTGAATTTCTCTAAGCTGTTTTGGTTTTATGTCTGGGTAAGATTTTACTACTTCCTCATCGTTTAGCGAAGATTTAAGCTCCTTGTCATAGACTATTGTATTAATTTTATCCTCCTTACCATAAAGTGCTTCTATGGCAAGTCTAGCTTGCAAGGGGTTTACTAATTCAAACGTAGGCTTGCTTTTTGATTTTGTTGTATTAATTCTAATATAATAAGCTAAGCCATTTTGTGGATTGAATTCAATCTCCTCATCTTCAAGTTCAATATGAATTGAATTGGACCTGTTTTCAAAAACAAAAACTTCATTTGACGGTATTTCAGTTGGAACACCGTTGATACTTATACTAAATGAATCTTCTGGCAAAGATTCACCAGGTTGTGTATAAAAATAAAAGCTTGATGCTTCTGGAGATGTACCAAAACGTTTATCTTTTTCTTTCAGGTAATTAATATCATCACTAAAATATAGGTCGGCTTTCAACTCAAAGGCATTGCCTAACTGGGTTGAAACTTCATTTACCTTAACCATATTAGCACCTAAGCTTTTTGCTTTTTTTTCTATAAACGCTAACTGAGTATAAAAATCTGTCTTTTTTTCATCAGGTTGTGGGTAAAATATTCCACCAATTCTTGAGGCTTCTTCTGGAACTGATTCTTGTGTAGTTAATACTATTACAGGGTCATCTTCAGGTAAAGATTCTGATTCCTGAGAAATAAATTGTTTAATTTCTGGTCCACAAGAAGTAAATAGAAATATTAAAATAAAAAATTGTACAAGTTTTTTCATAAAAAGATTTTTAAATCACGGCAAATATAAAATTTTAAAAATGTTTCTAAAATTTATCAAATCAAAAATTAAACAAAAACAATGTTTTCTCTTTAACCTTTGAATTCAATTTAAAAACACTTTATACTAGCTATTCAGCTGATCATGACGAATGCAACTTCATATAAATGGGTATTTTTAAAATCATACAAATACTTCTCTATACATAAAATGCTAAGTTGAATTAAAATCAACATTGCCTATTGATATAATTTATTCAATTAAATGCACGTTCAAATTTATCAAGCAGAAACAACTCATTATATTTGATTTTTATAATTTTGGTGTTTTTTTTTACTTTTATGAAAAAAACTTGTTCAAAATGTGGTGGAGATTTAAATTGCATGAGTAATTCAATCCAGCAATGTCATTGCAGTAGGTTTACTTTTTCTAAAATTGAATTAAAAGCAATTAATGAGAATTGGAAGGACTGCTTATGTTTTTCATGCCTAAGTGAGCTTTCTAAGCGTTTCGATTAAATTCTCATACTTTACACTATTTAAAAACCTAAAATAAAATTAATCAATCTTTTCTTTTTGGTTCTAGACCGTTAAAAAATAGCCCTGATTGAAGTGGAAAACCCGGAGACGGGCTAATTAGTTGTTCAAGATTTGGCAAAGCGACCGGTAGGAAGCTCTTGCCTAAATCTATGAACAACAATTTGGCTGTTGAGGATTTGTAGCGAAAAGTAGGTTCTTGGCTTCTGCAAATAAGTGGTGTGTGAAACTTGACTGTTTTATCTAGTTTTAAATGATGTAGTATAAATTATAAATCATATTTTTGTTATCTGGTACATAATTTTAAAAAATAAATTTATGAAATCTTATGATGTTGCCGTAATTGGCTCCGGACCCGGCGGATATGTTGCGGCTATTAGATGTGCACAACTCGGGATGAAAACTGCAATCATTGAAAAATATGCTACTAAAGGCGGTACTTGTTTAAATGTAGGTTGTATTCCTTCTAAGGCTTTGTTAGATTCTTCACACCATTATGAAGATGCCGTAAAACACTTTGAGGAACACGGAATTGATATTCCTGGCGAAATTAAAGTGAATCTTGAAAATATGATGAAAAGAAAAGATTCTGTTGTTGAACAAACAACGAAAGGAATTGATTTCTTAATGGATAAAAATAAAATTGACAGCTACCAAGGTGTAGGTTCTTTTAAATCTAAAACTGAAGTTGTTATTACTCCAGATGAAGGAGATGAAGAAACTATTGAAGCTAAACATATTATTATTGCTACCGGAAGTAAGCCTAGATCTTTGCCTGGTATTGAAATAGATAAAGAGCGAATTATTACTTCTACGGAAGCCCTTTCTTTAAAAGAAATTCCTAAGCATTTAATTTTAATTGGTGGAGGCGTAATTGGCCTTGAATTGGGGCAAGTTTACCGCAGATTAGGTGCAGAGGTTACCGTTCTTGAATACATGGACAGAATTATTCCTACTATGGATAAAGCCATGAGCAAAGAAATGAGAAAGGTAATGAAGAAAATGGGAATGGATTTAAAACTATCTCATGAAGTGCAATCTGTTAACAGAAATGACAATGAAGTGGTTGTAAAAGCCAAAGATAAAAAAGGAAATGAAATTGAAGTGAAAGGTGATTATTGCCTTGTTTCTGTGGGTAGAGTTCCGTTTACTAAAGGGCTTAATCCTGATAAAGCTGGTGTTGAAGTGAATGACCGCGGACAAGTAAAAGTAAATGAAAAACTTCAAACTACAGCTGAAAATATCTACGCCATTGGAGATGTTATTCAAGGGGCTATGTTAGCGCATAAAGCTGAAGAAGAAGGTACTTTTGTTGCTGAAGTAATTGCGGGTCAAAAACCTCATATTGACTATAACTTAATTCCAAATGTTGTTTATACCTGGCCTGAAGTTGCTTCGGTTGGTAAAACCGAAGAGCAATTAAAGGAGGAAGGTGCTAACTATAAAGTAGGTGAATTTCCAATGAAAGCTTTAGGAAGGTCTAGAGCTAGTGGAGATATTGCTGGTTTAGTGAAAATTATTGCTGATAAAGATACCGATGAAGTACTTGGGGTACATATGATTGGAGCAAGAACAGCCGATTTGATTGCTGAAGCGGTTACTGCAATGGAATTTAGAGCAAGTGCAGAAGACATTGCCCGTATGAGTCACGCACATCCAACGTATGCAGAAGCTGTTAAAGAAGCAGCCTTAGCTGCAACAGATAATCGAGCTTTGCATATTTAAGGAACCTTTAAAAAAATTAAAATGGCTGATTGCTTTGTAGCAATCAGCCATTTTTTTATGAATTTAATCTGAAGTTTTTAATAAAAAACTAAAGGCTAAATGAGTTGATTAATTGACAAACTCTTCCTCTTTCACTTCTTCCTCAGAAGACTCAAGACTTGCTAAATAACGCTCTGCATCTAATGCCGCCATGCAACCTGTACCGGCCGCTGTAACTGCTTGTCTGTATTCTTTATCCTGAACATCTCCACTTGCAAATACACCAGGTATATTAGTTTTAGTGGTTTTGCCTTGGGTAACAATGTAACCTGTTTTGTCCATATCTACAAAACCTTTAAAAATATCTGTGTTAGGTTTATGACCTATGGCAATAAATAGACCGGTTATTTTAATTTCTTCCGTTTCTTTAGTTTGATTGTTGATCATACGCAAACCTTCAACTACCTGATCTCCAATCACCTCATCTACTTCTGTATAAAACTTAACCGTTAAGTTTTTGGTATTCAGCACGCGATTTTGCATGGCTTTAGATGCACGCATTTCACCTCTTCTTACCAACATGGTAACATGATTACAAATTTTGGCCAAGTACGTTGCTTCTTCGGCGGCAGTATCTCCTCCACCCACAATTGCAACATCCTGCCCTTTGTAGAAAAAGCCATCACAAACGGCACAGGCAGAAACACCTCCTCCGCGTAAGCGTTGCTCGCTTTCAATACCTAAATATTTAGCTGAAGCACCCGTAGAAATGATTACCGATGCTGCTTCAACCCACTTTTTATTATCAATTTGAACTTTATGAATACCTCCTTCTTTATCAGAAAACTCAACCTTTGTAGCCATCCCAATTCGAACATCCGTACCAAAACGCTCGGCTTGCTGTTGCAGTTCCGTCATCATTTTAGGACCATCAATTCCGTCTGGATACCCCGGAAAATTTTCTACTTCGGTGGTGGTGGTTAATTGCCCACCTGGCTCCATTCCTGTATAAACAACAGGATTCAAATCTGCTCTAGCAGCATAAATGGCTGCGGTATATCCTGCAGGCCCTGAACCAACAATTAAACATTTTATTCTTTCTATTTGATCTGCCATAACTTAACTTATTTATAGTACAAAGATAAAGTTTTTAAATCTTTTTAAATACGAAAATTGAATTAAAGCCCAACTTGTTTTTCTAAATGATTGATCACTGCATATTTCTGTATCAAATATAGCAAAGACTTTACTTCTTGTTGTGCCTTTTCACTAAAACTTCCTCTATATCTTTTAATTGAAAACCTTTAGCTTGCAGTAAAATCAAATAATGAAAAAGCAAATCTGCCGATTCATTCAAAAATAAATCGTCATTTTGATCTTTAGCTTCAATCACAACTTCCACGGCTTCCTCTCCTACTTTTTGGGCTATTTTATTGATTCCTTCTTTAAAAAGCGAAGCCACGTAACTTTCTGATGTTAAGTCGGTTTTGCGTTGATTAATAATGCTTTCTAGTTGACTTATAAAACCAAAGCATGTTTGATTTTCTTTGCCCCAACAAGTATCTGTTCCTTTATGGCAAGTTGGTCCTTGGGGGTTTACTTGCACCAAAAATGTATCAGCATCACAATCCAATTCAATCGATTTTAGTTGTAAAAAATTACCGCTCTCTTCACCTTTGGTCCATAAGCGTTTTTTACTTCGACTATAAAAAGTAACCTGATTAGATTGTAAGGTTTTCTCTAAGGCTTCTTTATTCATGTACCCCAACATTAAAACTATTTGGGTGTTTGCATCTTGAATAATTGCCGGTAAAAGACCTTCTGGGGTTTTATTAAAATCTGCTTGCTCTACAATTTTCATAAGCGTACGGGTACTCCTTGTTGATTTAAATATTTTTTAAGTTGAGGGATTTCAATTTCTTTAAAATGAAAAACACTAGCGGCTAATGCAGCATCCGATTTTCCTAAACGAAAAGTTTCTTCAAAATGAGCCATGCAACCCGCTCCGCCAGAAGCTATAATTGGAATGTTGACCAACGTTGATAGTTGCGCTAATGCTTCATTGGCAAATCCGTTTTTTGTACCGTCGTTATTCATTGAAGTAAAGAGAATTTCACCGGCTCCTAGTTGTTCTACTTCTTGCGCCCAATCAAATAAATCAATTTCCGTGGCTTGCTTCCCTCCTACCAAATGAACTTTCCATTGATTATTGACCTGTTTAGCATCTATAGCTACAACCACACATTGGTTTCCAAAACGCTTAGCAATTTGTGTAATCAAATTTGGATTTTTAACGGCGGCCGAATTAATAGAAACTTTATCAGCTCCAGAATTTAATAGCAAAGCCACGTCATCAAGGCTTGAAATACCTCCGCCAACCGTAAAAGGAATGTTGATGCGTTCAGCCACTTTTTCTACTAAATCGGCTAATGTTTTTCTGCGTTCTTCAGTGGCCGAAATATCTAAAAAAACCAACTCATCTGCGCTGTTTTTAGCATAAATTTCAGCTAAATCAACCGGGTCACCAGCATCACGTAGCCCTACAAAATTGACTCCTTTTACAGTTCTTCCGTTTTTGATATCAAGGCAAGGAATAATTCGTTTAGTTTGCATACTAATTTAATTTTGAAGAATCCATTGTTCAATTTGTTTCAAGCTAATTCGGTTTTCATAAATGGCTTTACCTAGAATTACTCCTTCACATCCAATTTCCTTAAGCTTAGGAAATTCATCTATTGTTGAGATTCCTCCTGAAGCAATTAAATGAATAGAAGGCTCTTGTTCAAGTATTTTTTGATACAAATCAAAAGCTGGTCCAGCTAACATACCGTCTTTAGAAATGTCTGTACAAATGACATAATGCACCGATTTTTTCACATAGTCTGAAATGAACTTGGTGACTTCTAATTCGCTTTCCTCATGCCAACCGTTAATGGCAATTTTTTCATTTTTGCAATCGGCTCCTAAAATAATTTTCTTTGAACCGTGTTTTTTTATCCAAGATTCAAATTTTGAAGGGTTGGTCACCGCAATACTTCCTCCGGTTATTTGATGAGCTCCACTTTCAAAAGCAATTTTTAAATCTTCATCAGATTTTAAACCACCTCCAAAATCTATTTTTAAATGAGTTTTAGAAGCTATTTGTTCCAAAACTTTATGATTAACAATATGCTTAGATTGAGCGCCATCCAAATCTACCAAATGCAAATGTTCTATTCCAGCATCTTCAAAAGATTTAGCCACCTCTAGTGGGTTTTCATTATAGGTTTTTTGAGTAGTGTAATCGCCTTTTGTGAGTCGAACACATTTTCCTCCAATTAAATCGATTGCTGGAATAATTCGCATTTTATTGTTCTAAATTTTGTTTATTACTTTGACTTCTAGATTACAAAAATGTTTAATTGTAGATTTTAATCTCAAGTAAGTTTTCGTGTTGCATAGATAAAAGTATCTCAAAAAACGAGAGATATTGTAGTTGATAAATTAATCATAAAACTTTTATGCTTAGTCACTTGATCCATTGACCTTTTCGCCATCAATGTACGTACTTATAACTTTGGTGTTGAGGATTTCTTCATCGGCAACTTCCATAAGGTCTTGATCTAAAATAATGAAATCGGCTTTTTTTCCAATTTCCAAACTTCCAATGAAGTCTTCTTGAAAATTTGCATAAGCGGCCCAAATAGTCATTCCTTTAATGGCATCTTCTCTTGAAATAGCATTTTGTTTTTGAAAACCTTCAGCAGGAGAAAAATTTTCATCTTGACGGGCTACTGCAGTAAAAAATGTCATTAATGGATCAATTCCTTCAATAGGAAAATCAGTTCCTAATGCTAAAATACCGGCATGTTCTAATAAATTTTGATAAGCATAAGCATGTTTGATGCGCTCCTTTCCTAAGCGTTCTTCAGCCCAATGCATATCAGAAATAGCATGAGTGGGTTGAACCGAAGGAATAATATTTTTGCTAAACAAAGCATATTCATCTGCGTCCATAACCTGAGCATGTTCAACTCGCCATCTTCTATTAGGCTTATTTTCTAAAAATTTGGCATAGGTATTTAAAACTACAGAATTAGCAGAATCTCCAATGGCGTGTGTGTTCATTTGAAATTCGGTTGTTGAAATCCGTCTGGCAAGCTCTTGAAACTCCTCTAAATCAATAACCATATTACCAAAATGATTTTCACGGTCTGCGTAAGGTGATTTTAAAGCGGCGCCACGTGAACCCAAAGCGCCATCGGCATAAACCTTGACTCCTTTAACCACCAATTTTTCTTTATGAATAGGTGGTTGATTAAGGTAGTGATCAAGATTTTCTTTTGAGTTACTAATCATGGCATACATTCTTAATTGCATTTGATTAGAGGATTGCAAATTGTCTATCAAATCAATAATTCGTTTTGGTAAGCCTGCATCAGCAACACATGTCAATCCGTATTCCAAACACTTGGCTTCTGCGCTTAATAAAGCCTGTTTTGCTTCATCATCACTTAATTCTGGATACGTATCAAAAACTAGTGGCATGGGGCCATCAATAATCACTCCAGTAAGTTTTCCGTCTTCTTGAAGTAAAGCTCCGTTTTTGACTTCCATAGTAGAATCAATACCCGCTAAATCTAAAGCGGCTTGATTACAGAGTAAGGCGTGACCGTCCACTCGACTTAAACTAATTGGGGTATCTGGAAAAAGTTGGTTGAGTGTATCATTGGTAGGGAATGAAGCATCTTCCCATAAATTTTGGTCCCATCCTCTTCCAATAATGTACTCTTTTTGATTTTCTTCTTGAAATTTAATAATGCGTTCAACTAACTCATCAAAACTTTTGGTGTGATACAAATCAACGTATTGCAATTGTAATCCGTAGTTATACAAATGCCCATGAGCATCAATAAATCCGGGGAAAATTATCTGATTTTCAGCATCTAATTTTTCTTTAAAAGTGTAATTAGCATTCAAATCTTCAAACTGACCAAAATCCAAAATTTCTCCCTTATGTATGGCCATGGCTTGTGCAACAGAAAAAGCTTCATCAACTTGATAAATTGTTGCATTGTGGACTAGTAAATCAATTTCTTCTTTGGATGGGTTACATGCCACGAGGCTCAGAAAAAGTAGGTATAGACTTTTTTTCATTTTTATTTTTTTTTTGAAAAGTACAAAAAATCTTAATCAACCAGCGCATAAAGTTGATTTTGTAACCTGAATTGGGTGATTTAAAACAAGACCGCATCAATTGCATTAATATATACAATGATAAAATATAGACTAGATAGAAAATTAATCATTAAGTAGAATTAAGTGTTTTAATTGATGTAATTGTATTGTAGGTTTGTTCATCACGTTATTTTTTCAAATATGCAGAGGTTGTTGTATACTTTAGCATTATCTTCAACTTCTGCAATTGAAATCATATCACTACAAATACTAAATATGCATGAAATTTTCTAGGTTCTTTGAATTCATCAATCAATAATTGAAAAAGAGGTTTGTTTTGAAATTGTACATTTAGCCCTGATTGTAGTGAAAAACCCGGAAGTGGTTAGCTTTATTTTTTCTTGCCTTAATCAAGCGACCGATAGGAAGCTCTTATTCAAGGCTTAGAAAAAAAAGCTAACCACTGAGGATTTGAAACGGAAAGCAGGTTCCTGGCTCCTTTTTTATAGAATAAAAGCAGTTTATTGAGTTGTATTGAAATCATTGTTTATTTTTGGAAACTAAATTTTACGAATTTGAAAAAATATATTAAAATTGGACTAAAAGGTATGGCTATGGGCGCTGCTGATGTTGTACCGGGTGTTTCTGGAGGAACCATTGCATTTATTACGGGTATTTATGAAGAATTGATTAAAAGCATTAGCAATATTGGCCCACAGTTGTTGGTGAATTTTAAAAAACAGGGTTTCACCGCTACTTGGAAAAAAGCGAATGCCAATTTTTTATTGAGCTTGTTTATAGGTATAGCTATTAGTATTTTTTCATTGATGAGAATTACCAACCATCTTTTAGAAACTTATCCTATTTTGGTTTGGTCTTTCTTTTTTGGATTAGTTCTGGCAAGTGTTTTTTACGTGGGTAAACAAATTAAACGTTGGAAGCTTAAACAAATCTTAGCCGTTAGTTTAGGTTTTGGTATAGCGGTAATTATTAGCTTGCTCTCTCCTTCTCAAGAATCAAATAGTTTAATATATTTGTTTTTTGCTGGTTCTATTGCTATTTGTGCAATGATTTTGCCAGGGATTTCTGGAGCTTTTATTCTTGTGTTATTGGGAGCTTATAAAAATATTAGTGAAGCAGTGAGTAATTTTGATTTGAAAGTGATTGCAAGTGTTGGATTGGGTGCTCTTTTTGGTTTACTTACATTTTCGCGAATTTTAAAATGGTTGTTTAGGCACTACCAAACAACAACTTTAGCCTTGTTAACAGGTTTTATTGCGGGATCTTTATTCAAAATCTGGCCTTGGAAAATCACTACAGAAAAAATGGTGGTAAAAGACAAAGAAATTGAACTAGCGCATCAATTGGTTTTGCCCCAGCATTATGAGGGTGAAGCTTTTTTTATTCCTGGTTTGTTTTTAATGTTTATTGGAGTTTTAGTTATTTTACTATTGGAATATTTTGGACAGAAACCGATTAAAAAACAAGTGAAATAAATTTATTTTGAAAACAATTTAGAGTAGTGAAAAGTGTTTTGTAAATGAAAAAACCAAGAGAACTAAAAGATTACTTCTTACTTTTTATAAAAGGAACAGCTATGGGTGCGGCCAACAAAGTTCCTGGTGTTTCTGGTGGGGTTGTTGCTTTTGTTACGGGTTTTTATGAAGAGTTTATTTTTACTTTACAAAGATTGAATAAACGATCCTTTTTGCTTTTAAAAAACTTGCGGTTTAAGTTGTTTCTGCAGTATATTAATTTTTCATTTTTAGGGGTTTTACTTTTAGGTACTACCTTTAGTTATTTTAGTGTTTCTAAACTTCTTGACTACTTGATAAGGAATTATGAAATCTTAGTATGGTCACTGTTTTTTGGGTTGATTATTGGTTCTGTTTTTTACGTTGCTAAAGACTTTGAGGTAAGAAAAAAAGCTAATTTATTTTTAATTGCCATAGGCTTGATTTTTGGCATTGGCATTAGTTTTTTAACTCCTGCACAAGAAAATGATCACCTTTTATTTGTGTTCTTCTGTGGAATTATTTCTGTTTCTGGCATGACTCTTCCTGGTTTATCCGGATCGTTTTTATTAATTCTTCTAGGCAACTATGTGCTATTATTGGTTGATTCTGTAAATGCACTTTATGATACAGCTACTGAAGTTGTATCGGGCAATTTTCAATTTGTTAGAAATCAAGAAAGAGTCAGACTGCTTCAAGTTTTGGCAAGTTTTACAGCGGGCTCTGTAGTTGGATTGGTTAGTCTTTCTCATTTACTGGGTTTTTTACTTAAACGTTATAAAGATAAGATTTTTGCCCTAATTACTGGTTTTATAGCGGGTAGCTTAGGAATGGTTTGGCCTTGGAAATCAGCCATCTATAAAGTTAATGAGAATGGAACTTTAGTATATGATGACAATCATCAACCAATTTTAGAAAATTATGAAAGATTTTTACCAAGTTTATGGGACTTACACACTTTATTTGCCTTTTTTTGTATAATATTGGGTGTTTTAATTGTACTATCTTTAGGATGGTACGGTAAACAAGATAAAAAATAAATTATGATGAAGTACGGTTTGGTAGGAAAAGGTATAGACTACTCATTTTCTAAAAAGTATTTTGAAGAAAAGTTTAAGAAAGAGTTAATTGATGCTACGTATGAAAATTTTGATTTAAGTACTCTATCCGAATTTAAAAAAGTTATACAAAAAAATAAAAAACTTAGAGGTTTAAATGTAACTACTCCTTATAAAGTGGATATTATTCCTTTTTTAGACGAAGTAAAAACGCAAGCTAAAAATATTGGTGCTGTAAATACCATTCAATTTAAGGACGGTAAGTTAATTGGACATAATACTGATGGTTTTGGTTTTGTAAAATCAATCTTCACTTTAATTGAAAATCACCATGAAAAAGCACTAATTTTAGGAACAGGTGGAGCCTCAAAAGCTGTAATCAATGGGTTGAACTCAATGTCTATAGAAAGCACCGTAGTTTCAAGAAACCCAGAAGGACAGCAAATTTCATATAGAGACCTTACCAAAGATGTTATTGAAGAGCATTTACTTATTGTAAATTGTACTCCTGTAGGAACGCATCCAAATGAAAGTAAGTGTCCTGATATTCCTTATAAATATTTAACCCATAAACACTTTTTATATGATTTAGTTTATAACCCTTCAATGACTAAGTTTTTAGCTTTAGGAAATCAAAAAGGCGCTAAAATAACTAATGGAAGTAAGATGTTGGTATTTCAGGCTGAGCGTGCTTGGCAAATATGGAATGAATGAATTGAATTATGAGTCAAGAAAAGATTGAGGATTATTTGATTTTATTAAGTAGTCAAGATTGGAGAAAGTACGTTAAAATAGCCATGCACATTGCTAAAAGCAAGGCAGGCCAAGTGCTTTGTAAATGCCCAAAAACTGAAAAAGTTCTAGCTGAAATCAATCCAGATTTAATTGAATTCCCTAATCTTTCAAACAATTTTAACCCACAAACCATTTTTTTAAATTACAAAGGTTTTAGTTATATTAATTTTGAAATAGCAACAAAATATGAAGAATTAAAATTCTATTTATTAATTCAAGTTGATCAAAAAACAATCAGTAAAGAGGACATTAAAATCTTAAAGTTAGGCGTTGAACAAATTAAAAACACCTTAGAAGGCTTAAGTAAAAATCAAAATTTAGAAGCAACCAACACAGAACTTACAGAGCAAAGAGATGAAGTAAATCAAATTTTAGAAAGCTTTGGTCACATGACTTTAGTGCTTGATGAAAAAGCTAAAATGCTTCAAATTTTTGGAAAAAGAGATTTGATTCTAGATAGTTCCGCAATCATGGAAGGTAAATCTGTTTATGACTACCAAGAGCTTAGCCATATACACCAAGAGTTAAAAAATAAAATTGAAAAACACAAGCACGATTTTCAAGTATTTTCAATTAATTATACATTAAATAATAATGGAAATAGAGAATGGTTTAAAGCTAAAATTAAACCCTATTTAGATAAGAACAACAAGGTTCACTTCCTTACTTTTATCCTTAATATTACCGACCAAGTCCTTACCAATAAAGCCATTAAAGAAACCAACAATTTACTTACCGAAACTGGAAAGTTAGCAAAAGTAGGAGCTTGGAAATTAGACATTCAAAACAAAAAAATATTTCTTAGTAGTGTAACAAAAAAAATACTTGAAATTAATGTAAATGAACTTAAAGTCTATAATGCGCTAGCTTTTTTTGGAGGTCAAAATTCTAAAAATAAAATTTATAAACTTATTAGAAATACACTACTTAAAAAAGAAAGTCATACTGCAGAATTTAGAATTACAACAAACTCAAAAAAAAGTATTTGGGTAAATATTAAAGTTAATGCTACCTTTAAAGATGGGACTTTGAATGAGCTTTATGGATCAATACAAGACATTACAGGATTTAAAGATATTGAAAACCAACTCATTACAGAACAGAACAGGCTATCTTATATTATTGAAGGAAGTGATTTGGGAGCTTGGGAATGGAATTCTATTACTGATATAGCCTACCATAATGATAAATGGGCTAAAATTCTTGGATATGAACCCGAAGAGATTTTACCTATTAATGCTGAAAAATGGGAGAAGCTTATTCACCCAGATGATTTGAACAAGTACAATTCTGAAATGGCTAAACACCTAAGAGGTGAAACCAAATACTATCAGTCAGAAATTAGGTTAAAGGCTAAAAACGGAGATTATAAATGGATTTTAGACCGAGGAAAAGTAATAAGTTATGATAGAAATGGAATTCCTGAAAAAGTTTATGGAACACACAGAGATATCACTAAAGAAAAACTAACAGAAGTTAAGTTAAAGGACAATTTAAAAAGATTTAAAACCATTTTTGATTTCTCTCCAGTAGGAATGGTTTTAGTTGATTATTATTCAGGAAATTTTATTGAAGTAAACAACACCACTCTAAAGTTAACTGGCTATGAAAAAGATGAATTCTTAAAGTTAAATTTATGGAATTTAGCTAAAGACAAAACCGAAGAAGATCATATAAAATTGAAAACTTTAGCTACTGAAGGTAACTTTATGCCTTATGAAAAAGAAATTGTTAAAAAAGATGGAAAGGCATTTATTGGGTTATTGCAAGGTAAGTTATTTGAAAGCACAGAAGGTAAAAAAAGAGTATTAAGTATAATAACTGACATAACAAAAGACAAGAAAATTGCACTTGAATTAAGACAAAAAACCCTTCAAGCTAAAAGAGCAAATAGAGCAAAAACAGAGTTTTTGGCCAATATGAGTCATGAAATGAAAACACCCTTAAATGGTATTATTGGTTTTTCCGATTTAATCACAAACTCCAATCTCAATGAAACACAACGTATGTATATGCATACAATTAAATCTTCTGCCCAAACATTAAAAGGATTAATCTCTGATGTTTTAGACTTTTCAAAAATTGAAGCCGGAAAGTTAGCTCTAGACATTACAGCTGTTAGCATTGAGCAATTAGTTAGAGAAGTTGTTCACGTTGTTCAACATTTGGCATTTGAAAAAGGACTTTTATTTATCTTAGATATTCCGTTACAACTTCCTGAGATCATTTACATTGATCAGTTAAAAACCAAACAGGTCCTAATTAATTTAATTAATAATGCTTTAAAGTTTACAGATGAAGGTTTTGTTAAGCTAAGTCTAGAAACTAAAAAAATAAATGAAAAATCATTAAACCTTTGTTTACGAGTAACTGATTCTGGTGCAGGTATAAAAAAGGAAAACATACATAAAATACTAGATGCATTTACACAAGAAGATTCTTCCATTAATAGACAAAAAGGAGGTACTGGTTTAGGTTTGGCAATTTCAAATAAATTCATTCAACTTATGGGAAGCGAAATAATAATAGAAAGTGAACTCAATAAAGGTTCTCAGTTTGGATTTAAAGTCTGCGTTGAACATAATAACAAAACCACTAACCAGTTAAGTATAAAAAAAGAACTTAACTTCATTGATTATAATTTAAACCCCTATCTTTTAGAAATTTTAAAAAAACAATTACCCAACTTTAAATTAGAAAATAAAAAAGAAAATATAACCAAAGAGAAC
>JAIUMH010000042.1 GCA_022565635.1 Flavobacteriaceae bacterium | reverse complement strand
AACCATCAAATGACGCTATTTAGCTCATTCATTTTTTCTTATATTTCCTTGTTCACAATTTGCATCCCGTACGTACGGGATGCAAATTAACCACAGCGTCAGCTAAGAAAAAAGCAATTTCGCTCTATTAACAACATTGAATAGTCAAATTGGTATAAACATTGGTTTTCAAAACATCATTTAAAGAGATTAATCTTAATTTCATAAACTCCTTAGAGGATTTACTTGAAAATCTACTTGCAGAAAGCCAAAAAAAATATAAATTTGTTCTTTCAATAATTATCTATTTTGAAAAAACAACTCATTTATTAACAATTCTACATTCAAATTCATGAAAAAGATACTACTCCTCTTTATTTTACTTTTAACAGCACATTTTAGCCAAGCACAAACTGAAGAAGGAAAATTTGTAATTGATGCTAAATCTAACTTAGGTTTTTTAAATAATCCTCCACCAATATTAGAAGGTGGTGTAGGATTTAATGATGAAGAAGATTATAATTTCACAATTAATCTTAAAGGAGGTTATGCCGTAATAGATCATCTATTTTTGGGTATGCAAATAGATTATGAGTTTTTAAGTTATAAAAATTCAGATCCTCGTTTCAGTAGTATTTTTTTCGGTCCTTTTGCCAAGTACTATTTCAATTTTCAAGAAAATCCAAAAGTAATGCCTTACCTAAGCGCTTCCTATTCATTTGGTTCAACCAAAGCAAGTAACTTAGGGCCTTCAATGACTCAATCTAGCATGAGTGCAGATGCCAATCGGTTTGATTTAAGTGCTGGTTTAAGTATTTTCCTACTTCCTAAAAGCCTTACCTTAGACCTTAATTTAAGTTATATTGAAAGAGATTTGTTAAGCACTGATAATTTTTCTGCTATTTCACAAAATGGAAAAATTAAAGTGTACCAATTTAATTTAGGCTTTAGTCTATTTCTTTAACTCAATTCATTCAGAAAAAAACTACTCACTCACAGAAAAAAACAAAGCCCTCATAAATTAACAAGATTCATGAAAAGTAACACAAAATCGACTTATTACAGCATTTTTATAGCAAGTATAATTTGTTTCCTTTGCTTACAAAACAGCTATGCACAAACAGAAGAACAAATAACAGAAAGCCAAGAAAACAACCAAAGGTTAATCAGGAAAGGAGCTACATATGTGGGAGCAAGTGTAGGTTTAGAAATACAAAAAACTAAATTACCTGGCGGGGAGTCTGAGTTTAATTTTAAATTAGGAGGAAAAGCACAATACGCTTTTTCAGATTATTTTGCCTTTGGATTTAATATCAATGTGGAAGGCTATCGGTATTCACTTGACTATATTCCTAGCATGTGGATCTATGCACTGGGTCCTTCTGCCTCTTTTTTTATACCCACCTCAACTAAGTTTACCCCATACATAAGTGCTTCCGGTGGTTTTGCGCAAATCCTTATTGGTAAAGATACATTAACAGAAGACGGAGGTTTTTACAGTGGTGAGTTAGGAGTAATTTACGAAATTAATCATTTCTTTGGAGTTGGTTTAGCGTACGGCTATCAAAAGTATACATTTTCAAATGATGTACCCTCTCTAAAGGCAGGTGGTTTTGCTCTTGGCCTCCTTTTTAGTTTTTAATTCTTCAGTTTTTATATGCAGTCACGTAAACATTTTTATTTTTTCTTAAGCTTCTGTTTCTTGTTGTTTTGGAGTTTTTTAAGTCAAGCACAGGTCACTACCTACGGAGCTCCCAAACAAAAAAGACCCTCTGCCGAAAAAAAAGCATTTATAGAAAAAAGAGCTGTTTATCTTTTGGCTAGTACAAGCCTAAATGTTAAACAAAGTACTTTAAGCGATGGGAGTAAACAAACCGCTCTAAAGTTCAATGCAAGTGGATTTTACGCACTTACCAAATATTTTGCCGTTGGTGGTTTTGCAAGCGTTGACTTTACACGTAGATCTATGTATGATAATGCTAATTTTTGGCAATTTGATTTTGGCCCGCAGGTGGGCCTTGTTTATACCTAACAAACTTCCTATAACCCCATATTTATCTGGCTCTATTGGTCCGGCACGCATCATTAACAAAGCGCAGGATCAAAACAATGAAGACGGGTACTATTTAAGAACTGAACTAGGGCTTATTTATGAAATCTCTCCCGTAGTAGGCTTGGTTTTAGCCTTCAATTACAGAGAATCATATTTTCAGGAATATACAGATACTAAAAACTCAGGGCTTAATTTTGGAATAATTTTGAGTCTGTAAACTTACTCTATCAGCTCATCAGAATCCATTTTCATTCCTTCAAAAAGTTTGATACGCTGTTCTTCAATTTCTATTTCACGATCAATCAACTCAAGCATTTGTTGATTGGTGTTTTTATCTTTTGAAAACTTACCCACTGCAATGAAAAAACTAACCAAGTAAATCACCAAAAATGCAGGTTCAGCAACTACAGCAAACAAAGAAATAGCATTCGCTACAATCGTGTTTAGTAAGTTTTTCTCCCCCGTTCTTGCATAATTAAGCATCCAAATTGTTCCAAAACCAGCATAACGTTTAAAGTCTGGAGCATGGTATTGGTCTTTTTGATTTTCATAATACTGTTTTTGAATTTTTGCACCTTTCAAGGAAAGTTCAATGGCTTCTTTAATTAATCGCTGTGTGAGTTCTACTATTTTCTGAAGTTTTTCTAAATGACTTTTGTTTTTTTCTTCCTCAAGCTCTAATAAATCGGTAATGATTTCAGCTTTATGCATAAACTCACTTTCCATTTTAAAGACCATGGTAGATTCATCTGTATCTAAATACCCATCTTGTTTAGCTTTATGAATTTCATTTTTCATCACCTCATAAACCCCAGCTAATTTACGCACCATAGTTGGAGCTGTAAAGGTAGTGGCAAAACCAATAGCTTTGTCAAATTCGTTAGAAGTTATCTTTTGTTCTTGCACTTCTTGCCGACTAGAAACTTGTTGTTGTGCTTGTTGACTTGGTTGTTGTCTTTGTTGTTGTCTTTGTTGTCTACTTCCAGAAGAGGCATTACTCCCTACTCTTCGGTAAGGCGTAGAATGGCGGTCACCAAACACCTTATTACTAACTACTTTTCCTAAATCGCGACCAACTTGACGCACAACGGCTTTTGTGAATGACATAATAGTAATTTTAGCTGACTAAAATAAACATTTTCATGAAATAAGAATGTTAATT
Organism: Flavobacteriaceae bacterium; assembly: GCA_022565635.1. GTDB lineage: Bacteria > Bacteroidota > Bacteroidia > Flavobacteriales > Flavobacteriaceae > Psychroflexus. Next base: position 17,684 of record JAIUMH010000042.1, on the reverse strand, counting down.
CTAAGCTTTATGATTTTAAGAAATCCGGTAGAAAAAATTATTAAAATTTTGATGGTATTGAATACGAGCGGAAAAAGTCCATTCCTAATCGCCAGATGGAATAATTAATTTTTTCAATAGCCCTCATCTTCAGACGAGGATTTGGGTAGGGAGAATGCCAATAGATTTTAGGTGTATATTGGGACATGTGATTTGCTATTGGCTTTAGGGTAAGTAATTTAGAGGTAATGAAATAAAAAACACAAACCAATTTGACAATAGCCAAACTTCAAAGAAATTTAGAATATAAAAATATGCGTTAAAGGCTAGTGAATCAAATTCATTTTTACAAACGAGAACAATCCTATTTTGTACGATAAATAGAAATCATTCTTTAACCTCATAAATATGAAGAAAGAACAATAAGCAATAAGATTGAAAAAAGTGTGAAGAAATAATTTTTGAATAAGCAACTCATTTTAAAAAGAAAAAAAGTATATTTGCACCCTTAAAAATAAACATAGAAATTATGCATGCAGTTGTAGAGATGGCAGGGCAGCAATTTAAAGTTGCAAAAGACCAAAAGGTTTTTGTACATCGTTTAGACGCTAACGAAGGTGATAGCGTTACTTTTGACAATGTAATGTTGTTAATTGACGGTGAACAAACAACTATTGGCGCCCCGGTTATAGAAGGTGCTCAAGTAAAAGCGAAAGTTTTAAGACATCTTAAAGGAGACAAAGTGATTGTCTTCAAAAAGAAAAGACGTAAAGGTTATAAGAAGAAAAATGGCCACCGTCAATCCTTCACAGAAATTTCTGTAGAAGATATTTTAGCTTCTGGAGCAACAAAAGCAGCTCCTAAAAAGGAAACTAAAGCAGCTCCAAAAAAAGAAGCTAAAAAAGAAGAGCAATCAGCTGGACAGGATTTAGAAAGCATGACTGTAGCTGAGTTAAAGAAATTAGCAAAAGAAAGAGGGCTTGAAGGATATTCTGCATTGAAAAAAGCAGAATTAATTGAAGCTTTAAATAAGTAACATTTAAAAACCAAAGAACATGGCTCACAAGAAAGGAGTAGGTAGTTCAAAGAACGGAAGAGAATCAGAATCGAAACGATTAGGTGTGAAAATTTTTGGCGGACAACCTGCAGTTGCTGGTAACATTATTGTTAGACAAAGAGGTACTGCACACCGTCCAGGTGAAAATGTTTATGCTGGAAAAGACCATACATTACATGCCAAAGTTGATGGCATAGTAAAATTTAGCAAAACTAAAGGCGATAAGTCTTATGTTTCTATAGAACCATTTGAAGCTTAATAAAGTTTTCAAGTTAAATTTACAAAAGCTGTTTCATTAGTTTGAAACAGCTTTTTATGTTTTATCCAAAACATTCATCAATCACTCATGTAGATGATTAACTTCAAATCCGTTCCATAAACACCTGTTGCACAACAAACATTTGTAATAAGTGAAAATTGATGAGAATTCATAACCCTCAAATAACTTGTTCATTAAGATTTCTTTTGTATTTTTGCGCAAATAACTACAACGATTTAGTAATCATGACAAAAGCTAACCAGACCTTAGGTGAATTTATCATAGAACACCAAGAGTCTTTTAAATATTCCTCTGGAGAATTATCACGTTTAATCAATTCCATTCGTTTAGCCGCCAAAGTGGTAAATCACGAAGTAAACAAAGCAGGATTAGTAGATATACTTGGAGAAGCTGGTGAAACAAATATACAAGGCGAAGACCAAAAGAAATTAGATGTTTACGCAAATGAAAAATTTATTCAAACATTAATTAACCGAGAAATTGTTTGTGGTATTGCATCTGAAGAGAATGATAATTACATTACCATTCAGGGGCATAATGAAAAACACAACAACAAATACGTAGTTTTGATGGACCCGTTAGATGGAAGCTCTAATATAGATGTAAATGTTTCCGTTGGAACAATTTTTTCAATTTACAGAAGAGTAACTCCTATTGGTCAGCCAGTAGAAATGGAGGATTTTCTGCAACCTGGCAATCAACAAGTGGCTGCTGGTTATATTATTTACGGTACTTCTACCATGTTGGTGTACACAACAGGACACGGAGTAAACGGATTTACTTTAAATCCCGCTATTGGAACCTATTACTTAAGTCATCCCAACATGAAAATCCCTGAAATGGGAAATATATATTCCATTAACGAAGGTAACTATGTGCATTTTCCGCAGGGTGTAAAAGATTACATCAAATATTGCCAACAAGAAGATGAAGAAAATGGAAAAACTCCTTATACAGCAAGATATATTGGATCTTTGGTCTCAGATTTTCATAGAAATTTAATTAAAGGAGGAATTTACATTTACCCCAAAAGTTCTAAAGCCAATAACGGAAAATTACGATTGTTATACGAGTGTAATCCTATGGCCTTTTTAGCTGAGCAAGCTGGCGGAAAAGCAAGTGACGGATTTACTAGAATTTTAGACATTAAACCCACTGAACTCCATGAACGTGTTCCTTTTTTCTGCGGAAGCACCAAGATGGTAGAGAAAGCGGAAGAAATGATGGCGAAGGTAAAGAAAAATTAGTCCTTACCTGAAATTTGCCTTACTGAGCAATCAGAAGTTTAGTATGACCTATATTTTTCATTTAACGTAATGAAGGGCTGTTTAATTCAACTAATCTCACCACAATTGGGCTAGTAAAAATAGGAGATAAAACTTTATACACCTAAAAAAACCTCACCTAGCAGGTATTAATGATTAAAACCTGCTGCTTGTTTATTAGATGTTTTTATTAAATTATTTTTTCATGATTTAGCTTATAGATTATTTTTGAGATAAAAAATATTTATAACATCTTGCTGTAAAAATAAAGGTTATTTCAACATAATTAATTAATTTTAATCACAGAAAATCCTTCAAAAAAGAATCCATGATATTGAAAATTCATTCAAAGAATAAAGTAAAAGAACAGAGGAATACTCTCATACCACTAAAATCAAATAAAGTAAAAAAAATCCTACTCACATGTGTACTTGGAATTTCTATTTGCTCTTGTTCTGTCTTTAAGAAGAACAGTAATAAGACTAAATATTTTGATCAAAATAACAAAGAAATTAGCCAATCTGAATTCAACAAAATTCGTTCAACTAATAAGTTGCTGGAAATTCCCGGAGATTCAATAAATCACAAAAAATTAACCTTAAGAGAAAAGCGAGGAAAAGTAGAAGACATGGAGAATCTAAAATTTTTACTTGAAAAAGCTACAAATAATGAATTGGATTCTGAAAAACCTATTGTAATCATCTACTATCCAGGCAAAGACCGTTGCAACTCAGGTGGTACGGCAACAGAAGAATCCACAAAAACTTGGTTTAAAAATCTAGAAACCGGAGTTGACGATATTACTCAAACTAAGCCAATTTACATCTATAAAGATAGTGATGGCTTAGAAAGGAATATGAGTTGGCTAACTTGGCACAAAGACCCGGAAGGAGTAATAGAAAAATTGTTTTTTAAACACCACTACCCTTGTAGCAGTTTTGTGGTAATTTCCAAAAATAGTGAATATATAAGCTATTTTGGAGAATTTGGAATGCAACATATATGGGAAGCAACTCTACTAATGAGTGATTAAACAAGCTTGAACCACCTGCATAAAAATCCTCTATATTTTGGAGTTTATAAGAAGTAGAGACAAACAGTAAAGTCATTTGAAGCTGACAATTAGCTCGTCATTTAACTACAAAGCATTTGAAAGAATATCCTTGAAACCTACACGTTAAAAAGCCTTGGAATGCAAAAAACCGCTCTCCAAGGAAAGCGGTTTTACAACTTGGTGGTGCCTCCAGGAATCGAACCAGGGACACAAGGATTTTCAGTCCTTTGCTCTACCAACTGAGCTAAGGCACCAGTTGTTCGCGGGTGCAAATATAAATTCATTTATTTATTTACCAAAACAATTTCTATAAAAAATTCAATTTTGTAATTTTACAGCATGAATTTAACCTTAGACATTGGCAATACACGTACTAAAATTGGAGTTTTCTCCTCTAAAAATGAGTACTTTAAAGCCACAGAACAGCACTTAGTTGAAGAAGAAATATTTTTTTTATTGAAACAATATCCTTCCATAAAAAAGTCTATTATTTCGGCAACCGGAGAAATTAATCCCGCTTGGATTGATCTTTTAAGGAAAAAAACAGCGCTTCACGTGTTTTCTGCTGCTTCAAAAGTTCCCTTCAAAAGTACTTATACAACTCCTCAAACGCTTGGTTTAGATAGAAAAGCACTGGTTGCCGCAGCAGTAAATGAATATCCAAACAAAAATGCCTTGCTTATTGATCTTGGCACCTGCATCACTTATGATTTTGTAGATGTGCATAAAACCTACCACGGGGGTGCAATTTCACCAGGAGTAAAAATGCGTTTTAAAGCAATGAATAATTTTACAGCAAATTTACCGTTAATAGAAGAGAGTATTGAAAATTACAAAGAATTGCTTATTGGTAATTCAACGCAAACATCAATGAAAGTTGGTGTATATGAAGGCATAATAAAAGAAATACAAGGCTTTGTAGCTAATTATAATGAGAAATATATGGATTTAACAGTAATATTATGTGGCGGAGACGCTAATTTGTTGGCTGGTCGATTAAAAAATAGCATATTTGCAAATTCAAATTTTCAATTAAAAGGATTGAATTATATTTTAGAACAGAACTCTATTAATGTTTAGAAAATTTACAACAACTATATTACTCTTGTTTGCAACAGTTGCATTTGCGCAGCAGGGGCTAAACTCTCCGTATTCGTTTTACGGATTAGGGAGTAATAATTTTAAAGGAACAGTAGAAAACAGAGCTATGGGTGGTATTAGTAACTACTCAGATAGCATTCATCTCAACCTTAGAAATCCTGCGGCATATGGAAGTTTGAAAGCCGTTGCCTTTACCGGTGGTATAAGCATTGAAAGTGTAAATTATAAAGATAATCAAGCAAGTGATGGTTTTAATATCACATCGGTTGATTATTTAGCACTTGGTATTCCAACCAAAATTGGAGGCTTTGGTGCTGAATTAGTTCCAGAAACAACGGTTGGTTATAAAATTGCTTCTCAAGGAAATGATCAGTTAAATGAATTTGAAGGAAGAGGTGGTTTAAACTCTTTTCGACTATCGTATGGGGTACAACCTTTTAGAAATTTCAATATCGGCGCCTCATTAAATTATCGTTTTGGAAATTCTGAAAACAAAGCTTTACTTATTTTAGATAACGTACAATATTCAACGCGTGATTTAAATATTAATCAATTTAGCGGTTTAACTTATAATTTTGGGGCAATGTATGACATCCCTATAAAAAACAAAGTAAGAATAAGAACTTCATTTAATTATATTCCAAAAACCACGCTTGGCGTTGATAACAATAGAACTATTGCTGCTATTCGTTTTGCTGGTAACAATCGTGAAATAGAAGTCAATGAATTAAGTTTTGGTGACAGGAATTTTGACGTAGAAATGCCAGATTTAATGACTTTTGGTTTAGGAGTTGGTAAAGACATGAATTGGTACCTCGGTCTAGATTATGTAAGAGAAGGGCAGTCTAATTTTGATGCGCTCACATTTAACAACACAGACAACGTTTCTTATAAAGCTTCTAATAAATTTAGATTAGGTGGTTTTTATATTCCTAGATACGATGATCCCAACAGAAAACGCTTCTACAACAGGTTTGTTTACAGAGCTGGTTTACGCTTTGAAGAAACAGGCTTAAACATCAATGGTCAAGATATTCAAGAGTTTGGCATATCTTTTGGAGTAGGTGTTCCAGGAGGTTCTTTTTTTACCAATGCAAACTTTGGTGTTGAATACGGACAAAGAGGAACTACTTCTAATAACTTAGTTCAAGAAAACTTCTTTAGCTTTTTCTTAAACTTTACTTTTAATGACCGTTGGTTCATTGAGAAAAAATACAATTAATAATATAAACTTTTAAAAACATAGCTATGAAAACTAATTTATTTTCATTTATTTTCCTATTTGCAAGCTTTTTTGCTTTTGCACAAAATGATTATGATTGTCAAACTGAGCTATCTTTGTACGCAGAATCTGCTAAAGTAAAAAACTATGAAGAAGCTTTGCAAAATTACAACAACCTAATAGAGCATTGCGAGGACTTCTCAATTGTAACTTATCAGTACGGTAAAATCATTTTTAAAGGCTTACTGAAGGCTGAGAAAAATGAAGAGCAACAAATTAAACTTGCTAAACGATACATTGCTAATGAAAAGGCTAGAATGAAACAATATCCTGAACAATCTGACAAAGGAGATATATTGTCTGGTATTGCTCAGGTAATGAAAGATTATAATATTGGTACAGAAAGAGACCAGTTTTTAATTTTTGATGAAGCTTGGACAGAAGATCAAGAGAATTTCACCAATCCTAAATCAATTTATACGTATTTCTTACAGATGGTGAATCTTTTAGATGAAGGCGAGTTTGAGTTGCAAGAGGTGTTTCAAAAATACGATGAAATACAAGCACACTTAGAGGAGTTAGAGAATCAACAGGCATTAGTTGCTAGGCCTTTAATTGAAAAGCAAAATAATCAAGAACAATTAACTTCATCTGAACAACGTAACTTAAAAAATGCCGAGCTACGATTGAAAAACTATGATGTTATTAGAAATAGTGTGGACAAAGTAATTGGGAGTAGAGCAGATTGTGAGAATTTAATTCCGATGTTTGAAAGAGATTTTGAAGAGAATAAAAACGATATAGAGTGGATTGGAAATGCTGCTGATCGTCTTTTCAAAAAGGAATGTACAGATAGCGACTTTTTTGTTCAAGTGGTGGCGCAACAACATAAGTTAGAGCCTTCAGCAAAATCAGCTTTATACCTAGGGCAATTGTCTTTTGATAAAAAAGATATCAACCAAGCTATGAAGTACTTTAAAGAATCTGCAGAACTTGAGGAGAATAAGCCTGATAAAGCAAAAGTGTATTATAGAATTGCAAACACCTATAAAGACATGGGTAATTATTCAAATGCTAGAAACTACTATAAAAAAGCAGTACAAAACCAGCCTTCACTTGGTATTGTGTATTTAAAAGTTGCAGACATGTACGCTAAAAGTGCAAATGATTGTGGAGATGATACATTTACCAAGCAAGCTGTATATTGGTTAGCAGCAGAATACGCTTCAAAAGCAGGAAGAGTATCTCCAAAATTAAAAAGCAATGCCAATCAAGCAGTAGAAAGTTATACGGCAAGAGCTCCTAAAAAATCAGATGTTTTCCAGAAAAACTATTCTGGAGGAGAAAAAATTGAATTTAATTCTTGTTGGATAAAAGAATCTGTTTTGGTTCCCAATTTATAATTTGTAAATTAGGCAATAATTTGTCTAAGCAAAATGAATACTAAAACACATAAAACCATAATTAGCATTGTTGCCCTTATTTGGGCAACAATGTTTTTTTCTTGTGATGGCAACTTAGACCAAGTAAGAATGCTTGAGGAAGAGATTACCGGCCCACAATCTGAAGCTAAAAATTTCAATTTATTTTATACAGACAGCGGCCGAGTAAAAGCTAATATCCGCGGTCCAGAAATGTTAGATTTTACTCATTTCAACTATCCATACAGAAAGTTTCCAAAAGGTATTGAAGTAGATATTTTTGATGATGATTCTACAAAAAATACGGTTATTGCCGACTTTGCAATGGTTTTTGATGAAGATGAGTTAATTGATTTACGAGGCAATGTAGTTGTTATTACTTCAGATTCTACCGTTTTAAAATCAGAGCAATTATACTTTGACCAAGCAAGTAATTGGATGTTTACAGACGTTAATTATGAAATCCAAATGCCTAACGGAGCTACAAATAAAGGAGAAGGTTTTGATGCTAACGAAAATTTTGATAACTTCAACTCCAGAACAAACATTGGTAAACAATATATAGATGAGTAAAAAACAGCCTACACCACCTAAATTTTTGAAGTTTTTTGAAATTGCCTACCTAGGTATATCCGTATTGTTTTTGTTTGAAGCTTATCTAGCCTGGAAAGAAGACAGCAACAACTTGTATATTTTTATAGGCTTGGCATTAGCCGCAATTTTTATGTTTTTCTTTAGGCGAAACTATAGAAAGAAAAGAGGAGGCTAAAATGGAAAATCAAAGTTTGGTTATTTTGCTTTCGCTTCTTTTTTCTGCCTTTTTTTCAGGTATGGAAATTGCCTATGTTTCAGCCAATAAAGTACACATAGAAATTGAAAAGAAACAAAAAAATTTCATTTCAAAAATACTTAATAAATTAACCCATAAACCATCAAAATTTATAGCCTCTATGCTTATTGGAAACAATATTGCACTGGTTATTTATGGACTTGTAATGGGTGATGCTATTATGAGCTTTTTTGAAGGCCTATTGCCTGTCCAAAACTACATACTTCAATTTTTAATTATAGACGCTAAATTTTTTAGCCAGACAGTAATTTCAACCTTTTTGATTCTGTTTACTGCAGAATTTTTCCCCAAAGTTTTTTTTCAAATTTACGCCAATAATTTAATTCGCTTTTTAGCTTTACCAGCTTATATTTTCTATCAACTTTTTCATCCATTAGCTTTATTTGTGATGTGGATTTCTGATGTTCTTCTCATCAAATTTTTCAATATTGAAGGTGATAAAATTCAATTATCATTTTCTAAGGTTGAATTAGGAGATTACATCAATGAACAAATGGAAGACCTCAATGAGGATGATGAGGTTGATTCTGGAATTCAATTCTTCCAAAATGCCTTAGAATTTTCAGAAGTAAAAGCTAGAGAAGCTATGGTGCCAAGAAATGAAGTGGTGGCTGTTGAAGTAAATGAAGCTATTTCAAACATAATTCAACTTTTTACTAAAACTGGATATTCAAAAATCTTGGTGTATAAAGAAAATAAAGATAATATTATTGGGTATGTGCATTCTTTCGATATGTTTAAACGCCCTAAAACCATTAAAAATGTCTTGATTCCTGTAGTTTTTGTTCCAGAAACCTTGCTTATTAAAGATGCTTTAAACACGCTTATAAAAAAGAAAAAAAGCATTTGTGTTGTAATTGATGAATATGGAGGCACAAGTGGCATAATGACTGTTGAAGATATAGTTGAAGAACTTTTTGGTGAAATTGAAGATGAACATGATCCGGTTATGCTTACAGAGAAAAAAGTAAATGACCAACATTATATTTTCTCTGCTCGTTTAGAAGTTGATTACATCAATGAAAAATATAAAATTGACTTGCCAGAAAGTGACCAATATGAAACGCTTAGCGGATTAATCGTTCATCACAGTGAAGATATTTTAGAAAAAGGAAATCAAATTAAAATTGGTGATTTGCTATTTAGTGTTAAAGAAGCCTCTAATAAGCGGTTGGATTTAGTAGAGTTAAAAATCACTAAAGACTAAACTACTTCTTTGTGCTGTTTGAAGTGCTTTTTTTGTTCAAATTTAGTTTTAATCATATTTTTTGCCTACTTTTATAAAACTAACATGATGAACTATGTCAAAATTTGGTCAAATAATTGATGTTGAAGTGCCCGTTCTATTTAATTTTTTCACTGAATGGGATGATGAATCTAAACTAATGCATCCTATTTTAAAAGATGTAGCGGCTGCAATTGGTGATAAGGCTAAAGTTGTAAAAATTGATTTAGACAAAAACCAAGAATTAGCAGAAGCCTTACGAATCAAAACCATACCTACTCACATTATATACTTTAACGGCGAAATGGTTTGGAGAAAAAGCGGTGTAATGAATGCTAATGATTTGCTACTCCACCTAGAAAAAAGCAAGCAACATTAGTCTATTCGTTTAAAGCTATAGCCTTTTGAAGTAAAGTGACTTAAAATTTGAGGTAAACTAAACTTTAAATTTTTCATAGCTTTTAAGCTGTCATGCATCACAATAATATCTCCCGAACCAGCATGTTCTAATACATTGCTGAGACATTGCTCTGGACTTATTTTGGGGTTGTAGTCCTTACTCAAGACGCTCCACATTATAATTTCAAAACCCTTAGCAAGTAATTCTTTTTCCTGTTTTCGCTTTAACTTACCATAAGGTGGTCTAAACAATTTTGTAAAAGCTTTTTGCTGATATAAGGTTTCCTGGGCTAAATTTAAGTTATCTAAGTACAACTTTGATGAAACCTTAAACGCATTAAGGTGATTTTGCGTATGATTACCAATTTGATGACCTTCCTCAAGAATACGACGAAAAATTTCGGGATGCTTCTCAATATTATTACCTATACAAAAAAAAGTGGCTTTGGCTTGATACTCATTTAAACAATCCAATACCCAAGGAGTTACCTCTGGAATAGGGCCATCATCAAAAGTAAGATAGATTTTACCTTGATGATCTGGAAAACCCCATCGCCTATTAGGCATTAGTTTTCTCCACCAATTTGGTGACTGTACTGGAACTACATCAAACATTCAAAAAGTATTAAAATAATTAGTCTTGAATATTTAATTCAAAATCAGCTTCATTAGGCAATTCTATTTCATCGGGGTCAACCTCTAAATCTTCTTCTTGAATTTCTTTCATCAAACTTTCGTCTAAATTTTCTTCAGATCTTGAAAAATGATCAAATAAAGAAACATAAGAATTGAAAACCTCTGCTTGTTCTTTGGCAAATTCTTCATCGTCATAAAGAATCACAATATCAACAAAACCTCGGTAACGTTCAATTTCAGTGACCAAGTCTTCACCATATTGATTTTGTCTTTGTCTATCTAAACTAGCAAAAAACTTGAGTTTTTCTTGGTATTTTGTAACCACTTCTTGCCAAAGTTCACGTGCTTTTTCTTTTTCATCAACTTCGTAATAACCAGAAATAAAAGGTTCATTCAATGTGTAATAACCAAAGGTATTCACTGGCATTTTTTCAACCGCTAAATCTATAATTATTTTAGCTCTTTCTTTATCCTCTTCTTGAAGCAAGGCTTCTAAAAGCCTTCCCATATTACTTCGGTAGGTTATTGAATTTTTTCGTGTTTCTGGGTCGTGATAAACATCTGGATCACCGCTACTACCCCACCACCAATTGGTCATGATTTCAAAGTTCTTATCCACATCTACTCTTCCCATATCAAAAGGAATTCTTGGGTTGATTGGTGTTTTGACAGGAACTAATTGATAGACCACTCCGTCCATTTGCAAATAATCTTTCAACCACAGGTAGTCATCATCACCAAAACTGCCTCCAGTGAAGTAAATAGGACGTTCCCAATTGTTATTAGCTAACAAATCCAACATCATTAAGCGGTTTTTACCAACTATTGAATTTCCTATCGTTAAATAAAGTTCATCTTCAATTAAATCAGCATCTTCTTCTTTTACAATACCTGTTTTCAAAACTTGTTGTTTGTCAACAGGAACCCGAAGTGTTTTTGCTGGAAATGTATTAATTACCTGTCCACTTTGTAGCTCTGCTTTAGTAGACTGATTATCGCTTTTTATATACTTCATCCATTGTTTAATATCCATAGTATCCTTCATTCTTGGATCTTTTTGATACCAAACAAAATCGTTAGTTCCATAGGCATACTGAGGATGCTCTAAGGTTGTTTTAATCGGGTCACTTTCGTAGGCTTTTCTTCGCATTTGATCAATGTACCAATCGGTAGCAAAAAGACTGGTGTTGATAATTCTTACATCGGTTCGGTAACCCTCTATTTCTTGGGCGTACCAAAGCGCAAAAGTATCGTTGTCTCCAATGGTAAAAATAATGGCGTTTTCATCCACAGAATCTAAGTATTTTTTAGCCATAGCTAAAGCTGAAGTTCTACCCGAACGGTCATGATCGTCCCAGTTTTCAGTGGCCATTAAAATAGGAACGGCAAAAAGGCATAAAACACCCACAGCTGGAGCGATGACTTTTGGGGTAACATACTTTTTTAAAGTATCAAAAAGCGCATAAACGCCTAATCCAATCCACATGGTAAAAACATAAAAAGAGCCGACTAATGCATAATCTCTCTCACGAGGTTCAAATGGGCGTTCATTCAGGTAGATTTTAAGCGCTATTCCTGTAAAGAGGAAAAAAACCGTAAGTACCCAAAAACTCGATTTATCTTTTTGCAAATGAAACAACAAGCCAAGTAAACCTAAAATAAAAGGCAAAAAGAAATAAGTATTTCTTCCAGGATTATTTCTAGCATCAGAGGTTAATTCGCTTTGATTACCCAGACGCATCTCATCAATAAAGTCAATTCCTGAAATCCAATTTCCGTGTAAATCAGTTTTCTTTCCTTGGAGATCATCTTGCTTTCCAATAAAGTTCCAAAAGAAATAACGCCAGTACATGTAACCAATTTGAAAATCGAATAAGTAGGTTAAATTGGAGGCATAGGAAGGTTTTTTTACCTCAACATATTGAGAAAGTTCTTTCAAATAACCTATGTATTCTTGATGATCCAACTCACCTTGGCGTAGGCGTTGCTCCAAATCATTCAGCATTCCTAAAATTTCAGGATTTCCTGCATATTCACCAAGCGGTCTAACCTCCAAAGGGCCAGTGTACATTAAGTAGTTATGTGCATGCTCATTACTCCACATTCTTGGTAAAATTGTGTTGTGAGCTGCATCAGGGTTTTGCTTAGCATTTTTATAGTCATTAACAATAATATATTTGTTATTTACTTCGTCTTTTTCGTATTTAGGCTTATCGTCTTTGTACGGATTAACAGGATCTAGACCTGCAAACATATCGGTAAACTGAGGACCATAAAAAAGTTTAGTTTCAGGATATTGTTCACGATTATAGTAGGCTAATAGTTCTCTAGCATTATTGGGGTCATTTTCATTAATCACTGTACCAACATTGGCACGGATGGGCAACATGATCCAGCTTGAAAAACCAATTAAAATAAATAAAATACTTAGCACTAAAGTATTTAATTGAAAGTATTTTTTTTGTCGAGTGTATTTAAGTAAATAAACAAATAAAGCAATTAACAAAACTCCTGCAGCAATGGTACCCGAATTAAAAGGAAGTCTGAGGGTGTTGACAAACAACAATTCCATTTCTGCAAAGAAAGTCATGGTATAAGGAAGCAGTAATTTAAAGATAAACATCAAGACACCAACCACTATAAAATTAGCTATAATGAAGTTTTTGATGGTTACTTTTTTGGTATTTTTAAAGTAGTATAAAAACCCGATTGCCGGAATAGTTAACAGCCCCATAAAGTGAACACCAAAAGATAGTCCAACCAGAAAAGCGATGAGAATTACCCAACGGTGGCCTCTGGGTTTGTGCATGTCTCTTTCCCACAGTAGGCCTAAATAAAACATAGCGGCCATAATGCATGCTGCCATGGCATAAACCTCAGCTTCAACAGCAGAAAACCAAAAACTATCGGTAAAGGTGAAAGTTAAGGCGCCAACTAAACTACTAAAAAGAACAGCAGTTTTTGTGCTAGTTTCTGCTTCATCTAAATTGGGGATAAATTTCCTGAACAACAATGTAATTGACCAGAATAGAAATAAAATGGCAAAGGCACTTGAAAATACCGACATCAAATTAACCATCAGCGCAATTTGTGAAGCTTTAGCAGCAAAGGCGGAAAATGCTGCACCAAAAATCTGATACAGTGGAGCTCCAGGAGGGTGACCTACTTGTAATTTAGCTGAAGTAGAAATATATTCACCCGCATCCCAAAAACTAGCTGTAGGTTCAACCGTAGACCAATACGTAATCAAGGCTACCAAAAAGGCAAACCATCCTAATAATCTATTCCAAGTCTTGAAAGTAATTTGAGACATGTGATTTTGTTTTAATATATAAAAGGCGAAAATAAGTATAAATATTGTATTGCAAGCTTGATTTTTTTTTGAAAAAGCAATCCATACAACTTTATAAACTATGGTAAACAAAAGAAATCTGAGAGAGACGAAAAAAAATTTAAAATTTGAATTATTTTTTTTGCTTATATCTATTTATATCTTATATTTGCACCCGCAAACAGTAATTGGCCTATGGTGTAACTGGCAACACGTCTGGTTTTGGTCCAGAAGAGTCTAGGTTCGAGCCCTAGTAGGCCAACAAGATTTGAAACCGAATTTCGAAAGGAGTTCGGTTTTTTACTTTTTTAATACACCATCTAGGCGAGAAGCCTGTCTTGAGTAAAAGTTTGAGAAAACTTTGTATCGAAAGGTTTATCCCGTGTTAGATTTTAAGGGAATGATAATGACCGTTAAAAATCTTATACGGGGAGCCCTAGCAGGCCAACAAAATAAAAATCGAATTTCTTAATTGAAGTTCGGTTTTTTTGTTGGGGCGAATCGAATTCGCTAGTGGCTAGTTGGGGCGAATTCGATTCGCCCCAACAATATAAAATTATTAAGTAAAGACTTGAAATTAAAATTAATAATCGTACATTTGCACCCTTGAAATTTTTCAAGAAAAGGAATGTTTAATTAAAAAGTAAAAGTGTGGATACATTAAGTTACAAAACCGTGTCTGCCAACTCACAAACAGTAAACAAGAAGTGGGTTGTGATAGACGCTGAAGGAAAATCACTTGGACGAGTGGCTTCTGTTGTTGCGCAGTACTTAAGAGGAAAACACAAACCAGATTTTACCCCTCACGTTGATTGTGGAGATAACGTAATAGTTATCAATGCCAACAAGGTGGAATTAACTGGAGACAAGTGGAACTCAAAAAAGTACATTCGTTACACAGGCTACCCCGGTGGACAAAGAGAAATGACAGCAACAGAAATGTTTGCTAAAGGCCCTGCAAGATTAATTGAAAAATCTGTAAAGGGTATGCTTCCAAAAAACAAATTAGGTGCTAAATTATTTAGAAACTTAAAAGTTGTATTGGATGCAGAGCACGGAATGGAGGCTCAAAAACCAGAAGTTATTAATTTAAACGAACTAGTGTAAATGGATACAATTCACAAAATAGGTCGTAGAAAAACCTCTGTAGCAAGAATTTACCTAACACAAGGTGAAGGAAAATTCAACATTAACGGAAAAGATGCAAAAGAATATTTTTGTACAGATCAGTTAGTTTACAAACTCAATCAACCATTTTTACTTACAGATAGCGAAGGAAGTTATGATGTAAGAGTAAATGTACATGGTGGTGGAATTACTGGACAAGCAGAAGCTGTTCGTTTAGCAATTTCAAGAGCTTTGTGTGAAATTGATGCTGAAAACCGTTTAAAGTTAAAGCCAGAAGGTTTACTTACAAGAGACCCAAGAATGGTTGAACGTAAGAAATTCGGTCAGAAGAAAGCACGTAAAAAATTCCAATTCTCAAAACGTTAATCGTTGGCAATTGGTATTCAGGAAATCTGAATCAATTAATGAAATTAAAGTTCAATTTGAAATTTTGTTGTTGTCTGTTTTTACAAAAAGCAGAGTTAGTTTAGCATCTAAATGAATAAGGCCGATGAAAAATCGCCACTTATTTGTTGCTATCTCAACAGAACGTAAACTATTACAAAAAATGGCAAATAATATAGAAGTAAAAGAATTACTTGACGCTGGCGTGCATTTTGGGCACTTGACCAGAAGATGGAATCCTAATATGGCTCCTTACGTTTACATGGAACGTAACGGCATCCATATCATTAATCTTTACAAATCCGTTGCAAAACTAGAAGAAGCAAGTACTGCTTTAGCAAAAATTGCTGCTTCTGGCAGAAATATTCTGTTTGTTGCAACCAAAAAACAGGCTAAGGAAATTGTAGCTAAACACGCTGAAAGAGCAAAAATGCCTTATATCACAGAGCGTTGGCCTGGTGGTATGTTAACCAACTTTGTAACCATTAGAAAGTCGGTTAAAAAAATGGCTGCTATTGATCGTATGAAAAAAGATGGTACTTTTAACTCGCTTTCCAAAAAAGAGCGTCTACAAGTAGATCGTCTTCGTCAAAAGCTAGAAAAAAACTTAGGCTCTATTTCAGACATGACAAGATTACCAAGCGCAATCTTTGTTGTAGATACACTTAGAGAGCACATCGCAATTAAGGAGGCAAAGAAATTAAACATTCCTATATTTGCTATGGTAGATACCAACTCAGATCCAAGAGAGGTAGATTACCCAATCCCTTCTAATGACGATGCTTCTAAATCTATTGACAAAATTGTTGGCTATGTAGCTGATGCTATTGTTGGTGGACTTGAGTCTAGAAAAGAAAGTAAAGAAAAGAAAAAAGAAGAGAAAGAAGCTTCAACTGAAGCTTAATCTCTAAAATAACTTGAGAGCATTCTTACGCAAAGAATGCTCTCTTTTTAAATGAAATTAAAATGGCAAAAATAACTGCAGCAGAGGTAAATAAATTAAGAAAAAGTACCGGTGCCGGTATGATGGACTGTAAAAAAGCGCTTGTTGAAGCTGAAGGCGATTTTGAAAAAGCAGTAGAAGTACTTCGTAAAAAAGGGCAAAAAGTAGCCGCTAAAAGAGCTGATAGAGATTCTTCTGAAGGTGCTGTAATTGCAAAAGTAAATGCAGAAGCTACTAAAGGAGCTATTGTTTCTTTAAATTGTGAAACGGATTTTGTTGCTAAAAATGATTCTTTTGTTAAGTTAGCTAATGATTTTGCAGATTTAGCATTAACCGTTAATACAAAAGAAGAATTACTTGCATTAGCTTATGAAGGAATTACAGTTCAAGAAAAACTTACTGAGCAAACTGGTGTAATTGGTGAGAAAATTGAAATAGGTGATTTCCGTACTTTAGAAGCTCCATTTGTAGGATCCTACATACACGCTGGGAATAAAATTGGTGTTTTAGCTGGATTGAATAAAACAGCTGAAGGTGCAGAGGTAGTAGCTAAAGAAGTTGCTATGCAGGCCGCAGCTATGAACCCAATTGCCTTAAACGAAAGTGAAGTTGATCAAGAAACAATTAACAAAGAAACTGAAATTGCCAAAGATCAATTAAGACAAGAAGGTAAACCTGAAGAAATGTTAGACAAAATTGTTGTTGGAAAAATCAATAGATATTTTAAAGACAACACTTTAGTGAACCAAGCATTTATTAAAGATAGCAAAACTACTGTTGCAAAGCATGTTCAAGCTGAACTTGGTAAAGATGTAGAAGTTGTTTCTTTTGAAAGAGTTGCTTTAGGTTAAACTAAGCTACATAATAAGTATAAAATGCCGTTTCAAAGTTCAATGAAACGGCATTTTTTTTGTGCTTTTAATTTACACAACTCTAACCTGATAAATACTGAATCCTCTTCTGCTATACCTCTAAGTCTAAGCAAATAATAGTAAGATACAGAATCTTATGAGTTGAAATTCTAATTATGTTTTTTTGTCAGGAAATTTGTTTGCGTCTTCGGTACGGGGAGATTCCAGATAAATTTCTTAGAAAATTTTCCGGAATGACAGACCCTAAAAGAGTATGCTTAATCCTGCTTAACAAGTTCTGCTGATTACGTTTGTGGGTTGCGTGATGAGGGCTTCGTGAATACTCGGATGCGATTCCTCCTTTGGTCGGAATGACACTTTAGAAACGAATTGTCATGTCGAACGGTAGTGAGACATCGCATACTGTTAATCACGCCCTGCTGATTACGTTTGAGGGTTTCGTGATGAGGGCTTCGTGCTTACTCGGA
The DNA here is from genome assembly GCA_022565635.1 of Flavobacteriaceae bacterium. Taxonomy (GTDB): domain Bacteria; phylum Bacteroidota; class Bacteroidia; order Flavobacteriales; family Flavobacteriaceae; genus Psychroflexus. The sequence goes on along the minus strand of JAIUMH010000042.1, from coordinate 70 downwards.
TGCGATTCCTCCTTTGGTCGGAATGACAAATTGGAAACGAATTGTCATGTCGAACGATAGAGAGACATCT
>JAIUMH010000041.1 GCA_022565635.1 Flavobacteriaceae bacterium | reverse complement strand
TTCCATAGCGATATATTTTGTACTCAAATATAAGAAATTATCTTTACACCTCTATTTAAATATATTGTAATAAAGGAGGGGCTATTGGTTTAAGAAAAAAAGTACACTCATTTTATTTGATTAAACAAAGAGGATAATCAACTCCGCGAACAAAATCGTATTCCCTTTTAAATTTATAATCTACTCTTTCAAAATTAAAATCTTCATTATAAAGTAATTTTTTTAATATCAAAGAAGGGAAATTTGCTCCTCCTAAAGAAAAAGCATATATAAAGGAGACGGGCCTTATATTGATTTCTGTAATAAGTGCATTTCCGCTTATATCCTCTTTAAAATCTACAGTAAACATCCCTGATATGCTTTTATTAAACGACTTAAATATGTGCCTTATAGCTTTTTCAGCTCTATCGACCAAATCATCATTATTTAATAAGCGACCTCTTGCACACATACCTGTAATCTTAGTAGGGCTAATATTAGGCATAAGATACTCAATTCGTTCTCCTGATGCTGTTAAGAGAACTTCATTTTCGAAAAATAAAATTTTTGCAGCATAGTTTCTACCCGGCAAGTAAGTTGATGCTATGAATTCCGCTTCTTCATTAATTTTAAGCCAATCTGTTAATTCGTTAAAGTCACCTATTTTCATAGCTCCTAAAGCACCCGCAGTTTTATTAACCCTCACCCAAAAAGGATAGCCAAGTAATTTTAATTTGTTTTTATCATCAAACACAGCTTTGTCTATTTTGATTGTCATTGGGGATAAGTTAAAAGGTTCTAAAAGATTGGATACTTTTAACTTATCAAACAAAAAATTTGCCACATCAAAATCAGGTAATAAAACCTTGCAAGGTATTTTTTTTTCAATATCTCTTTTTGCCCAAATTAATACTTCAGTTTCGGGTATTACAAATGCAATATCAATGTTTTCATCATAAATTATGTTATCGATTTTATCCCAATAATCTAATTCGTTTGCCTTAGGAACAATATAAGTCTTATCATAATTTGAATCAAAATGACCAGGAGCAAACTTGTTAGCATCTACACCTATAACTTTAATATCAGGAAAGTCGATTTTCAAGCTTTTTATTACTCCAAGTGGAGTTGGGCCACCAATGCCCGTTATTAATACATTCATAATTTATTTAATTTTCGCCATTAAACGGTTGCATTGGTCTTGATACAGATTGATTAACCCCTTCTCTTTTCAAAACTTTTAGTACGGTTAACCATAAAATTTTTATGTCAAATAGTAAAGTTACATTGTTAACGTATTCAATATCTAATTCAAATTTTTTAGTCCAAGAAATTGAATTTCTTCCGTTTACCTGTGCCCAGCCAGTAATACCTGGACGCACTTCATGTCTTCGTAATTGTTCTTCAGAATAAAGTGGCATATATTTAAACAAAAGAGGACGGGGGCCTACCAAACTCATATCTCCTTTTAAAACGTTGATTAATTGCGGTAATTCATCAATTGAAAGCTTTCGTATAACCCTTCCTAATTTAGTCATTCGCTCCACATCAGGCAATAAGTTCCCTAGACTATCTTTTTCATCAGTCATTGTTTTAAACTTGATGATTTTAAAAGGCTTCTGGTTTTTACCCGGACGCTCTTGAAAGAAAAAAGGTTTTCCTTTGTTTTGAAAAATCAAGAGTATCGTAACAACAATTAAAAATGGAAACAATAATGCCAAAAGAAAGAACGACACCACGAAATCAAAAAGTCTTTTCATAAAGCTATTGTAAATGCTATACAATTTTACGTTTATATAAGTTGATGTAAACAGGTCTTTTACCAGATTTTAATGGCGGTATGTCTTCCACAAACTCTAAGTCAATGTTTGAATGCACTCCAAGTTTTGTTCTTAGCTCATCTACAATTAAAGACATCACGTCTTTTCCAACTTCATCTTGTTTAGACTTTATTTTTAAAATATATGAATCCTTTGTAACTTGTACTAACTGAAACTGAGTGTTTAATGAAGCATTAGACAAAGGTTTGTATATAGCCGGACCTAGCGCTAACGACGATATTGGATTGCCATTCACATCAAAAATTATATCCGCTGTTCTACCCAATATTTTTTTTATAGTGATTAATTGGCTGTTGTGATAATCTCCAGCTACTGCCATATCACCTGTATCGTATCTTAAAAAGGGAATTAAGTCATTATTAAAATCACTAACCACGACTCTACCGGTTTCTCCTGTTTTTACAGGATGATTATGTTCATCTAACAACTCAACGTATACTCCAAATCTATTGACAAAATAATCACCTCCAAAATTCTTTTGTTGAGCAATAAGTCCCACCTCTTCGTTGCTGTAACGGTCTACAAAAGCACAATCAAAGACTTTTTTTACATAATTTCTCTTTTCCTGATCCAGCATTTCAGACGTGGAAATTAAAAACTTGACAGGCAAAGAAATTTTATTCTTATCTATATATTTAGCAATTTCAAACATCACCGTAGGATATCCCATCAAGACTTTTACTTTTCTTTTTTGGAGTACGTCTAAAATTAAATTTAAGTTCTTTTCAGAAATATTAGAAGGGATTATTATGGTCTCGTTTCGTAGATATTTTATGATTGAGGACTTATTTTTCGCCCTAATTAAAGCAAATGAATCCCCTATTGAATAACCAGCTAACTCATTGAAATGCTTAAATGTTCCTGTTCGAATACTATTTCTATATTTAGAATATGGGATACGTAATGGTTCACCAAATGAACCACCTGTAAAAGCCCAACTTTTAATTTTATCTATCGCAACTTTTTGGGTGTGCTCAATAACATATTTCCTTCCTGTAATTGGCAAATTGTCAAAAGAACTCTTGATTTTAAATTTTGAAAGATATGCATTTATCTCTTCATCTCTAGGAACTATTTTTTCATTTGCAATTGAACATTCTTTAGCAAACTTGGTAATGTGTGAGCCGTTTAAAACATCGTAGATTTGAAAAATAGTTTTTGTTAGGATTGTTTTCATAACTAATTGTTCCACCCTCTTAATTTATACTTAGCTAAAAATCTCAATGTTCTAATTCTGTAAATTATCAACTTATTTTTAAAAAAATTTATTACTGTTTTTTCGTAATTTAAAAACACAGGAACAAGATGCTTTTTCCTTCTGTTCTTCTTAAAATACTTAATATAATCGTGGTTTGATAGTTCCTGATAGTTAGAAAACTCACTATAAATTAAACCGGATTTGTTTTTATCAAAAACCTCGCTATGGTAAAGTTTAAGGCTGTGATTTTCTGGCTTGTAATTAAAAAAATGAAGCTTAACATCATTGGTTTTGGGATTCCACTCCACTGCAAGTTCTTTTTTAGTGAATTCCGGAAAAGAAATATGACCATTGATGTAAGTATGCCAAGGAATAAAAAAATTCCCTACTCCATAGATTATTGGTTTTCCTTTATAATACTCTGCACCTTGAATACAATGAGAATGGCAACCAATTACTAAATCTACCCCAACATCAATTAGCTCTTTTGAGATTTGTCTATCTGCAGGGAAAGGAAGTTTTTCTAAATCAAAATTCCAATGAAAATAAACCACAAACTTGGCATCTGGATGCATCTGCATGCATGACTTTATGGTATTAAAAAGAATATTTTTATTTATAGTTGCTACATGAAGTCCTTCACTAGGGTTTTTTTGGTGCTGTAACATGACAGACCAACACTGATTAAACATGATTATTTTTTCTCCCTGAGAATAAAATATCGAAGGTTGATTTGCTTCTTCAATCGTGTGACCTGCTCCACAATAGCTTATTTCATTTAACTTCAGACTTTTAATCGTATTGTTAAATAAACTTGGCTGATCGAGTGTATGGTTATTTGCTAGTGTAACAGATTTACAGTTGAGACGTTTAAGATACTCAATGATGGATGAATGATTAAAAAGGATTGGTGTAGGTGAGTCTGTGCTTAAATCATCGCTAACTAAGCCTTCTAAATTTAAAACCAAATCTTCGTCCTTAACAAAGTTCTTTACTTGCTCATAAAAAATAGCTGAATATTGTTTTTCAGGTGAAGCTACATCGCCTATAAATATCATACTGTTAAATTAATTTTCGTATAATTTTCTCTGCTCACTCCAAATGTCTTCAGGTATAAAATTTTGAACCCATTTCAATCCATTTAAGCCGTGCTCTTTTCTTAATTCCGGGTTATTATAGTAAGTCAACATAGCATTTTTAAGTGGCTCTATCTCTTTTATTGGAACCACTAAGCCATTAAAATCTTTATTTATAGCATCTACACATCCTGTTCCATTTGTCCCAATAACTGGCTTACCCATAGCTGCTGCTTCTAAATAAGAATTACCAAACCCTTCCCACCATGCAGGCATGACAAAAACATCTAATATTGACATGTATAAGGGGATATCGTCCTGCCAGCCTACCCAAATAATTGACGGGTGATTTTCAATTTTTGACACCAAACTTTTATCGTAAAGCTGAGATTGGTCACTTTTACCTACCAAAATAAGAATGAGATTAGAATTGACTTTGCTTAACTCGTCAAATGCCTGATAAAGTTCGTTTATTCCTTTTCTGTCGATTAATCTTCCAACTAAGCCAAAAACAAATTTGCCATCTAAACTATATTTTTGTTTTAATTCATATACTTCTTCATCATTGATATTAGCTGGCGAAAATTTTCGTAAATTTACACCATTACTACTTCCTTTTTTAAAAACAATTGTCTTTTGTTGCTTAAAAACACCATCTTTAATCCCTCTATCTCTAACTGATGGTGAAATGCAAATTATCTTATCACATAATTTCGCAGGAATTTTTTCGGTGGTAATAAGCAGTTTTCTCATAAAACCACTTTCATGTTCATACCTTAAACCTCTGCAAGTATATATTATTTTAGGAACTTTAGCAAAATAGGCACCTATTATACCAAGTAGTCCCATTTTTGGAGTTCCTACATTTACGATATCGGGATTTACAGACTTTAATTTTCGAATAATCCTGAAAATAGTAATAAAATCTTTAAACGGACTAATATATCTTTCAATGTTAACTGGTAAGAGTTGACAACCCTCATCGACACAATACTTAATTGATTTCTCATCCTCAGGACACATGAGGAATACATCATAGCCTTGTTGAACAAAATACCTTGCTTGTCCTCTAATTAAGGGTGTGCTTCCGGAGATCGTGATTCCTAATACAAGTTTTTTCTTGCTCATCTTATTGTTCTCTTATCAATTGGCATAATTCTCTTGATGTCATAAAAACAACATCAGGATGTTTTTTTACTACTTTACTTAAGATTGTATATAACTCTTGTAGATTTTTATCTCTATGTGGTTTTGAGAGACTGCCCACATAGTTAATTTTATGAGTTGAGACAACAGCTGGTTTACCCATCGTGAACGCAATATTTATTTCACTAAGGGTTTTAGACTGATTATAACCTGACTGAACTGGTTCAAATTTAACATTTCTACGGTAGTACATGTGCCCGCTTTCTGAAATTTTACCAAAACTCAAATTGAAGCTTTTTGTTGTTAGACCACCTTTCAAATCTGGTTCAATTCTGCTCCTATTTACTACGAAATTATTCACCCCTAAGCTTGCTAGTTCGTCCTCAAACTCTTGCATAAATATTCCGTTCGGTGCTGCAAAACATGTTGGCTGATAACCAAAAAGCCTCGTAAAAATTTCAACCCCTTGACTTAAACTTTTTTTGTATTGGACTAAATCATCTTTCTGATTTACATAATAGGCAGGAGCTAGGCTTTTTAATTCTTGAGGCTTTATATTTTTTAAAGGAATATGCACAACTCCATGACTAAAAGCGAGTTTAAGCTCATCCGATTTTTGAAGTAATTCCATTAACAAGGGTACGTTAAAATGCTCTCTACCGTGATATTCAGGACTAAAAAAACCTTTATTTATTCCCGAAAGCCATAGCTCTAAAAAATCTTTCCCAAAATATTTTTTTTGTGTTTCAACAAACGTTTCACAGTAATAATTTTCAAAGTTATCCTCCTTTATTTTTTCAAAATTAGGATTAGTAAGGTTTACAAAGGGAGTGAATTTAGCGGAATTCCCTTGTCCGTCTTTAACCGAAGTAAGCACATCAAACAATAGGTTTAAATCCTCATCATTTGTAAGCGTATCGTATTTGAGAAAGTTACTGCTACCTAAATTAATTCCAGAATCAATTAACGTTTCCCTTGTTTCATTACTTGGCATTCTTATACTCCCCCAATCATCAGACTCAATAACAAGGATTTTCTTTTTGGTACTCCAACCAGGAATATGCTTTAAGTAGGTTTTGATTTTCTTTAGCATTTAATTTAAATTATCTGTCAATTTATAATTAAAATAGTCAAAGACTTTTAAAAGCTGAACATCTTTCATTCCCTTTTTAGTGTTTGACTTAACCAGAGATACTTTTTGAGTAGACCCAACTGTTATAAAGTCTTTATTATATCGGCTATTTGTTACGGTTTTAGTGGAGGATTTAATGCACATCATTTTAAGCCATACATCATCTGAGTTAAAACTTAGTGCTTTAATCAAATCTTTATTAAATGTGGTTTCTACTAATAGTTTGTTCTCAAGTATAGTCCCAGCACCGCTCGTATGGAAAAGTTTAAAAGATGGTTTAGATTCAGAAACATTGTGATGCCATTTGTTATAAGGCAATAAATCCGAACCTCTCATTCTCATCTTATGGCACCTGTTAGCAACAACACAATTAGGATGTTTTTTCTTTAAGCTAATTAAATTCTCTATTACATAACTATCGTAAAATAAATCATCATCAAATGTAAAAATGAAACTATCTTTAAACTCTTGAACTGAATAAAAGTATTTTTTATGCGACCTTAAATCATCACAAAATTTAACTTCTAGTCCGAAGTTTTTGAGCTGATGTATTTTTTTGGGGATAATTTTCCTTTCAAATTGGCTGTTAGCCAACCATAAGATAATTTTATCAGGTTTTATGGTTTGATTCATCAAGCACATTATACTTATCCAGGATTCGTCGATTCTTTCAGGAAAAGAAGTCATTGAAACTATATATTTTTCTCTTCTAATGACTCCTTTGTGAATTCCATTTACATTATTATTTGACATTTGTCTGTCAAAATATTTTGGCACGTAAAGGTTAAAAATTGGGCGGAGCACATATAAATCTAAAAATCTATTAATTCCTTTACCAAACTTACCTAGAAAGGAAAAGTTTGGTAAAATAAAATACAACTTGTACAAGTAATTAATTAATCTCATTTACCGATTTGTTTTTGAGTAATCATTTATTTTAGTAAATGCAAATACTTTTCGCCAATTTTAATATCACTCAAACGCATATTAATCTCTTTAGCATTTTCACTTAATAAATCTCTAGCAGTACGATCATTAATCAAATAATTAAGGGCATCAGTAAGATTGTCAAAATCTACACCAACCACCAAAAAATCTTTTCCAGATTGCCCCAAATCTTCATAAGGTATTGAGTTGTAACAAACACTTGCTATACCAAATGACATAGCCTCGCATAAAGCATTTGGAAATCCCTCTAAAACAGATGGTAAAACGTATATACTTGCCTTCGAATAATACTTTTCCGGGTGCTTCACTTTACCCTTTAATTCAATATGACTATTCAAACTTAAATCGTCAATGAAATTTTTAATTTCTTCGAATTGTGGACCATCACCGCACATAGTTAGTTTATATCCCCTTTTATCTTCTATTTTAGAAAAAGCCTGAACTAAACGCATGGGGGCTTTTTCCCATGCAAAACGACCGACATATAAAATGATTTTTTCTTTTTCTTGATCGATATGATTAAAACGGTTTATGAAATTTGGAATTACAACTTGTTTTATAGTGGGGAATTTTTTTTGATTATATTCTAAAGATCTTGTTGTTTGAAGTATTAGGGTATCTACTAATGGGTAAGTTGCTTTTCTTAGTAATTGAGTTATTTTTCGGTGTTTGTAATCTGGACTTGTCCGGTCAGAAATAATCATATTCTTATTTAAGCCTCTTGATGCTATAATCGCTAAAGGATTAAAGGTCTCTCCATAAGAAATAACATTTTGCGCATCGATTGCTTTAAAGGTTTTTCTTAAATATCTAATTACTTTATAATAATAACTTATTTTACCCAGCTCTAAAGAATATTCAAATTCTGGAATGATTAATTTAACATCATTGTTAAGTTCATAAAACACGTCTTCTCTTTTACAGGATACTAGATAAACATCAACCCCTACAGATGTGAGCCAATTTGCAAGATTGGTTAATGCTCTTTGAATACCTCCGATTCCGAGTTTAGGTGTTACTAAAATAACTCTGGTACAATTCAAGACATTTGGTTTTATAGCGATTAATCTTACTGTACAAAATTTATTGTTAAAATTAAAGATTTAAATACTTTCTATAAGTACAACTTAAAAAGTTGATCAGATGATAAAAACAAAACATTTGGCCATTTTTTCTTAATGGACTCAAGGAGCTCGCTCAACATTTTTAGATTGTTTTGTTTATTAAAATCCGATAATCTGCTTATATAATTTAATCGATGCGTACTTATAACTGCAGGAACACCTGTATTAAAGGCAATATTTATATCCCTTAAACATCTTGATACCGTCCTGTTGTTTTTTGAACTCGAAGGTTCAAAAAAACAATTTCTGACTAAATTAATCTGACCGTGAGTATTTACAGAACCATTAACCCTAAACTTTCGTTTGTATCCTGTTGGTTTTGGTAGATTTTGGAACTTTGTACCTTGTATTCCTTTAACCCCTAGGGTATTAACTATTGTTTCAAGATGCTTGCTCCATACGTAATTGGGAAAAATAATTGTCTCCGAATCAAAACCAAATGCATTCCTGAACATCTTCAAGCCTTCTGTTAAAGAATTTACATGAGATCTAATATCTTCTTCATAATCGTAGGTTACATAAATACTTTTACCTAAGTTATCAATACAATATGCATTATGATTAAAAGCCTCTATTGCATTTTTATGCGAGGATGCTAATAACTTAAGCCATTTGTTTACATTTACGTGTTCACGTCCGTGAAATTGAGGTTTACAAAATCCTTCATTAATACCATTAAAAAGAATAGTTTTATAATTTTCTGTATTAGGATAGTCAGCTATTGTATCTTCAAATTTTTTGAAATGGTATTTTTCAAAATTATCTTTTTTAATTCTTTCAAAGTCAGGATTTGCCATGATAAAGTTGAAAGTGAAGATAGGATGATTTCCAGCACTATCCTTGTACTTGGATAGGGTTTCAAATAAATCCGTTAAATCTTGATCAGTAGCTATGCTATCGTATTTAGAGTAGGGCCTATCAAGCACTACACCTCTCTCTAACAAATGTTTAAGAGTATTATTTGACGGCATTCTTATTGCTCCCCAATCATCAGATTCAAATACAATTACTTTAGAATTAAGTTTTTTGCTTAAACTATTTACTAAATATGAACCTAAATCAGCTTTAAAAGAAGACATATATGATTGTTTTGCTAAAAAATAAATTTATAAAGTGTTATTTCATTATCAACTAAGATAGCAACCAATGGATTTCCTATGATTAACCATAAGCTAGGGTAATCTAGAAAAACTCTTAATTGGAATATCAAATATCCTACTAAAAAAGGAAGGATTGCCAAATTATATATTGGTTTTCTTATCTCTTTGTTGTTTATATAGCTTATAATATATACCACAAGGATTAAAAAAAGTGCTATTTTAAGGTATCTCCCAATTGAAGGTATGAGTGAAAAGTAGTTTGTTAATGAAAAAAATAGTACACCAAATAAAAATAAATGTTTGATACCATTGCTTTGTATTAGTTTTCTCCTGTAAAAAAACAAAATTGACGCAAAAATTAATGAAAGTGCTTTTAATGAATAATCACTAATGTTTTTAGACCAATGTCTTTCTCTGTAACCCTTTGTAAGTATTTGATTTTCCACAGCCTCACTGACATAAGATGATGCTCTCTCATCGTAAACTCCAGGTAAGTTTTGAACTAAATCACGTCCTAAGGAAAAATTTGCCTCTGCAAATACAAAAGAAGCTAAAAATATTATATAAGCTAATTTTAAACTAAACTTAAAATTTGTAGCTACTAATCCAAACAAAATTAAAACTGGAAGTAGTAAAGAAAAATGAACAAATATGGATAGTAAACATACAATAAGCCCCTTTCTATTATTATGCAAAAAGTAACTTAAAGTACCATAAATAAAAATATGCGCTCCGGTCCACATTCTAACTCCATTAATACCAGAACCAATATGTATAACAAATGCAAGTAAAATAACTAAAAGAAAAGCAAACTTATTTTTATTGCTTTTAATTGCATATAAAACAATAAATATATTCTTGGAGAAAAAGTAGCCCAATACTAAGCCAAATAGCGCAAATAAATACTTTGGATCATCCGTAAAAACAGAAACTAAAAAAGTTAATAGCGGTTGGTAAAGGTCTGTATAACCTCCTGAGACTAACAAAAGTCCTTTAAAGCCATCATATCCAAGATTGCTATGCATGTTATATAAATCCTCAGCATAACGAATTGCATCGCCTGAATCTTCAGTTAAAACAAAAGTTAAACCAAAAAAACTGGTGAAAAACCATAATATGTAAGGACTATAGCTTTTTTTATAATTAGCTAAAGCATTTAATAAACAGCCAAATGGCCAAATGAAAAATAAAATTAATTTTTGGCCTAATATTTTTTTTTGTGAATCTATGATTTAATATTTATTAAGTTTAAAAAATTATCACACACATTTTCAATTTTATATTGTTCTAAGTTATCTACTTTATAGCTATTCTTATAATCAGCATTTAAGAATTCATCAACTAGACCTTTATCAAGATTTCCATATTTTATGTCAAGAATAGGTTTATTTATAATTGCGTAATCAATCAATTTGCTTGGCACTTGATTATCTCCTTTGTTTTTAAAATTAACTACAAAATCTAAGCTAGATAAAAATTTCAATAACTTTTTACGTTCTATATAATTTTGCAAAATGATTTTATTTGGATATTTTTTTTGATACCCGTTAATAAAGCTAAAATTTTCGCTGAAAATATAGAATTTAAAATTGATGTTCTTTTCAATTAAATAGTCGATAAGCTCAGCGGGGTTTCTCCTTTTGGGATTTAATCTCCCTGCATAAGCGAATTGTACTTCGTCAGCCTTTTTCTCTGTTTGATCAACTTCAATTTCATCAAAATTAAAGCCTTGAGGGATTACCTTTATTTTATCATGAAATTCGTTGTAATACCCGCTAATTGATTTTTCTGATGGAACTGTTATAAAATCGGCTGTTCTACAAAACGCTTTTTCCAGATAAGCAAAATAGAAAGGTCTTTTGTACTGAAGATTTTCTGCAAACATGAATGGGTCGCCACAATCTGCAACCCATAATTTAGCTGGCTTATGATGTTTTTTTATAAATTTGTTTACTCCCCAATGTATGGTATGTGGTGCAGCAATACTTATCATTAAATCAAAACCCTTTAAACCTTTTAAAGATTGATACGTGTAATCTAATTGCTTTATTTGGGGGTAATAAAAAAACTGTTCCTTGACTCTGTTTATAATCAAATTCAAGAGAAGTAATAATTTGTTTTTTTTAACTGTAACTTTCTTTTTTTGCTTTTCGCTTTTTAAGGGTTTGAACGTAATATTTGGCTCATTTTTAAAGTAGTTGAGTGTTTCATCAGTGTAGACAGATAAAAGGGTTACTTTATGACCTTGTTTCAAAAACTCTTTCACCAATTCAGTGGTACGAAAAGAGCGAGGAGAATTTGTGGGGTAGAAAGAAGCTGATACGATTAGGATCTTTTTTTTCATTATTAGGATTGATAACGTTCTATTTCAAATGATTATTATTTAATTTACTTATAGCATAAATAGCAGACAATAAGTGAAAATTAACTCTGTATGGTGGTCTTAAAAAAATTGGTTTTAGAAAGTTATGTGTTTCTTCAGGATAATGATTTAGAGGCCCCAAAAAATCTCCAACTGTTTTACCTTTCATAGCATAAATCTGATTTAATGATTCTGCCTCATATTTCCTTGCTCCAAAAATTCTAACCAAATTACTTCTTAATTCATCAGGTATAAGTGCTTTTATTGTTGAAGAAAGAGACTTACCTTTTTTAGTAGGTTTCGGCTTAATTTCATCTTCAAAGGGAATGTCAGACAATTCAGGAATCAAAATACTCTGTCTTTCTGCTTGAAGAAAGAACTTCCTTTGTAATCTTTGCTCAGGAGGGAGTCCTAAGAAAAACTCCACCAAGTCTTTATCCCAAAAAGGTAAACAAAAATCAAAACCAAAAAATTCATATACCCTACAACTGTTAACTATGAATTTTGCTTGACGTTCTTGCCAATTTACGTTTTCCTGAAAATATTGAGGTTTAACATTCGCTTTGTTATATATTTGACTTAATGCATCGTATAAACTTGATTTTTTAACAGAATTTTCATCATTCAACTTGGAATGCCTCTTTCCAGTTCTTAACAGTGCATCTTCTTTAGTTTTACAGGCAATATCTAAGTTAGAAAAATGCCCTCCAGAAATCATATCTAATGTATGACCAGGAACAAAAATATCATCCACATCAATAACTCCTTTCGCATTCAATTCATATACTGCCAAAAAATCCTGTAAATGAGGAGTAGAAACACCTTGAAAAGCAAAATCAATGTATTCATCAATTAAACCTAATTCATGGAGCTTCCCCCATTTCTCTTCTGTATATTCTACAAAATGCCAATCGTAACCAACAGCTTTTGCAACTCTTTCAGAAATAATTGCCTGAGTATTTTTTGATTTTCCGTAAGAAAAACAGATTACATTTTTTACACCTAGTTTATATAACGTATTTATAATTTGTCTTGAGTCATGACCACCTGAAAGAGGAATAATCCAATTTTTAACGTCAGGTAAACTTTTTATCATTCTAATAAATGATGCACCAATTTTTATGTTAAAATCACTAACAAAACGAGAAATATTGATGTCAATTTTATTAATCACTGGGGCAAAAGAAAAGTATCTTTTTTTTAATACGCTTTTAGTTACCTTATTAATGCAAATTATTTCAGCTGCTTGCAAACCATATGTATTATTATATATTGTGTTTGAACCAAATGCATAGCCTGAGAAAACAAATGAAGATACATTATTTTTATTTATAGATTTATGATTTATAGAGTTTAAATTGTCTGAAATTTGTATTTTACCTTCTATATTATAAAAAACTGGGTAGGTTCTTATTAAATCTGAAGCTAGAATTATGTATTCATCAAAGTCAGCAACAAATGCAAATTGATTGTATAATCCATTGAGTTGTTTTTCTAATTTTTTAATTTTTAATTCTAAATTTTCTTCATTATTAAAAAATGTGTCTTTTAAAAAAGTAGTAAATGAAGAATAATCTAAGACTCCAATTGCATAGAAATCTATTTCATCATTAAGGATTTTTTTTAACTTATTAAACTTGTAACTTACTTTCATTATCGGTTTAAATGTAAATGGGACTAAATTTTATTAATAGATAAAAAACCTAAAAGACCTTCTCTTTTAAAATTTTTAGAGAAGCTAAAATTATTTTTCTTTTTCTTTTAAATAAATCGTTATAACTAAAAGATTCATTGAGTTTTGTTGGGCTTGTTTTGAAGTTTAATGGTAAACTCTTTTTCCATTCAAGATCATTTTCATAACCAAACTCAATTAAACTTTGTCCAATATCACCATGTATGTTTATTTGACTACTAATCCTTTCTACATGATTTCTCCAACTCCCAACGCCATTAGCCATTATAGGTCTGAAATTCTTTAGGGCCTTTAGTGAATTGGAAGAGGGCTTTGCATGCAGGTGATAATCACTAAAACTAAATTTGAATTCCAAAAACGGAAACTTCTCAATAATTAAATTTTGAGTTTCATCTGGATTTTGGGTAAAATCCTCATACTTTATAAATAGTATTCTATTGTGATTTTTTAATAATTTATAAGATCTTAAAAAATATTTCCAATATTTTAAACTGGCATAATATGTATCTGGAAATCTTCCATGAAAACTACAAACCATATCCCTTGGGTCCCTAATAAGACAAATGACAAATAATTTTTTATCTAAAAAAAGTGGAAGATTTAAATAAAAAAATTCTGCAGGGTTTTTAGTAAGTATGCGTTTGTATTCAGCACCAAGTTCTTTATTTGAACGACAGATGGAATCTTCATGATCAGATGCAAAATCAAATTCAAAACATGTTTTCATAGCCTCATGCAGTAAGGTTGTACCTGTCCTTGGCCCGGAACTAACTATGTGTAATCTATATTTATTCATATTCTAAGTTAGTGTTTTGTTTTTTTGTTTAAAAGCATGATCAATTCGTTAAAAGCATTTACCTTAAACACAAGAGATAATACTACATAGCTTAGACACCCAGTAGCTAGCATTATGATTAACTTTAGTATTTCTGTTGAGTAATCAAAAAAGCCTATACCGTAAACCGTAAAACTCATTCCAAGGCTAAGGGCTATTAAAGGTAACATTACTTTAAATTGTTCTTTAAACCTGAATTTTATGTATTTATTACTGTAATGTATGTTCACAAATATTTGCAAGAACTCTGTAATTACCAAAGACCAGGCTATAGCATAAATCGAGATATAGGCTCCTATTATCACACCTGTTATAGTTAGCATATTTCTTATCACACCTTGCATTATATAATCTTTTCCTTTACCATATACTTTTAGGACGTTTAAATTGATCTTGTGTAGGTGATGTACGTAGGCAGAAATACAAAGTATTTGAAGAAAGGGTATAGAGCCAGACCATTTTTCGCCAAGCAATCCTAAAATTAAAGGTTCTGCTACTAAAATTAACATTGAGATGAGAGGAAATATAACATAAGAATTAATTTGTAAGATTCGTATATACCCCCTCTTAAGTCTTTCTTTATCGTCTTGCAACTTTGATAACATTGGAAAGGTCACTTTAGATATGGTTTCTGTAAATGTATTGCTTAAATTATCTTTAAGCATACTCCCTTGGTTAAAAAACCCAAGAGAAGCAGTACTGTAATACCTACCTATAACAGCCTTATGAAATTCTCTTGTTACAGAATTCACTAATCCTAAAATCATTACATTAGAACCAAATGCAAAAAGCTTTTTAAACGAGTTTTTTTTAATAAAGCTGGTGGGTTTCCATGGGTTGATCAAATACAATAAAATTGATGCACCAAGACTTCCTAAAACAAATTTCACTACTAAAGCATATACACCAAAACCATAATAAGCTAATACAACTGCTACAGAAATGACAATGATACCGTTAAACACACTTACAATTCCTAACTCTTTGAACTTTAAATCTCTCTTAAGCGTAGACTGTTGTACAATAGTTAAACTTTTAAATATCATGTCCAAGCCCATTATTTTTGCCAATATCTCAAGAATTGGTTCGTCATAAAATTTTGCTATGTAAGGAGATGCAATCCAAATGCAAGCATACAAAACTAGGCTTACAATGAGATTAAAAAAGAAAACAGTTGATTTATCTTCTTCTGTGATTTCTTTTTCCCTAATTAATGCTAAACCAAAGCCTCCTGTAACTAGAAAATTAGAAATAGAAAAGAAAATAAATAGCATAGCTACTAGGCCGTAATCCTCTGGACTTAAAAGCCTTGCCAAATATATTCCTCCCGCAAGACCTAATCCCTTACTAATTAAGGAGCTACCAAAGGTATATAAGAAACCAGAAAGCCCTTTTTGCGCTAAAGACAATTGTTAGCTGTTTTTTTATTGGTCATTAATTTTCTCTTTACGTTGGTTTTTAGACGCGGATTGCGCTGGTTTTTTTGTCGGCCCTTCGATACAATTTTAAAATGGGGCTTCGGTACATTCGCCGCGGCGAACACTCAGCCACCTTTTTAAAATTACTCAGGGACCTATGGTTTGAGTTTCAGAAGTAAAACTTTCTTGGTTTACTCAGGAAGCGAAATAATAAAGTATCGAAGCACTGGTGGCTGAGTGTTTTAATTTACGACAGTAAAATTAAAAAGTATCGAAGTCACTATCCGCTCGGCGGCTTTGCCATCCCATTTTTCAGGAATTTGGCCTTGTTTCCAGTTGCCAGAAAGTAATTTTTCTAAAGCAGGTTTTATTTTTTTGGGGTCGGTACCGATGAGTTCGTTGGTGCCTAGTTCTATGGTTTCGGGGCGTTCAGTGTTATCACGTAAAGTAATGCAAGGTACGTTCATGACCGTAGTTTCTTCAGTGATGCCTCCTGAGTCGGTTAAAACTCCCTTGGCGTACTTCACTAAATAGTTAAATTCTAGATAGCCTAGTGGCTCCACCAAGTGAATATGTTTCATTTGGATGCCTGCTCTTTCCAAAATTCCTTTGGTTCTAGGGTGAATCGGAAAAACAACGGGCATTCCGTTAGTATTATCGTCTATACTGCTTATGAATTCTGCTAACTTGGCTTCTTCATCTACATTGGCAGGGCGGTGCATGGTCATCACCAAGTACTCTTTTTCTTTTAAATTTAAGGCATTCCAAACTTCGGGTTGCTGAAAACGGCTTTCATTGGCACGAAGCGTATCGATCATTACATTGCCTACAAAGTGAATTTGTTCTTCTTTATGTCCTTCTTTTCGTAAATTTTGTCCTGCTAAGGTTGATGTCGTAAAAAATACATCCGTGATGCTATCGGTGAGCATGCGGTTGATTTCCTCGGGCATGCTTCTGTCCCAAGAGCGTATTCCCGCTTCTACGTGGGCGACTTTTATGTTCAGTTTTTTTGCGACAATGCTACATGCCATTGTGGAAGTTACATCGCCTACTACCATGACTAAGTCGGTGGGATTTGCCAAGACTTCTTTTTCAAACGCCAACATAATGTTTGCGGTTTGTTCGGCTTGACTGCCTCCTCCACAAGCTAAATTCACATCCGGATGCGGTATATTGAGTTGCTTAAAAAAAGTCTCACTCATTTTTTCATCGTAATGTTGCCCTGTATGTACCAAACGGTAGTCGATTGCTTCTCCTTCTTTCTTTGCTTTTTGAATGGCATGAATGATGGGAGCTATTTTCATGAAGTTGGGGCGCGCGCCGGCGGTGAGGGTAATGTTCATAGTTTATGTTTAGTGAGTCGGCCCTTCGATACGTTCGCTGCTGCGAACACTCAGGGACCTGTGATTGAGGTTCTATAGTGAAATTTTTCTCGATACGTTCGCCGCGGCGAACACTCAGGGGCCTGTGATTTTGGTTTCAGTAATTAAATTTTTCTCAGTACGATTTTAAAAAGGCCCTTCGGTACATTCCGATTATCATCGGAACACTCAGGGAACTTTTTAAAATCACTCAGGGACCTTTGATTTACGTTCTATAGTTAAATTTTTCTCGGTTCGTTCGCCCAGTGAACACTCAGCCATCTTTTTAAAATACATCAAAAAACTTTGTTTTGAAACACTTAAGGTAGGTCCCTGAGTGATCCCGTGTTAACGGGATTGTATCGAAGGGCCGGGTTGTTATTTCACAAATACTTTCTTAGCTAAATCAGATAATAAGTTTGTCTCTCCACTTATCAAAGCTTCTTTTTTCTTTCTGCTCCATTTTTGAATTTGCTTTTCTCTGTAAAAAGCATGGTCAATTCTTGTATATTCTTCGAAGTAAATTAATTCTACAGGTAAATACTTTTTAGTGTGATTGGCTCCTTCTCCTGATTGATGTTGTTCAATTCTTCTATTCAAATCTTTTGTACTACCCACATAGTAACTGCCATTTGAACATTTAAGAATGTAGGTATAGGCTTTCATGTTTAGTGAGTCGGATCTTCAGTACGATTTTAAAAAGGTGGCTGAGTGATCTCGTGTTAACGAGATTGTACCGAAGCCCACTTTTTAAAATCACTCAGGGACCTGTGATTTTGGTTTCTATAGTTAAATTTTCTTTGTTAAGATTTAATTTTTTAGCAATTACCCAAAAACTTTGTTTTAAAATACTGAACAAAGGTCCCTGAGTGGTTATAATTTTTTAGTAAAAAAATTATAATTGTACCGAAGGGCCGGGTTTTAATACATCAACCCAAAATGCCAAAGTGGGATGGTGTTTAAAAAGCCTGTTTCTAGGTCATCTTTAACCACAAAGCCATTTTTTGCATTTTTAATTTGTTTTAATCCTTTGTTTTTTCCTCCCACTTCAAAATCGACTTCATCAATACTGAAATCGGCTATTGCTGAAGCAGTGACATCGTAATTTTGTTTAACTTGATTTAGAAAAAAAGTCTCCCGTATATTTCCTTTGTTCTGATTCTCGTTTGCTAAATTGTAAATTAAATTAGTGTTCTCTAAATATACTTTTTCTACTTTTCCTAATGAACGAATGCCTTCAGTCTTCGTTCTTAGCTGAGTAATTAATCCAGCGTCTTCTATATACAGTAAATAATCTGCTATATTGTTTCTGCTAATGTTTAGCATTTCGGCTATTTTGCTCATATTCGGTTTAAAAGGAACACTCTGCGCTACTACAGCTAATAATTGCTTTAACTTCCTTCCTGTAGAAATATTCATTGATGCAAAGGTAGGGATATCTACTTCTAAAGTTTGATTAATGACTTGTTGTAATTTTAATTCAAACTCATCTTCTATGGCAAATGGATAATAACCTGTTTTTAAATACTCCTTAAATAGAGGCAAGGGATGCTTAATTTCTGGAACCTTAACTTCATGATTAAGAATTTGATTTAAGCGATATACAGGAAGCTTTATTTGGTGAAAAAGTTCTAAATATTCACGAAAAGACATGCCTTGCATGGTATTAACCACAGCTCGCCTACTTAAATCTGAACTTCCTTTTTTTATATCTAAAATTGAAGAGCCTGTAAAGACTATTTTCAAGTTTTGATGGTAATCGTAAATTAATTTAAGCTCTTTAGACCAATCTGGGTATTTGTGTATTTCATCTATAAACAAATATTTGCCACCTCCTTTTACAAAGTCACTTGCTAAATCAGTAAATCTGTTTTTGGCAAAATAGAAATCTTCTGCGGTTACATAAAGTGTTTCTTGTGGATTTAAGTTATTTTTTATGTACTGAAGTAAGAGCGTTGTTTTTCCAATTCCCCTTGGACCAATGAGTCCAACTAATCTATTGCTCCAATTAATTTCACTATACAAGTAACGTGTAAATGAAGTATCAACTTGTGTAATTAACTGATTAGAATATTGAAATAAACGTTCCATGCTTTATTTAATTACACAAACATACAGCAATATGCACTATTACAGTGCGTTTTTATTATTTTTTTGCACTATCGCAGTGCGTTTTATTTTAGACACGAATTTATTTTGTATTAACGAAACGTTTCCAAGTTAAGCTGGTTTCTACGAAGTTTTTAAGTATTTGTTTGGAGGTTTGGATTATTGGTTTGGAAGTTTGGAGTTTGTTTTATCCTTTTGACTTTAATTTATAAAGTGGTAAACTGATTTTTTCCACAAGTGGCCTTACCTTATAGTTTAGGGTGTTTTCTTCTAAATAATCCAAATCAACTGCAATAATCATTTGATTTAACAATTCCATCAAACTACTGTAAGAATAGCCATAAAATTTAGCCTGATCTTTCATGCTTTTTCGTCCTGATGCCTCAGCAATGTTGGAGGGTACAGAAATTGCAGCACGCCTAACTTGTGATGTAAGACCATAAAACTCTTCTTTAGGAAAATCTCTGGTGATTATATAAGTCATTTTTACCAGTTCACGACTCATCTGCCAAACCTCTAATTTTTCAAAACTATATGTTCTCATAAGTTAAAATTCAATATTTAAACATATACAAACTCCCAAACATCCAAACTCACAAACTATATACTTCCTACCCCTTCCCTATAGCATACACTTCAAAGCCAATTTTCTTCAACTCTTCTCGGTTTAAGATGTTTCTTCCGTCGAATAAAAATGCAGGTTTCATCATTTGGTTATAGATGTCTTTCCAGTTGTAGGTGATAAATTCATCCCACTCGGTCATGATGGCGATGGCGTGGGCTTGATGACAAGCTTCTTCAGGTGTGTTGACTACTTTGACTTGTTGTCTAATAAATTCAGGATCGTGGGTGCCTAAGTATTCTAAGTCGGCATAGACTTGTTCGGGTTTGACTTTTGGATCATACACTACCACTTGGGCTTGTTCATTCAAGAGATAATCCGAAACATAAATAGCCGCACTTTCACGAGTATCATTGGTGTCTTTTTTGAATGCCCAACCCAGCATAGCAATGTGTTTTCCTGAAACCGTATTGTATAAAGTTTTGACAATATTTTGAGCAAAGCGACGTTTTTGGTGGTCGTTCATAATAATGACTTGCTCCCAATAGTCAGCCACCTCTTGCAAACCAAGTGATTGTGAGATGTAGACCAAGTTAAGAATGTCTTTTTGAAAACAAGAACCCCCAAAACCGACTGAAGCTTTTAGGAATTTTGGGCCGATACGGGAATCCATTCCAATAGCACGCGCCACTTCATCGACATCAGCTTCTGTTTTTTCACATAGCTCACTCATGGCATTGATGCTCGAAATACGTTGTGCTAAAAAGGCATTGGCTGTCAGTTTTGACAATTCAGACGACCATACGTTAGTGGTTAAAATTTGTGCATCGGTTAGCCAATGGGCATACACATCAACCAAAGCTTGCATAGCGTCTCTAGCTTCTTGGGTATCGGTATCGCCACCTATAAGAATACGGTCAGGTTTTAGCAAGTCTTGTACGGCGGTTCCTTCGGCTAAAAACTCAGGATTAGAAAGAATATGGTAGTTTACACCGTTTCCTGTATTGTGTAAAATGCTTTTAAGGGCTTGCGCAGTTCGTACAGGAAGTGTTGATTTTTCCACTACAATTTTATCGTCTTTAGCTACACGAGCAATTTGGCGTGCACACAACTCGATGTATTTTAAGTCGGCAGCCATTCCTTTCCCAATCCCGTAGGTTTTGGTGGGGGTGTTTACGGAGATGAAAATTAATTCGGCTTCGTCTATGGCTTTATCAACTTCAGTCGAAAAGAAAAGGTTTTTCCCACGTGTTTCCGCTACAATTTCGGCTAAACCAGGTTCATAGATGGGAATATTGTTTACATCGGCATCGTTCCAGAGGGCGATGCGTTGTTCATTAATATCTACTACATTTACTTTAATCTCTGGACATTTACTAGCAATTACTGCCATTGTTGGCCCACCTACGTACCCTGCACCAATGCAGGTAATGGTTTTAATTTTTTTCATTATTATTGTCTTTGCTTCATAATATTTGAGGAGTAAATTTTAAAAACTTGAAACTTGTCTAAAGGCTACAACTATTTGATTTTCTTCTTCATTAAGCTTAGAATACTAGCTTGAGAGATTACACCCTCCTTGATCCTCCCTCAAGGGAGGAAACTCATCAAAGAGAAAGTCCGA
>JAIUMH010000040.1 GCA_022565635.1 Flavobacteriaceae bacterium | reverse complement strand
TTTAGATATCATTATTGTTATCCTCCATCTAAAGATGAAGGCAATTGATTTTTTTCATGATTTAACTGGAACGGGATTCTTCCTGTTCTGAACTAATTATTTCCTAACTCCCCAAAAATCGTATCTTTACCCCGCATTTTAGAAACAAAGCAAACAGGTGTTTAAAAAACTTTTTCAGCAAACTTTTATCTACGGGCTTTCTACCGTCTTGCCTAGATTTATTTCAGTCTTGTTATTACCGCTTTATACAGGGGTTTTAGAGAGTAAAAACTTTGGTGATTACAGCTTGATTTTTGCCTACTTCGTTATCTTTAATGTAATTTTGTCTTACGGAATGGAAACTGCTTTTTTTCGCTTTTACAACAAAGAAGAAAAACCTGAGCAAGTAATCCATACCTCACATTGGTCCATAAGCATTAGTAGCTTGCTTTTTGTTGTTTTCGCTTTTGTGTTTCTTGAACCCATACACCAATTTACTGGCATTGAAACCGCAATTTTAAAAATGGTCATTGGTATTTTAACTTTAGATGCTTTGGCTGTTATTCCATTTGCATGGCTTCGCGCCAAAGGGAAACCTCTAAAATACGCAATTATTAAAACTATAAACGTCGGTTTTAATTTAAGTCTAAACGTCTTTTTCTTGCTGTATTTAAAAGATTTAAGCAAAAAGTTTACCTGGCTTGAATCAATTTATATAGAGGATTTTGAAGTTAATTACATCTTTGTATCGCTTTTATTATCAAGTATATTGACCTTACTTTTATTAGGCGAATTTTTTAAACAGATAAAATTTGAATTTGACTCAGCACTTTGGAAACGAATGATGAATTACGCTATTCCGGTTTTGATAGCAGGAGTAGCTTTTAGCATTAATGAAGTGGTAGACAGAATTTTCTTAGAACGTATGTTGCCTGCAGACATCGCCAAAGAGCAAGTCGGAATTTACTCCGCTTGTTACAAGTTAGGCATGTTCATGACGCTTTTTGGTACCGCCTTTAGGTTAGGTGTAGAGCCTTTCTTTTTTAGTCACGCCACCACCGCTAATCCAACCAAAGCTTACGCTATTATTACTAAATATTTTGCTATACTCGGTGGGCTCATTTTATTGGTGGTCTTGGTTTTTGCCGATCTTTTCAAATTACTATTAATTCGCGATGAAAGTTATTATGAAGCCATGGATATTGTGCCGGTGATTTTACTGGCGAATTTGTTTTTAGGTTTATACCACAATCTTTCGGTTTGGTATAAAGTAACAGACAAAACCCGATTTGGTGCTATCATTTCTAGTTTAGGCGCTTTTGTTACCATTGCTATTAACTTGACTTTAATTCCTATATATGGATATTACGCTTCAGCCGGAGCTACTTTATTAGCGTATTTTTTAATGATGTTGTTGTCGTATCTATTCGGTCAGAAACACTATAAAATTCCATATCAAATGAAGAAAATAAGTGGCTATTTACTGCTTTCAATTGTTTTTTCAGCCGTTTCATTTTACGGATTTAGAGAAAATTATGCGGTGGGTACATTACTTATTTTGATATTTGCAGGAATTATTTACCTTGGCGAAAAGGCTGAATTAATTCAGTTATTAAATCAAAACAAAAATGAAAGTAAAAATCATTAATCGTTCTTCCAATGCTTTACCCAGCTATGAAACTCTGCTTTCTGCTGGAGTAGATTTGCGCGCTAATTTAACCGAAAGCATCTTACTTCAACCTTTAGAAAGAAAACTAATAAAAACAGGTTTATATATTGAACTTCCTATGGGTACAGAAGCGCAAGTTAGACCAAGAAGTGGTTTAGCTTTAAAAAAAGGAATTTCTGTGTTAAATTCGCCAGGCACTATTGATGCCGATTACCGAGGTGAAATTGGAGTGATTTTAATCAATCTCTCTAACGAAGCTTTTGAAGTAAATCACGGCGACCGAATTGCGCAATTGGTTTTTGCCAACTACCAACAAGCGCAATTTACAGAAGTAGAAAGCCTTACTGAAACCACCCGTGGTGAAGGAGGATTTGGAAGTACTGGAAAAAAATAGAAGATGAAGTTTAGCAAAGAGTTTAAAGAAGCTATTAGTCATTTGCCTGAAAAAGAAAAAGACAAATTGCTTATTCGCTTGCTTAAAAAAGATCCCATTTTAGCCCAACGTTTGGAATTTGAACTTATTGATGATTTAAGCGTTGATGAGCGAAGAGCACTGCTTGCTGATGATATTGAAACTGATGTAAAACGATTTAGCGAATACAGTGGTTCAATAGGCTACTTAACTATGGATATACGTTACCTGAGTGGATACATAACCAAACATGTAAAAATTACCAAAGATAAATTTGGCGAAGTTAGTTTGAATATTTTAATGCTTACTGAAGTTTTACAACATAATAATCAACGGATTCAGCAAGTTTCTTTATCTCGGGCAAGAAAACTTTTAGTTTCTATTATTGCAAGAGCATTTAAGATTGTTGTGCTCACCCATAAATTAGATGATGATTTTTTAATTGAATTAGAAAAACCACTAAACCAATTAGGAAACCTGATAGGTGAAAATGATTATTTAATGCGCACCGCTATCCAAAACGGATTTGATGTAAATTGGCTCTTATCTGCTAAAATTCCAGAAGATATTGTGGAAATACACAAAGAGATAAGGCAACAAGGACTTTTAAAATAATAAACCATAAATTACGAAAAAATAAAGAAAATGAAGATTATTGTACCCATGGCCGGAAGAGGCTCACGACTAAGACCACATACCTTAACCGTTCCTAAACCATTGATTCCCATTGCTGGAAAACCCATTGTACAACGTTTGGTTGAAGATATTGCTCAGGTCTTGAACGAACCCATTGATGAAGTGGCTTTTATTATTGGTAAAGATTTTGGTAAAGCAATTGAAAACCAACTGATAAAAGTAGCTGAAAATCTCGGTGCAAAACCGAGTATTTACGTGCAAGATCAACCTTTAGGAACTGGACACGCCATTATGTGCGCTCAAGAATCCTTAGAAGGTCCTGCCGTTGT
This sequence comes from Flavobacteriaceae bacterium, assembly GCA_022565635.1. GTDB lineage: Bacteria > Bacteroidota > Bacteroidia > Flavobacteriales > Flavobacteriaceae > Psychroflexus. Next base: position 18,579 of record JAIUMH010000040.1, on the reverse strand, counting down.
TGCTTATGCAGATACGCTTTTTAAAGCCGATTTCAACTTAGATAAAGAGGCTGATGCCGTAATGTGGGTAAAGCAAGTAGACAACCCCAGCGCTTATGGTGTGGTTAAGTTGAATGAGCAAAACCACATCACCGATTTAGTTGAAAAGCCAACTGAATTTGTTAGTGATTTAGCGGTCATTGGAATTTACTATTTTAAAGATGTAGGCGTTTTAAAAAGTGAACTTCAAAAAGTTTTGGATGAAAACATCATTCGCGGTGGTGAATACCAAATTAACGATGGCATTGAAAAAATGAAGCAAAATGGAGCCATTTTTAAACCTGGTAAAGTAGATGAATGGATGGACTGTGGAAACAAAAACGTAACTGTGGAGACCAATACCAGAATGCTCGGATTTTTACATCAAGAAAAAAGCGAAGAATTGGTAAGTAAGCAAATTACTTCAGAAAATTCAGAAATTATTTCGCCTTGCTTTATAGGTGAAGGTGTAGTTTTGAAAAACGCTAAGATTGGTCCCAATGTTTCAATTGGAAAAGGAACCATTGTAGAAAATTCAAGCATTAAAAACTCGTTGATCCAAGAAAATAGCCATATTCAAAATGCAAATTTAGACGAAGCTATGATTGGTAATCACGCTAAATTTGATGGACAATTTACCAAAATAAGCATAGGAGATTATTCCGTATTAGAATAGAAAATTAATAGGAAGAAATTTCTAACTAAAGCTTTGAACAATATCAAAAACTATGAAAACGTCGACTCTACTCGACTTTGATAAAGTTGTATCTATTTAATATAATTGATGAAACCTTAAACACAAATTGGTTTTACAAAGATCAAGGGAATTAGACTAAAACTTAATAGCGAAATGACTTGGTAAAAAGAATTACCCTAAAGAACAAAATACTACACTAAATTTTGTAACTTTATGCTATGAATAAGCATAACGAATTAGATTTCATTGTTGATAAGTTAACAAACTCTATCTAAAATACAATTTCAGGAGATAGTTTCCGTACGGAGATTGCAAGGTTTACCTTAAAAGATGCAAAATTATTAAATGAAAAAAAAGGATGGAATTTTAATTGGAAATCTGAAATTGATAATAACGTAAATGAAGTTTACAAATTAACAATAGTAAATAACCCAAACATCATACAAGGTTTGCTTAGTATAAAGAAAGAAGTTGATCATGTATATATGAATTTACTAGAAAATGCTCCCTTTAATATAGGCAAAGAAAAACTGTATGAAGGGGTTGCGGGTAATCTTGTTGCTTATGCTTGTAAACTATCGTTTCAATATGGTTTTGAAGGATTTGTTGCGTTTACAGCAAAGACAAAATTAATTGAACATTATGAAAATTCATTAGGAGCATATCATTTTGGAGGGCATATAATGATTATTCCAACTAAAGCTTCAAAATTATTGGTAGAAAAATATTTTAAAACATAAACCCATGGGATATATAAAAGAACCTAAAGGTGTTGATTTTGTTATAAAAAGCAAACCTTTAACAGATAAAGACAGAAAAAAAATAAGTAAATTTATAACCGATTACAAAACTAAAAGTACATCGAAAAAGAAAGAAATAGTATAATGTTTCTATATACATACCCAGACAAGAAATCTGACGCCAAAGGTTAAAGCAAAGACTTCTAGCTGAAATGGTAAAAGGGCTCAGATTTGCTAATTAATAATGTGAATTGCTATTTTACTCTCCTCTGCATTCAGTCACTAAACGTTGTGGAACTCAGCTTTAAAATAAAATGTACAGATGTATTAAAAATCCTTAAATTTGAAGCCTAAGCAATTGAAAAAAAATGAATGCTTTAATTACTTTTGCTTTACTTGATTGAAGAAAACAAAAAATGAAATATAAATCATTATTTTACTTGCTATTTTTGTTTGGTTTAGGACTTACTGCTCAACCTACCCAAGACTTAGAAGACATTATTAATCAAGATGATTTAGGAAATGTATCTGATCAATTTCAAGAACTATTCTTCAAAGCTATTGCCCAACGTGCCATAGAAAATCAAGAAAAGGCCATTGATTTATTAAATCAACTTCAAGAAATTGATGAAAATGAAATGGTTGTCTACTTAGAAATGGCCAAAAATCAATTGGATTTAAAAAAGTATGATGAAGCGGAAAAAAACTTTTTAAAAGCCTTAGATTTAGCCGAAGAGACACAAAAATTCCATATTCAAGAGCGTTTACTTAAAGTTTACGAAGCGGAAAAAAATTACGCTAAAGGCATTGCTCTATTAGAAGAGTTAAGTCAAGTTGATGTAGGTTATTTAGAGCTTTTAGCCAACTTGCATCTCATTACAAATAACTACAAAAAAGCGCATGAGAGTTTAGATGCACTTGTTTTAGAAAGAGGAAATTCATCTCAGTATTGTAGTTTACGTGATGTTATTTTTAAGGAATCTGAAGATTTAAAAGGAGCGGTTAAATACTATCAAAAACGCATTGAAGAAGCTCCAAAAAACCAAGAATTATACATTCGGTTAATCGGCTTTTACAAACTTCAAGGCAAAAGCAAAAAAGTAGAAGAAACGGCTTTACAATTAGAAGAATTTGCTCCTAATAATCAAGATTTACATGTGGTTCTAAGCTTGTTTTACCTAGCTCAAACAGACGTTGACTCTGCTTTTCCCTACGCTGAAAAAGTAATCCATAACAATCAAATTCCCGAAGAGCAAAAAATACAAGTAATCAGTGCTTTTAAAAAAGTAGCTGAACAAAACCCAGACTTCAAACCAAAGTTAATACAGCTTTTAGACCAAGCCATTGCAGAAGGAAAAAGCTCTGCTAGCAATCGTGAAATGGGCAATTTTCAGCTAAAAAACAACCAACGTGATGAGGCTTTAAAGAGCTACAAAAAAGCCTTGGTGGATAAGCCAAACGATTTTCAATTACTACAAAAAATTATACTCTTAGAAATTGATTTGCATAAATTTGAGGAAGCAGAAAAAACCGCTGAAAAAGCCTTGGATCAATTTCCTGCACAAGCCGTTTTGTACTTGTTTAGCGGAATTGCTAAAAACAACTTAGGCAAATCAGAAGAAGCTATTGAGGTTTTAGAAGAAGGCTTGGGCTATTTATTTGATAATCCAGAAACAGAAGTTGCCTTTTTAGAACAATTAAGTGAAGCGCATAGCGTTTTAGGAAATAAGAAAGAATCAGAAAAATTTAAAAATCAAGCCCTTGAAATTAAAAAATAATCTTTTAAAGTTAACTTTATTCTTACTCGTCTTTGTGACTTTTGAGTCTTGTAAAAGCAAAAAAACAGCTGTTGGTGATGACCTGAGACCAAGAGCAATAAGATCTGTAATTAACACCCATGAAAAAAGCTTTCCAGATTTTGAAACCTTGAGTGGTAAAATGAGAGCTTCTGTAGAGGGGTTAAAGCTTAGTGAAACATTAAGCATAACTTACCGGGTAGAAAAAGACCAAAAAATATGGATGAGTGCCAAAGCCTTTGGCTTAATTACTGTTGGTAAATTATATATGACCCCCAACCGTGTTCAATTTTATGAAAAAATGGGCAACCAATATTTTGATGGTGATTTCAGCTTAATTAGTGATTTATTAGGAGTTGAAGTAGATTTTTATCAAGTTCAAAGCATGATTTTCGCACAAAGTTTAGCAAATTTAGATGTAAAAACTATGCAAGGCAATCTTGAAGAAGATAAGTATGTGTTTAGAAACACCAATGCACAACAACAAGAGCTTAGCATAGATATAGATCCTAAACACTTCAGGTTACTCAAGCAAGAATTGAAGTATAAACATATAGATCGGAATTTAAGAATAAGTTATTCAGATTTTAAAGAAGTAAATCAATCTTATTATCCTGGTTTAATTGAAATTTTTGGCAGAAACCAAGGAGATGAAATGAAAATTAACATTGATATTAGAAGCGTAAATAAAAATGAAGACTTGTCTTTCCCTTTTGAAATACCAAGAGGTTATAAAGAAATGAAGTTGTAATGAAAAACAAAGCTACATCTTGCTTATTATTATTTGCTCTGCTCATTTTAAGCATCAATAGTATTGCTCAAACCAAGGAACAATTAGAGCAACAAAGAGACGCCATTGAACAAGAAATGGCCAACTTAGAAAAAATTCTAAGCAAAACAGTAAAAAGCGAAAAATCTGCGCTTCAAAAAGTAGATGAGCTTAATCAACAAATCAACAGTACAGAAAAACTAATCCGCATCAACAATCAAGAAGCCAACCTACTGACAAAAAAAATCAATGAAAACACGCAACGCATAGAACAACTCAAGCAACAATTGCAAGAGTTAAAAGATGAATATGCTAAAATGATTAAGAAATCTTACCAAAGCAATTCACAACAAAACAGAATTATGTTTTTGTTTTCTTCTGAAAGCTTTTTGCAAGCCTACAAGCGAATTCAATACATGAATCAACATGCCAATTACAGAAAAAAACAAGGCTTAGAAATTGGCAAACAAACCAAAGAATTAGAACAATTAAATGAAGAATTGTTTGTTCAAAAAAAGGAAAAAGAAGCCGTTTTAGAGCGCAATAGAAAATCAAAAGCTAAATTGGTTGAGAGCCAAAAAGAACAACAACAACTTTTGGCTGAAATCAAAAAAGACGAAAAAAAATACATTGCTGAAATTAAGGCCCAAGAAAAGGAAATCAACCGTTTAGAAAAAGAAATAGACCGTTTAATAAGAGAAGCTATTGCCAGAGAAAACAAAAAACGTGGTTCCTCTGTCAAAGCTAAGTTTGAACTTACCCCAGAAGCCAAATTAATTGCTAAAGATTTTGCCAATAACAAAGGCAGGTTGCCCTGGCCATTAAAAGCAGGTTTAGTCACCACAAAGTTTGGAAAAGGCAAACATCATTTGGTGCCTTCTGTGGTAGTCAACCGAAAAAGTATCCGCATTGATACCGAAGAAAAGGCTGATGCGCTTTGCATTTTTGATGGGGTAGTTTTTCAGGTAAGCGTAGTTCGGGGCAGAAACAAATACGTGCATGTTCGCCATGGAGATTTTATTACCACCTACAACAACCTAGATGATGTTTACGTAAAATCTGGAGAACAAGTTAAACGTGGACAAAAGTTAGGCCAAATAGCCACCGATAAACAAACCGGTAAAACAACGCTGAGTTTTAGCATTCATAAAAACACCGAAGCCTTAAACCCGGCGCAATGGATTTATCAGATGGATTAAAACCATCTTATTCAAGATTTTAAAAGGGAAAAAGGAAAGTTTTTTTAAAGTGGTATTGTGGTTAGAATCGAATTTAGAAAATTAATTGAATTTCCAACTTCAAACCACAAAAGCATAAGTTTTCCAAAACATTATGTTTTTTAAGAACTTGAAAAACTGTACTTTTGCCGAGTTTAAAATTTGAATTTTACATGGATCCGTTTTTTATAAAAGCTATACAGTTATTTTTAAGTCTTTCAATTCTTATTGTACTTCATGAATTAGGGCATTTTATTCCTGCTCGATTGTTCGGTACTCGTGTTGAAAAATTCTATTTATTTTTTGATGTGAAATTTTCGCTTTTCAAGAAAAAAATAGGGGATACCGTTTACGGAATTGGGTGGTTGCCGTTAGGAGGCTACGTGAAAATTGCCGGAATGATTGATGAGAGTATGGATAAAGAGCAAATGGCTCAACCTCCACAACCTTGGGAATTTAGAAGTAAACCAGCATGGCAACGTTTAATTATCATGCTAGGCGGGGTTACAGTAAACCTTATTCTTGGGTTTTTTATCTATATGATGGTGTTGTTTGTTTGGGGAGAAGGATTTGTTGATAAAGATGGTGTAAAATACGGATTTTCTGCTTCTCCCATTATGCAAGAAATTGGATTTGAAGATGGAGATCAGCTAATTTCGGTTGATGGAAAAGAATTGAGAAACGTACTAGATATACAAAAAATCTTGCTGGTTAGAAGCCCAGAAACAGTTACAGTAAACAGAAACGGTAGTCAAGTTAATATTGATTTGCCTGAAGACCTAGGCATGCGTTTGTTTAAAGAAGGAGAGGTGCAAATTGCACTACAGCCCATCTCCTACCCCGTTTTAGATAGTGTAATTCCTGACCAACCAGCCGATAAAGCAGGTTTGTCTAAAGGCGATTTAATCACTTCTATAAATGGTAAAAAAATCAACTTTTGGCATGAGTTTAGTCGCGAGTTAGCGGAAAACAAAGACCAACCCATTCAATTAGGATTTATTCCTGGAAAAAGTGAAGAATTAAGTAGTAAAGATTTTGATAGAGAAGTGTATTTCAATAACACTTCTACACCCGAGCAATTTGTTGAGCTTTCAACTAATGAAGAAGGTTTTATTGGTATTACAAACTTTAGAAACATTGAAGTTAATAAAAGAGAATATTCGTTTTTAGAAAGTGTTCCAGCAGGTTTTGATTTGGCTTATTGGACCTTACATGATTATGTTGCTCAATTCAAATACGTATTTACTAAAGCTGGAGCTTCTCAGTTAGGAGGATTTGGTGCCATTGGTGGTTTGTTTCCTGATGCTTGGAACTGGCAGGGCTTTTGGTTGACTACAGCTTTAATTTCTATTATATTAGCTTTTATGAACATTTTACCTATTCCTGCTTTAGATGGTGGTCATGTCATGTTTTTACTTTATGAAATGGTTTCAGGAAGAAAGCCTAACGAAAAAGTATTGGAATACGCTCAAATGATAGGTTTCTTTTTGCTTATTGCCCTGGTTTTATACGCCAACGGAAACGATGTCTATAGGTGGTTGTTTGAGTAAAAGTTCCTTATCAAGATAGAAAAAATGCGGAATAAAATTCCGCATTTTTTTTTGTAGTTACAGCAATTTAAGTGTTAATACATTTACATGACAAATCATGACATTGTGTGTAATTCCTCTATTGGTGACATCTCAAAGCATTTATTCTTGGATGCAAATCAGTTAGGTTATCCAGTTTTAATTGCATCAAATTTTTAAGATTAGCTGAACGCTTAGCCCAGATATTTTTGTAATTTTACAACAAAGATTTTCCAGATGTATATTATTTTTGATACCGAAACCACGGGGCTTCCCAAGAATTTCAACGCACCTATTTCAGAGTTAGATAATTGGCCAAGAGTCATTCAAATTGCTTGGCAAGTTCATGATCAATGGGGAAATTTAATAGAAGCAAAAGATTATTTAATCAACCCAGACGGCTTTGATATTCCTTATGATTCAGAACGTATACACGGAATTTCTACTGCCTTAGCCAAAGCTAAAGGAGAAGACATCCATTTTGTTTTAGAAGATTTTAACCGCGCTTTACAGTTAAGTAAATTTGTTGTAGGTCAAAATGTAGGCTTTGATGTAAATGTAACTGGAGCTGAATTTTTAAGAGCAGGCTTAGAAAGCCCTATGACCGAAATGCCCGTTTTAGATACTTGTACAGAAACTACGGCTAGTTTGTGCAAAATTGCCGGAGGTAGAGGTGGCAAATTTAAACTTCCCACCCTTACCGAATTACATGAACATCTATTTGGAGAGCCTTTTGCAGAAGCACACAACGCCACAGCAGATGTGGAGGCAACCACACGTTGTTTCCTTGAGTTAATTCGCAAAAAAATATTTACCGTACAAGAGCTTCAACAGGACCCTGGTTACCTAGATGAATATTTGGCTAAACACCCAAACCCCATCAAAAAGGTAGGCTTACAACATGTTAACTTAAAAAAGGCTTCAGAAGAGATTAGACAACAAATAGCTAAATCGGCTCCCAAAGAAGAAATTTCTGAAGCTAAAATAGAAGAAAATATTGCTGTACTGAATAAAAGTAGTTTTGTACACCTTCACAATCACTCGCAATATTCTATTTTACAATCTACTATGTCTGTTCAACAACTTGTACAACAGGCAGCTGTTAATAAAATGCCAGCTGTAGCTTTAACAGACCATGCTAATATGATGGGAGCTTTTCATTTTGTGGCTGCCGCTAGTACGCATAATAAAGCAGCTGAAGCTGAAAAAATAAGGGCCGAAGAGGAAGGTAGAGAGCCAGAAATATATCCTGTAAAACCCATAGTTGGATGTGAGTTTTTTGTTTGTGAAGATCACACCAACAAAAACAGAAAAGATAACGGCTACCAAATAGTGCTTTTGGCGAAAAACAAAAAAGGATATCATAACTTAGCTAAAATGTCCTCTAAAGGATATACAGATGGTTTTTATTATTTACCTAGAATAGACAAGAAAATTATTGAAGAATACAAGGAAGACATTATAGCGCTCTCTGGAAATTTATATGGTGAAGTGCCTAGTAAAATTTTAAATTTAGGCGAGAAACAAGCAGAAGAAGCTTTGCTGTGGTGGAAACAAACTTTTGGTGATGATTTTTACATTGAAATTATGCGTCACCATCAAGAGGACGAAGACCGGGCCAACCAAATATTAATTGAGTTTGCTAAGAAACACAATATAAAGCTTGTAGCTACCAATAACACGTATTATGCCGCTCAAGAAGATGCCAATGCGCATGATATTTTACTTTGTGTTAAAGATGGAGAAAAACAAGCTACACCTATAGGAAGAGGACGTGGTTATAGGTATGGTTTGCCTAATGATGAGTATTATTTTAAATCTGAAGAAGAAATGAAAGAACTCTTCAAGGATTTACCAGAAGCTATTACCAATACAGAAGAAATTGCAAATAAAGTTGAAGCTTTTGTTTTGCATCGTGATGTTTTGCTACCGGCTTTTGGCATTCCTGATGAGTTTAAAGATCCCAAGGATTTAGAAGATAAAGGTAAACGAGGAGAAAATGCTTACTTAAAACATCTCACCTATCAAGGTGCCAAAGAACGCTATGGAGAAATTACCGCTTCTATTCAAGAGCGTTTAGATTTTGAATTAGATGTAATTGCTAATACGGGTTATCCTGGGTATTTCTTAATTGTTGAAGACTTTATTAGAGAAGCAAGAAAAATGGGCGTTTCGGTTGGTCCCGGTAGAGGTTCTGCCGCAGGAAGTGCAGTAGCTTATTGTTTAAAAATTACCAATATAGACCCGATTAAGTACGACTTGCTTTTTGAGCGTTTTTTGAATCCTGAAAGGGTAAGCATGCCGGATATTGATATAGATTTTGACGATGAGGGCAGAAGCAAAGTCATGGATTATGTGATTGAAAAGTACGGAGCCAATCAAGTAGCACAAATTATTACGTATGGAACAATGGCCGCCAAATCTGCAATACGTGATACCGCAAGAGCTTTAGATTTGCCACTTTATGAAGCAGACCGAATTGCTAAGTTGGTGCCAGATATGTCAAAATTGAGTAAAATTTTTGGTAAAAACGAAAAGGAACTTAGAGAAAAATTTAGAAGTGAAGATGTAGAAAAAGTACTTGAGTTAATTGGTATTTCTGAAGGATCAACCCCAGAAGCAGAAACGGTTAATCAGGCAAGAATTTTAGAGGGTTCTGTAAGAAATACGGGAATACACGCCTGTGGAGTGATTATTACACCCGATGACATTACCAAATTTGTACCCGTTTCTGTAGCCAAAGATTCAGATTTGTACGTTACGCAATTTGATAACTCAGTAGTTGAAAACGCAGGATTACTAAAAATGGATTTCTTGGGGCTAAAAACCTTGACATTAATCAAGGATACTGTTGACATTGTTAAAGGAAGACACGGTATTGAGCTAGACCCAGAAAGCTTTCCTTTAGATGATCAATTAACCTATGAATTATTTCAACGAGGAGAAACAGTAGGTATTTTTCAATATGAATCTCCTGGTATGCAAAAATACATGAAAGAGCTCAAACCTACTGTTTTTGAGGACTTAATTGCTATGAATGCCTTGTACAGACCTGGCCCAATGGAATATATTCCAAGTTTCATTGCAAGAAAACACGGTAAAGAAGAAATTTCTTATGATTTACCAGACATGCAAGAATACTTAGAGGAAACTTACGGTATTACGGTTTACCAAGAGCAGGTAATGCTACTTTCTCAGAAGCTTGCCAACTTTACAAAGGGTGAAGCGGATGTCTTGAGAAAAGCCATGGGGAAAAAATTAAAAGATGTATTGGCTAAACTGAAGCCTAAATTTATTGGTCAAGCTAAAGATAATGGTCATGATGAAGAAAAATTAGAGAAAATATGGAAAGACTGGGAGGCTTTTGCAAGTTATGCATTTAATAAATCGCATTCTACTTGTTATGCTTGGATTGCTTATCAAACAGCGTATTTAAAAGCCCATTATCCAGCAGAATACATGGCGGCAGTTCTCTCTAATAACATGAATGACATCAAAAAAGTAAGCTTTTTTATGGAAGAATGTAAACGTATGGGCTTACAAGTTTTAGGTCCAGATGTAAACGAATCTTATTATAAATTTTCAGTAAATAAACAAAACGCTGTTCGTTGTGGTATGGGAGCCATTAAAGGAGTAGGAAAGCCCGCGGTTGAAACCATAATTGAAAACAGAAAAGAAGACGGCCCTTACAAGTCAATTTTTGACATGGCAAAGCGAATTGATTTACGAGCCGCTAATAAGAAAGCCTTTGAAAGCTTAGCTTACGCTGGTGCTTTTGATGGTTTTCCAGATACACATAGAGCTCAATATTTCCAGACCACAGACGGCGATTTAACTTTTCTTGAAAAAGTTGTAAAACACGCGGCTAGATATCAAGAGTCAAAAAACTCTGCTCAAGTTAGTCTTTTTGGAGAAGCTAGTGACGTGCAAATACCTGAACCAGAAGTTCCTCCTTGTGAAGAATGGCCTACCATGAAAAAATTAAAAGAAGAAAAAGAAGTGGTAGGCATATTTATTTCTGGACATCCATTAGATGATTTTAAAACTGAAATCAAGCATTTTACCAACGCTAAACTCAATATTTTTAGAGATGTAGATAAATACTTAAATAGGGAATTGAGTGTTGCAGGGGTAGTAACTGATGTAATGCATAATGTGGGAAAAAACGGTCAGGGATACGGAAAATTTACCCTTGAAGATTACGAAGAATCTCATGATTTTTGGCTCTTTGGAGAAGATTACCTCAAACTCAGACACTTTCTAGTGGTAGATCAATTTATCTATGTAAAGTTTAGAAATAAGTCGTACATTGATAAAAAGACAGGACAGCCAGGTAAACCAAGAACACAAATAACACAAATTAAACCGCTTCAAAATATTTTGGAGGAAATGGTAAAAAAAATGATACTTCAGGTTGATATTCACCAGCTTAATGAAGAAAAAATAAATCATTTAGATCAGCTGTTTAATGAACATGTTGGAAATCATCAGGTTAATTTTGTAATTTATGAAGCCCAACAAAAAATTAAAGTGAATATGCCTAGCAAAAAGCGAAAAGTAAATGTATGTTCAGATTTGCTTGATGAGATTCAAAAGCTAGATATCACTTTTAAATTGAATTAAAATTTTACTATTTCATAAAGCTAAACTAAGTTTTTACACTTCAACAAAAGCTTAGTTTTGTTTTTAAATACACGACTAATGAAAAGAAGAAGTTTTTTTAGAAATACCGCGCTTGCAGGTGCTGGATTAGGAGTTTTAGGCGCTTGTTCTACCCCTAAAAACCTAATCAATCAAGAAAATAAAAAAGCAAAAAACATTATCTTTTTAGTGAGTGATGGTATGAGTAATGGAACACTTACCATGGCAGATACACTCAAACACAGAAGAAATGGAAAAGCTTCTAACTGGCTTAACCTATACAGAGAAAATAGGGTTAGAAGAAGTTTGATGGATATGGCTTCGGCAAGTTCAATAGTTACAGATTCTGCCGCCGCTTCCTCTTCTTGGGGAGGTGGGCACCGCATACCTAACGGAGGAATAAATGTAGGGAGAGGAGGAGTAAAACATCAGCCACTTTGGCAAAAGTTTAAAAAGGCAGGCAAAAAAACAGGAATAGTTACTACCGTTCCTGTTACCCATGCCACTCCTGCTGGTTTTTGTACCAATAGTGAATCACGAAATGATCAAGCCGGAATTGCTCTTAATTATTTAGCCCATGGGCCTAATGTAATTTTAGGAGGTGGTCAAAATTATTTTGATCCTAAATTACGTAAAGATAACAGGAATTTATATTCAGAATTTCAGTCCAAAGCTTACCGCGTTGCCACTCAAAAAAGTGAGTTCAAAAAAATTAAAAGAGGAGATATTTTAGGTGTTTTTGACAAAGAAGGTTTACCTTACACATTAGATGCCAAAAACAATAAAGATCAAGAAAAAGAAATCCCCTCCTTAGCAGAAATGACTCAAAAGGCTATTGAGCTGATGCAAGACCACCAAGATGGATTTGTATTGCAAGTAGAAGGAGGAAAAGTAGATTGGGCGGCTCACGCCAACGATGCGGGAGCTTTATTGTATGATCAAATTGCTTTTGACGAAGCTATTGAAGTGGCTATGAATTTTGCACTTCAAAATGAAGAAACATTGGTAATTATTACAACAGACCATGGAAATGCTAACCCAGGTATGCTCTATGGAAAAAATGTGAATGAAAATTTTGATAGAATTCATAGTTTTAAAGCAACTAACGATTGGATTTTGCAGGGAATAACACCGTCAGACAACCTAGAAGTAGTTAGAGAACGTATAGAGTTTGCTAACGGATTTGGAATTCAAAAAGAGGAAGCCCAAGAGATATTAGCTTACTATACAGGACTACAAAAAGAAGAAGGATTATACAATTATAAAAACTTACCCTTTAAAAAACTTTCTCAAATTCAACAAAATTACCATTCTGTGGGTTGGGCAAGTGGAAACCATACCGGAGATTTTGTGGAATTAGCAAGTTTTGGCCCCGGGAGCCAACGTATTGATGGCTTTATTAAAAACACAGACCTGCATTACATTTTGTTAGCCGCTGCAGAAGTAGAAAACGCGTAGTTTCTATTTGACTATTTAGTGGTATTACTTAGTAGCTTGGATAAGGATGAGGTTGAAAAAGCCTGAAGTTTTTAGCAGAAAATAAAATATATAAAAAAATCGCCTTTTATAGTTGAGGCGATTTTTTTAGATTAAATGTTGATAGAATATCAACGGTGGCTAATTCTTGTTAATAATTCGTTTATTTAATCAATTATGAAATCTGAAAAATTAACGTCAGCCACCATCTAAAAATGCACCAAGCAAGCTTGAAGTAGTCTTCAGGCTAGACTTGTTTTTTTGTATAATAAATATTATTTTATGAGTCATAATCTTACCTTAAAGATGTAAATAAAACTTATTAAAAGGTTGCGTTTAAGTATAAAATAAAAAATTGTACTTTTACATTTTAGGTTACAATTTTAAGCAAAAAAAAATAAAATGAGTAAAGACAACAAAGAAAAAGATGCTAAATTAAAAGCGTTAAAGCTTACACTAGATAAGATGGACAAGACTTACGGTAAAGGAACCGTAATGAAAATGAGTGATCAAGCAGTAGTAGATGTAGATGCTATACCGTCGGGTTCTTTAGGCTTAGATATTGCCTTAGGTGTTGGTGGTTATCCAAGAGGAAGAGTAGTAGAAATTTACGGCCCTGAGTCTTCTGGTAAAACTACGCTAACTTTACACGCCATTGCTGAGGCTCAAAAGGCTGGAGGAATTGCGGCGTTTATAGATGCAGAGCATGCTTTTGATAGAGTTTATGCGGAAAATTTAGGGATTGATTTAGAAAACTTGATCATTTCTCAACCTGACCATGGTGAGCAAGCACTAGAGATAACAGAGAATTTAATTCGCTCAGGAGCTATTGACATTGTAGTGATTGACTCTGTAGCCGCGCTAACTCCTAAAAGTGAAATTGAAGGAGAAATGGGGGATTCTAAAATGGGGCTTCATGCAAGATTAATGTCTCAAGCCTTGAGAAAAATGACTTCAACCATTAGCAAAACCAACTGTACTGTCATCTTTATTAATCAGTTGAGAGAAAAGATAGGTGTTATGTTTGGTAATCCAGAAACTACAACTGGAGGTAATGCGCTTAAATTTTATGCTTCTGTAAGATTGGATATTAGAAGATCCACACAAATTAAAGATAGCAATAGCGATGTAAAAGGAAATAAAACTCGAGTTAAAGTAGTTAAAAACAAAGTAGCTCCTCCTTTTAAAATGACTGAATTTGATATCATGTACGGTACTGGAATATCAAAAGTAGGTGAAATTATTGATGTGGGTGTTGAATATGATATAGTTAAAAAAGCAGGTAGCTGGTTTAGCTATGAAGACACAAAATTAGGCCAAGGTAGAGACGCAGTAAAAGCGCTACTTTTAGATAATCCTGAATTAATGGATGAATTAGAGCAAAAAATTACAGCTGCAATAAAAGAAAAGGCTTCAAATTAAGGTAACTTATAGTGCTTAACAAACAATGCATATCAAACAACTTATAAACCGGTGCAAAAACCAAAATCTAAAAGCTCAAAAAGAGCTTTATGATGGTTTTGCACCGGTGTTATATGGTATTTGCTTAAAGTATTCTAGAAACAAACATGAAGCAGAGGACAACCTTCACGACACATTTATTACAATTTTTGAAAAAATTAATCAATTTAAATTTAAGGGCTCATTTGAAGGTTGGATAAAAAGAATTTGTCTAAACACTTGTTTAACTCGCTACAGAAACCAAAAAGTATTTGAATTAATTAACGAGGATCAGCTGAAAGAAGTGGTAAGCTTTGAATCAAAGTTTTCTACTATATCACTCCAGTATCTCTTAAAATGCATTCAAGAACTTCCAGACCGCTACAGGTTGGTCTTTAACCTCTATGTTTTAGATGGACATTCACATCAAGAAATTGCCGATATGCTTTCCATTTCAGTGGGAACCTCTAAATCTAATTTGTCTAGAGCAAGAGCCATTCTAAAGCCTAAAGTAGAATCTTACATTCAACAAAAAAAGGTTTCAAATGGCTAACTCTAAAGAACATATAGATAAAGTCTTTAAAGTTGTTAGAGACATAGAGCCAGCTCCTAGTGATCAAGTGTGGGAGGGGATAGAAAAAACCTTGATTAAAAAAAATAAGCCCGCTGGCTGGCTGGCATTAAAATATGCAGCTAGTTTCACAGGCTTACTTTTATTAGCTATCTCCTTTTTGTTTAGCTTAAAAAAACTGCCTGCCAAAGATTACGCTATAGCCTCAACTAGCTACAAAAATATAGTGAATATATATTTTGATTTATCCGCTATTGAAACGGATCAAAAATCTTTAAGTAAACCCAAGCTTAATAGGGTTGCTGTTTCAAAAAATAGTGATCAATTAAACGTATTGAATAAAGACAACGAAGAAATTAAAAATGAAACAGCTAACCAAACAACTAAGATAACAAGTTCTACAGGTGGTTTAAAGGTATCATCTCAAGCTAAATTCTTTCAAGCTTTACACCAAATTAACACCATCAATCAGCCTGATTTAATTTCATTAAAACCACTTCAACTAAAAGACATTTCAAAAATCTCTGCTAATGCAAAAAGCACAAAAAACCAACTATTAGATGAATTCTTAACTGATGAAGAACTAATAAATGAAGAATTATCAAGCGATGCTCAATTGACTAATTTCCCAAGATTTAGTATAACACCAGGTATTTCACCTGTTTTTAGTGGGGGTAATTCTGGAGCCAATGTATCACCACAAATAGACCAAGCCCCAGAAGGAACTACAAATTTTTCATATGGACTTCAGCTGGCTTATAAGTTGAATCAAAAGCTGAGCATTAGAACCGGGGTTCATCAAATAAATACTGGCTACCAAACCAACGATTTGGTGATGACTTACCAGTCCAGGCCCGATGCTTTAAATGCGGTTTCTTCACAGACAAATACGAGTATTTCATTTGTAGAAAGCAGTGTTTTTAATAAGCAAGATTTAGCCAACGCAAGAATACCTTTTGAAGAGGCTTCCATTAATCAAGAGTTAAGCTTTGTAGAGATTCCTGTTGAGGCAGCGTATCAAGTTATTGATCAAAAAATAGGTTTGAATTTAATAGGAGGGATGAGTACCCTATTTTTAAATCAGAATACACTAAATGCACAAACTCAAACGGAGAATTTCAGTTTAGGACGTGCTACTAATGTAAATTCTACCAGCTTTACGGCAAACCTTGGTTTTGGTTTAGACTACAAATTTAGCAAGCAACTAAAGTTTAATATTGAACCTAGTTTAAGATATCAAATCAATACATTTGATTCTTCTACAACAAATTTCAAGCCTTATTTTATAGGAGTTTTTTCTGGAATTAAATTTGAATTTTAGTAGTTTATGAAATTTTTATTCTTCAGAGAATATTTCAAAAAAGAGCTACTTGCCTGACTAAAAGAAGCTAAACATTCATAATTTGCAAATTGAAAAAAAATCAATAAAAAACTTTGTAAATCTATACTATAAATTAAAATTAAATTTAAATTTGAGGGTCATAAAAAGACGAATTAATGCAGGTTGAAAATTACATAAAAGACTTACTTTATAGATATGATTGTGTAATCGTACCTAATTTAGGTGCATTTATGGTCAAGTTTGAAAGCTCAATTATAAACGAGCAAACTAATCAACTTGCCCCTCCTAAACGCACACTTGTTTTTAATGGACAATTAAAATCAGAAGACGTTCTTCTTATTAACTACATCAGTCAAAAAGAAAATCTAGATTTTGAAGACGCTAAAGTGTATTTAGCTTCTTATGTTGAAGACTTAAACAAAGTTTTATCAATTGAGCGTAAATTTCAATTTAAGGGTTTGGGAAAACTTCAATTAACAGAAGAAAATCAATTAACCTTTTTTCCTGATGCTAACCAAAATTTTCATAAGGCTAGTTTTGGGCTTTCAGCATTTACCTTACAAAAGCAAATTACTAAGCCAAAAGAAAATGAAATCCCTGTCATTGAATTAAATGAAGAAGCACAGGAAGTTGATTCTTTACCTTGGTTAAAATATGCGGCTCTATTGATTGTTGCTTTTTTAGCAGGTGCTATGGGTTATTATTTAGTCACCAACTACACTAATGAAGCTAATCAACAGCAAATAGCTGAAAAGGTAGAAGAAAAAGTTCAAAAAGAAATTCAATCTGCTAACTTTTTTATTCATCAGACTTTGCCCGCCATTGAAATAGAGGTAAAAAATGAAAACGAAGAAGCCTCATCAAATTTAAGGTATCACATAATTGCTGGAGCTTTTAGAAGTGAAGAAAATGCGTTCTCAAAAGTTAATAAGCTCTTGGAGGATGGTTTTAAAGCTCGATATTTGGGGGTGAATAAGTATAATTTACATCAAGTTGCATACAGCTCTTACGCTACCCGTTCTGAAGCTTTAACAGCTTTGTCTAAAATAAGGAAATCACACCAAAATACAGCTTGGCTTTTAGTTGGAGAGTTTTAATTAACTTGACACTTTAGAGTAGTGTTTTAATTTCATGTGAATTTAATTCGTTTAATATGTCGTTAAATTTGCAAAGCTTACCTTTGCACCAAAAATTAATTTGAATGGAAATTAAAACACCTGAAGATTCTAAAACCACTTTAACCGACCTTGTTCTGCCAGGAGAAACCAACCCCTTAAATAACCTTTTTGGAGGTGAATTATTGGCAAGAATGGATAGAGCGGCTAGTATTGCTGCTAGAAGACATTCCAGAAGAATTGTTGTTACAGCGTCTGTAAACCACGTGGCATTTAATAAAGCTGTTCCTTTAGGAAGCGTAGTTACCGTTGAAGCAAAAGTGTCACGAGCCTTTAAAACATCTATGGAAATCTTTATTGATGTATGGATAGAAGACCGAGAAAGCGGCAGAAGAACCAAAGCAAACGAAGCAATATATACTTTTGTAGCCGTTGATGACACAGGTAACCCCGTGCCTATATCTCAAATTGAACCCCAATCTAAACTAGAAAAAGACAGATTTGCGGCTGCGCTTAGAAGAAAACAATTAAGCTTAGTTTTAGCAGGCAAAATGAATCCAAAAGATGCAACAGAATTAAAAGCACTATTTGAATAAAAACAGAAATTATGTACACAGGAATTAAACATTTACACTCGTATTGGGCTTACTTGGTTTTGCTCATAGTTTTTTTAGCAACCATTAACGCCTTGGTAAAATACTTTGGCAAAAAACCTTATGAATCTAAAGACTTTAGAATTTCTTTATTTGCGCTTATTGTTTCTCATTTGCAATTGCTTATTGGTTTGGTCATTTATTTTGTAAGCCCTTATTTTAGTGCTTTTTCAAATCAAGGAATGGGTGAGGTTATGAAAGATAGCAATTTGCGTCTTTACCTAATTGAGCACCCCATAACCATGATTCTTGCTATTGTTTTTATAACCATGGGGTATTCAAAACATAAAAAAGAACTTTCATCTCGACCAAAGTTTAAGAAATTAGCCATCTTTTATACACTTGCACTTATTCTTATTTTATCAAGAATACCATGGCATGCTTGGTTTTAATTTCATTTTAATGGTTAAATGGGTATAAATTATTTACTAATTATTAACAAAGCGGTAAAATATAGAAATGCTTAAGAAATATTTTGTACATTAGCCGAATGGAAAAAATAGACTTTAGAAAACTTACTAGTTCAGAGCGTTACC
>JAIUMH010000039.1 GCA_022565635.1 Flavobacteriaceae bacterium | reverse complement strand
GTGGAAAACCCGTAAAGGCATACGCCTTTGGTTTTTTACACATGAAAAGCGACCGATAGGAAGCTCTTGAAGGTGTTTAAAAACCTTGGCGTAGGACTGCGGATTTGTAACGTACAGCCCGACCTTTATTTTTTTTCACTTTTAGAAAAAAATAAAGGGAACGCTCACAAAATTGATCTATAAATAAAATTTAATTGAGGTCAAAAGTTGCTTAGGAAATGTAAGGTATTACTGACTTGATTTGGCGTAACGTCTCCATTTATCTAAACAATTGAGCATATCTTCTGGAATTGGAGTTTCAAAACTCATCCACTCACCAGAAACTGGATGCTCAAAACCTAAGGTCTTGGCGTGCAAGGCTTGTCTGGGTAAAACTTTAAAGCAATTTTCTACAAATTGTTTGTATTTTGAAAAGGCTGTACCTTTTAACACCTTGTCTCCACCGTAACGTTCGTCATTAAAAAGTGTGTGACCTATGTGCTTTAGGTGTACGCGAATTTGATGTGTTCTTCCTGTTTCTAAGCGGCAGGATATTAGGGTTACATAGGTAAAACGTTCTATTACTTTGTAGTGGGTTACAGCAGGTTTTCCTTGGTCTGCATCTTCTCCTATGTAAACCATATTTTGCATCCTGTTGTTAGGATTTCTGCCAATATTGCCTTCAATGGTTCCTTCATCATCTTCTACTCTACCCCAAACTAAAGCTACGTATTCTCGTTGGCTTGTTTTATTGAAGAATTGCTTGGATAGATGCGTCATTGCTTCTTCTGTTTTTGCTACAACCAATAGACCTGTGGTGTCTTTATCAATTCTGTGAACAAGGCCTGGACGGTTAGAAGAATTAAGAGGCAACTTTTCAAAATGATGAATTAACCCATTAATTAATGTTCCAGAATAATTTCCATGACCAGGATGAACAACCATTCCGGCTGGTTTATTGACAACCAAAAGGGCATCATCTTCATAAACAATGTCTAATTCAATATTTTCTGCAATTAACTGGCTTTCATAAGGAGGGTAAGACAAGAGTACTTTTACCTCATCTCCAGCTTTTACTTTATGGTTTTGTTTGACTGGTTTTCCGTTTACATAAATATTGCCCTCTTTAGCAGCATTTTGAATTTTATTACGTGTAGCGTTTTCTATAAAATTCATTAAAAACTTATCAACTCTTAATGGCTCTTGACCTTTAGCGGCTGTAAAGTGATGATGCTCAAATAATTCATCATCATGATTTGAGTTGTTTGTATCTAAATTCATTTAATTATCTTCTGTTTGTTCTTGTGCTTGTTGTAATAATTTATTGAGTTCTTCTTGTTCCATTTCTTGTTCTGGATCTATAATAACATCTTCACCAAAATCTAATGAACCATCTGAAACAACAATATCAATTACCGAGGTTTTAGTTATATAATCTCCAGGAAAAATGGTGTCTCCTTCATGAAGTAAATGCAGAACTATTCCTTTTGCAAAATAAGGAGTTTCTATAATTTCTCCTACTTGTAATCCCATAGATTTAAGAGATGGCTCTACTTGTCTTATGGTTCGATTAATTAATACATCAGGAATTTGAACTTTTGCATAATCTCCCGGATTTAAAGTAAGGTATATTTTACGTTCTTCTTTTACATTAGTCCCCGCTTTAGGAATATGGTCTATTACAGAATACGGTGGATAATCTGGATTATAACTTGCTGAATCTAAGACTTCAAATCTTAAATTCATCTCATTTAGCTTTTTCTCTACAATATCTAAATCAAATTTTTGAAGGTTTGGAACCTCTATATATTCTTTATGATTGGTGGTTACTTTTAACCATTGTAAGCCTAAAAAAACCAATATAACTAAGGCTACCACAGCCAAAAGCAATTGGAGTAAAAATTTTTTACTGAAAATAAATTTAAGTAAGTTCATACGTGTATAATTATAGGCAAAAGTAAGTATTTTATCTCTGTATTTTATGGGTGAAGGGGTAAATTTAGGGCAGTGATTAAAAATCTATTCTTAAGGGATTAAATACACCTCCTGTAATTGATCTGTATGATTTAGATATAATGGTAACAAAAAAAAAGCTATCACTTTAGTAATAGCTTGTTTTTAAAAGATAATGAAATGTATTTACTTACTCTTTAATAATTTTAAATGTTTGTGTTTGCTCACCAATTTGAGATTTTAATAAGTAAACTCCTTGTGAAATTTGAGATAAATCAAGTTTTAATTCTCCAGCTTCGTCAAATTTTTGATTTGATTGAAGTACTTTCTTACCCTGCATGTTATATAACATCAAAGTTGCTTCTTGTTGAATTAAGGTCTTGTTTTTAACATATACAAAACTACCGTTTACAGGGTTTGGATACACACTATAATCTGAAGAAGTGAATTGATCTACATTAAATGTGGAAGTTTCAAATTCTAGCTGAAAACGATTAAAAGCTATGGATGCGTTAATATTTGCATCTACTGAAAATTCAATTTCATTTTCACCTGCCGTAAGGGCGTGTTTTGCATTAGTGTAATTATCTTTTAAGTAAACGTTATAAGCGTCTAGCTCAAGCACATCTATTTTTAATGAATACTGATTAGCTTGGTATTTATTTGTATATAATTGCAGTACATCACCATCTTGAGGAAGCGCTTCGTTACCAATTGCCAATAACTCGTTTCCAGCAACTAGCGCAATATTTTCATCTATGTTCTCATTTTTTTGTGCATTTTCAAAATCTGTTTCTACAAAATTTTCGTAGAAATTGATTCTAAGGCCATCACTACTCCTCTCTTCTGAAAGTTCATTATTGAATAAACGTACATTAACTCTAGGTTGACTAAAATCTGAAAAGACAGTCAACTCTTTCATAAATGGAGTTTTATGCTCTTCTTTAAAGCGAATAACCACATCACCCTCTCCAGAAGCAAGCAAAAATCCAGCTTGCTGTGGTAATGAAAACCGAGATATATTTGAGTCTTCTGGGGCTAAATTATCGGGTAGTGTTGCATCAATAACAGCAAAAGACCCTCTTGCGTTTAAGGAAGTATCCCAAATATAAAAATAAGGCCTAACATTATCTGATGCACTGATTACTTGACTCATGTCAACATCCGATTGAAAAGGATTTGCAAAAAACACAAATGAATCTCTTTCAAGATTGCCCACATGAAGAACAAACTCACCTTTATGCAATTTCCCTTTAGCTCGTAATTTAGTTTGAGAGGGTTGAGCCGCATTTGAAGTAATGTTAGTAGCTCTATTACCACGAATCATCATTCTATAAGGTTTACCTACTTCCAAATTACCATTAGTACCCTCTATTGGATTCCAAGAGCTATTTAAATTATCAAAAGTAAACATAGATGGGTTACCTGAAGGTTGCCAGTCAAATCCATTTAAACCGTCAATACCGCCTGGATTAGCAGAAGTTATTCCTGTTCCAGTAATATGCGTACCATAGCCAGGATTTGGGTTATCATTCCAAGCAGCTGCGTCTTCTTGCCAATTTTCTCTAATGCTAGAGTCAGTATCAACTGTAGAAGCCACTAATCTAAATGCACGTCTACCTGAATAACACTGTACAACAGTTACATCACCAATAATTTCACCATTTAACTGATCCACCTGTGCGGTTGTAATCACTTCAGAAAAGGGACCTGAATTAGCAAATGTACACTCAAAAGTAAGTAAATCATTGGTGTGTAATTCACCCGCCTCAAGGCTAAGAATATGGTATAAATTCAACTCTGATTCTAAGTGCACTTGCGCATTAGGATGAAGAATAGTTAAATCATAAATTGAATTAGCATGTTCATCAAAGTGAAGTTCACTAACACCTTCTCCATTAATTACTAGACTAGAAGTATCGGTAGATTTAAATTTTCCGTTACCGCTTATTTTTCCATTAACTGTAAGTTGATAGTCATTTAAATTTAAAATTGCATTTTCTTCAAAAATAAAATCGCCTACCTCTACATCAAACTCCAACTTAGGATATTTATTTGTTGAGTTAGATATAATTACTTGGTCTGTAGCTGAGGGAACTTGATTTTTATTCCAGTTTGATGAATTATCCCATTTAAAGTTTTGATTTCCTTCCCAAATAAATACAGATTCATTTTCAGCATCATTTCCATCGTACCCACAATCGTTTGAAAAATTAAAATCGCATTGCCCTTCACTTACGTTTCCTTGAATATTTGAATTATTGTAACTATTTGCAAATTGACTAATTTTTAAATCACCAAAATTTGATTGCATTTGTCCGTGCCAATCGTTAATACTACTGTAAACCAAACTAGAACAGTCATTATTACTTTCTGTTTGAACAAGATTATTCATAGTTAGATGTTGCGCCGTAGAAATCATCGAATTGGTTAGTCGGATTGTTCCGTTTAAGGTTGTGCTTGTATTTGCTTCAAGTGAAGAATTATTCATTCTAATACCATTATTCACGGTAATAGCACCTTGTGCATTTAATGTTGTTTCCTGAAAAAAGTTTAAACCATTCAAAACCACATTACCTTCTACTGAAAAACAAGAACCCTCTATAGCCACAGAATTATTAACTATGAAATCATTATCTGTTGCAACATAGCTGTTATTAATCATGCAAGTACCATTAAAGGTGGGCGTTCCTGTAGAATTTACTGTAGCCTCATCTAAAATCACTCCATTGTTACTGATAAATTGACTAGTGTTTATTTCTCCGCTGATAGCTTGACCATGTTTATTTAGGGCAAAAACACCATTAACATTAATAATATTTTGGTTTTCAAAGTTAAAGTTTGAATTAACCGCTGTTGATGATTCTAAATTTAAAACTCCCTGACTGTAATTGATTAAAGTACCATTACTTAGAGTAGAAGAATTAGTTGTAAATTCACCGTAGTTATGAAACTCTTTATTTCCTCCTTGGTTAAAATTGATATTTCTATCAAAAACACCGTGGTTATAAATAGTTGAATTAACCATATTATCATCTATATTTCCATTACTAGAAATATTTCCATAATTAACAATCGTTACAGAAGCGTTCCAGTTCTGAGCTGAAATATTACCGTTTATAGTTACCCCTTCTCCAACATATAATTGTGCATTGTTTTTAAGCACAATATTGCTATTGTAATTAAAATCACCTACAAGACAGATTGTTTGATTAGCTGAATTAGGAAAGTTTTGGTTTGAAGACGTTATAAGATGATCACAATCTTGGTTAGTTTGTGCAGTAAAAATTTGCACAAAAAAAACGCTAAATATTAAAAATTGTAATTTCATAATTCATTGTTTATAAAAGCCTTACAAAAATAAGCGAAGACTTTAGTTTTTATGAAATCACTTGCGTAGGTAGATTACTACAATTTGATTTTACAAAAAAAATAAGCTGCTGATAAACAGCGACTTATTTTCTTGTAGTAAAATTTCTACTTGTTTGTTAATGAATTTTATGACATTTAATTCACTAATAATTTAGTAAAATAGGTTTTATTTTCACTGGTTATAATTTTAACCAAATACATACCTGAGTTTAACTTTGTTTGCCTTAAAGAAATAGCGTTGGAATCATCCTTAGAAGTTTTGAACAGGCTCATCACTTCTTTTCCTTTAAGATCATACATTGAAATTTGCGCATTTTCTAAATCTATTCCTGAAACGAAAAATTGATGTTGTGAAGTTTTGACAGGATTAGGATATACCTGAATTTCATTATCAAGTTCAAAATGATTTACATCCATCGTTTCCACTTCAAAAACAATTGTAAAGCGATTAAAGGCTATACTAGAGTTTACTGAAGAATCCACTGAAAACTGATAAGTTGTTTCACCTTCTTCAATAGCAAAAGAAGAATTTGTGTAAGCATCATTCAAAAAAGCATTTGTTCCAGCTGGAAGGTTTTCAATTTTTAACTCAAAAACATAATCTTGCACATTATATTGATTAATGTATAAAGTTAACTCTTCTTCATTAGTAGGTAAATCGCGCTCTTCAATTGAAAATAAATTTCCAGAAGAATGTAATCTAGCTAAATTTTCATCTACGTTAGCTGGTTTAAGAGCATCATTTTGGTCATATCCATTATTTCCTCCTTGTATAAAATTTATTTTGGTTAAGTCTCTTGGCGTATCATTTGTGTTAAATGATAAAAGATCAAACAATTTTATGCTTAAACTAAAATTATTAGTTTCACCAAACACACTAACCTCATCTTCTAATACATTTTTGTTACTTTCACTAAAAGTTATTGAAATTGGTTCTTGTGCTGGAGCCTCTTGCTCTTCCTCTTCAGTCAATTCTGATGGATCAACTACCAAAGCAAAAAAGGATTGTTTAGGTTGCAAAAACTTATCCATTTCAGAACTTGAAGAATTTTCATCTTCTAAATCAATAGTTACAAAAGCACCTCTACCGCCTAAGGTTTCTCCGGGTAAATTCACATCTGAACTGCCTCCTAATTGTGGGTCCCAAACATAAAAAAAGCGCTTATTCACTCCTGATGAATTCTGAAAAATAGAAGCCAAATCTACAACTGAATGAAATGGATTTGCTATCATCACAAAACTTTCATGATCCAAAAAATCACCTTCAATTCCAAGAAGATCATTATCAAAATTAAGATTGCCTGTAAACACCTCTCCTTTTTCTCTTATAATAGTACTTGAAGTAGGCGAAGTATTTGAGGTAAGAGTTACTGCTCTTGAGCCTCTAATATTAATTCGGTAAGTATCTGTAACCGATAAGGTGTTGGTGTCTGTATTATCTACAGCTTGCCATTGAGAATCATTATTGTTCCAAACAAACATAGATGGGTTACCCGAGGGTTGCCAATCAAAACCATTTGTACCATCAGCTGATTCTGGTAAAGCTTCTCCTAAGCCTGTGATGTGAGTTCCAAAACCAGGAATGGTATCGTGATTCCAAGCATTGGCGTTTTCTTGCCAGTTTTCTCTGATGCTTGTAGTAGTATTTACTGAGGGTGTTAAAAATCGAAAAGCTCTTCTTCCAGGTATAAACCTTTGCACTTCTACATCACCCTCTATAGAGGCATTTATTCCTACTTCTGCTATTTGAGCTGTTCTCTCTTCTGAAGCCTTCATCACCAAATAGCCATTGGATTGAATGCTTCCTGAATTAGCTTTTAAAAATCTGTTCACCACTAGCAGACTTGTTAAGTTTGGTCCTCCAGCTCCATTATTTTCTATAATTGAAACTTCATTATCTTCAAAAAAATCTTCAGCAATTTGTTGTTCAGTAGCTGATATAAACTTCACTGTAGTTGAATCTGAAGCTTTCAGTTGTCCATTTTCTCTAAGTAAGTTTCCGCCAAATTCAATGGTTTTTTCTGTCATATCTATGCTACCTTCCTTCAAATTAAAATCACCAACAACAGAGAATTCATCTACTATAGAAAAATCAACATCATTATTAATAGTTAAGTTTCCTAAATGCGTATTGTTCTCAAATAATTCATTTTCAATTTCATTAACTCCTTGAATTTCTATATTTCCTAAACCTCCTAAAAAACCACTTGTTTTTGTAATATCTCCCTGTAAAAGCAATTCTTGACCTTCACCAGCTTCTAAAACCCCTTCCGTTAATATGAGGTTTTGAATTTCAACTTGATTCACTTCTGTCTTTACAAGCGTAGCATTGACTTGCACATCTCCAAAGCTAATGATAGAAAGTGAATCGCTTTTAATCATTTGCTCAACATCACCTTCAAAATTAAAACCTGAATTTGTAAGATCAATATCTTGATTCAGCGTAAAATCTCCATGAATATTAAACACACTCAATAAATTGGTTGTTCCAGAACCATTCAATTTTAAATTATAAAAAGCTTCATCACTTGGAGACTGAACAATATCTTGATTTTCTCCTGAAAACACAATTGTGTTTGGATTGCTTAACACGTCAAAATTAACACCAGAACCAAAGGTAAATTCATTAAAAATTTCAATTTCAGCATTAGAACCCATTTCTACATTGGCATTGTCTGCTAGATGCAAATCGTAAAAAGTAGTAGTTCCTGATAGCACTGCTTTTTCAGTCTCAACATTTAAACCTGATGCATCAAGAATTTCAACTCGACTTTGCCCAGGAATAAACGTTCCAGAATTAGCTATGGTGTTGTAGTTAATTCCATCACCTCCTAAATTTGGACCTCCGTAAAGTTTAATCAGTTTAGTAGAATTTTCTTCAACTTCAACCATTGCATCAGTTGCCAACTCAATCGTCCGCATTCGTACTTCCTCGGTATCAAAAGTAGGCTCATCATCCTCATCAAAAACTCCGTAACCACTTTCATCAGTGATTATTGGCGAATCGGGAACATTTTCCTGCCTAGGAATAAACACGTCCGCATTTTCATCAGGTACTCTTCCACCAGACCAATTAGAAACCAGGTTCCAATTAGAGTTCACAGCTCCTAACCATTCGTAGTCACGTTGTGTTTCTCTACTGGAAAGCATCCAGTATTTCACTACGTTTTCATCTTCCACACTAGAAGCTGTTGCATCTTCTTGTGCCAAATACAAGACCCAGTGATTGCTTAGTTCAACCCAATTTTCTTCAGTGGAATTAGCTGTTCTTCCATGTTCGTGGGGAGTAATTCCGTTATAGGCTAAGTGATGATCCCAAGTAATTAAATCTTCTTTTTCATTTCCATTTAACTCTGTGTCATCATAGGAAATTCTTAATGTAAAACGCGTTGTAGGTGGTAAGGATGAATTTGCTTTATACATTACCTGATAGAGTCGCTTTACTGTATTTCTGTCACCAACCTCATTATTTCCAGATCCATCCAAACTAAACAAAGTGGCATTTTGGTTATCTATATGTTCACCATTAGCACCACGAGTGGCAACAAACAAAATTTCATCGGGCATACCTTCTGTTCCTGAAGTTGAATTAAATCGGATTCTTGTATGCTCACTTCCCATGCGGTAGGTAAATCCTGAAATTAAGTCGTGCGTACGTTTAATTTTTCCTGTCACATCACCTGGCCCTTCAAACGAAGCATTTTCACCAAGAAACAAAATATGTGAATCTAAATCATTAGCTGAATTACTAGGGTCATTGAAACCTGAACTACCATAAGCAAATGAAGCATAATTTGAATAGTCATTGGTCATTTCAAGTAAACCAATATCATTATTGGGATTAGCCACCGCTAAATTGATCTCACCATTCACTTGAAAATCACTAGTAGCTTTCACACCAAGCGGATTATCAATCCTCAAATTGTTTAAAACAGTATCATCGGTTGGAATTTCATTAAAGGTTTCAATTTGTTGGTCGTGCTCTGCGTAAACAAGGTTAACTGAACTTCCAAAAACTGGCGCTGATTCAAATTCTCCAGCAGTTCTTACTATGGTAGCATTGTTTCCTAAAGTAAATGTATTTGAATTGTAACTTAGTGTGCCATTTTGTAAGAAAATGGAATCATTAATGGTTTTACTTCTGCTTAAGTTCACCCCTTCTGAGCTTGAGTTGTTGATTACCAGATTTAAATTAGATGATTTGTTTTGAAATCCAATATAACCAGATCTTGGGCTAGACACCTCACCAAACACTGTATTTTGTTCAATTTCACCAGCATATTCCTCCACCACATAGGTGTTTCCAGTTGCAAAAAAACGTCTTCTAGCTTCTGTTGAAATACTTGAAGTTATTTTAAGATGCTGAGGGTTCGCTGAACTTGCATCTCCACTCATGTAGAGACCTGAATTGTTCAAACCTTGATTTGTAGCGTTAATTACTAGCCCACCATTAATTTCTGCATTACCGCGACAATCAATATAAAACTCAGCGTTATTTCCTCCTCCCTGATAATTTAACTGCCCACCGTTTATTCTAAAAAGCGAGTTCACAATCATTGATAGCTGTGGATTGTTTCCAAAATCGGAACGAAAAACACCGTCATTATTCAACTCAAATACTTCTGTTTGTATAATATAACTCGTATTGGCATTAGCTGGTACATTAATTCTTAAGTTACCATCAATAATAACACCACCAATATTAAAACCTGAACTGGAACTAGTAACCGTAAACGATACAAAAGAGTTACTGCTAATAAATACATTTCCTGAAAAATCATTTACAGGTGTTGAAG
This sequence comes from Flavobacteriaceae bacterium, assembly GCA_022565635.1. Classification (GTDB taxonomy): domain Bacteria; phylum Bacteroidota; class Bacteroidia; order Flavobacteriales; family Flavobacteriaceae; genus Psychroflexus. The sequence continues at coordinate 11,750 of JAIUMH010000039.1, read as the reverse complement.
TTGCTGAAGTCCATGCTGAACCATCATAAATTTCCCAAGTGCTTGGGGAAGTCCACTCTAAAGGTGTTCCTGAACTTCCTCCAACAACCGATTTATAGTCACCATTTTGGGGAGTTAAGTCAAGGCTTGCTTGAGAAAAACCAATACCAATTGTAAAAAACAATAGGGAAATACTAAAAAAATAAGATAGTTTTGCTTTCATAAATGTAGTAAATTAACTACAGCTAAGTTAAGCTAAATATTTAATAAACAAAAATTATTTTATTTTATTTTTCCATCTCAACAATAATAAACTCACTTCTTCGGTTTTGTTGGTGTTCTTCTTCTGTACAGGGCACATCATCTTCGCAATGATTAACTAATTGGTATTCTCCATATCCTTTGGCGGTAATCCGATTGGCTTCAATTCCTTGATCAACAATCCATTGTCTTGTAGATTGGGCTCTGTTTTCCGAGAGTTTTTCGTTATAAGCTTTGGATGCTCTAGAATCGGTATGAGATCCTATTTCAATTTTGATATCGGGATATTTGTGCATGATATCTACTACTTTTTGAAGCTCGACTTCAGCATCAGGTCGAATATTCCATTTGTCTAGATCAAAATAAATCTCTTCAATTTGAAGGATTTTTGCTAAATCTTCACCTTCTTTAATGTTTTTCTTACGTTGGTCTAAAGGCATGCGGAGTGTTTCTAAGCCCGTTTCATTTTTTAAGGCTATGGATTGTTCTTTGACTTCGTAATTCTTATTTACAGCACGCACATAGAACCGATCTCCACAAGACGCTTTTTCTAAAAAGTACTCGCCTTTGTTATTGGTTTTTCCAGTTTCAATTTGTTTTTTATTTGGATCAAAAACCATGATTTTGGTGTATGGAAGTACTTCTTCAGTAGCTCTGTCTATCACTTTTACACGAAGATTTTTTCGACAACCAAACTCAATTTTTTCGCGGAGTTTAATTCGGTAGATATTATCGCTTTTGTATTTGCCTTTGGTTCTATTGGAGCTAAAAAAACCTGTTTGGTCTTCAGCTATAATCAAAGCAAAATCATCCAATTGACTATTTAGAGGAGAACCTAAATTCATGACTTGATAAATTCCTTTCTCAGATTTTTCAGCAGCAAAAACATCTAATCCCCCCAAGCCTGGATGTCCATCTGAAGCAAAATACAAAAGTTCATCAGTAGCCAAAAAAGGAAATACTTCTCTTGCTTCGGTGTTGATTTCAGGCCCTAAATTTTGGGGCTTACCAAGGCTTCCATCGGCTAAAATTTCTGCTTTATATAAATCTGATTTCCCAAAGCCTCCTGGCCGGTCTGAGGAAAAGTATAAGTATTTTTCATCGGTTGATAATGCAGGATGAGCTGTGCTAAATTCATCAGAATTGATATTTAACTCTTGTATATTTTTCCATGTTCCATCAACTAATTCAGCCTTGAAAATCTTCAATAAAATCACCCCTTCTTTGCTTCTTTTGGCTTTTTTATTGGAGAAATTGTTTCTGGTAAAGTACATGGTTTTTCCGTCCTTGGTAAAAGCCGGAGTTGATTCATGATAAGGAGAAACTAATTCATCTGCAAACGGCCTTACATCTTTTAATTCCTTATTTCTATTTTCAATATCAGCCACATAAAATTTGGTAAAGGGTCTGTTATTCCACTTATGAAGCCTTTTTTTATACCAACCTGTATCTCTTGCAGAAGTAAATACTACTTGATTCTTATAATAGGCTGGACCGTAGTCAGATTCTTGAGAATTTACGCTAACTAAACCTACTTCAAATAAACCTGAGTTAGCTTCAATAATTTGTTGATAATCTTTCTGTTCAATAGCTTTAATAGCGCGTGCATCTGTTTTATCAAGTTCGTAAAATTCCTGTAAAACTTGCTCAGCTTCAGTGTATCGCTTCACTGATTTTAGGGTGTGAGCATAGTTAAAATAATCTTCTTTAGATAAATTGATTTTGTCTTTACGTCTGAAAACTCTGCGGTAGTAAGGAAAAGCTTTCTTGTATTCGGCTTGATGATAATAAGCTTCGGCAGTTAATCTCAACCATTCATTAGGTACTTTTCCTTTATGAAGTAATCTTTCAAAGACTTCAACTGCATCGGCATATTCAAGTGCTTCAAAATGTTCAATAGCTTTGCTTTCCATTATCTTTTGAGCCTGAAGCTGAAAAGAAAGCAGAAAAAAACTACTAACAAATATGTATATCCAATTCTTCATTTAAAAAAACCTTGGTGAAATTACTTTTCCTTCTCTATTCAATAATTCAAACCTAATAAATAATTCATGACTTCCAGAATTATAATTTCTTAGTGGTGTGGTTTCAATATCGTACGCATAGCCAATAAAAAAACGATCATTGACTTGCCAGCCAGCCAAAGCCGAAAAAGCCGCGCTCCAGCGGTAAGCTGTTCCTACAACAAATTCATCAAACAATCTAAAATTAGCCGAAATATCTACTTGCATGGGTGCTCCTTCTTGTATTTTTGTCATTAGTGCAGGTTTAAACGCTAAAGCTGGAGAGAGGTCAAAAACATAACCACCAATGGCGTAAAAAGTCATTCGCTCTGGCCTAACGGCTACACTTTCATCATTGCTTAAAAGCTGACGATCAAAAAACATAGGGACAGATAAGCCCACATATGCTTTATCAGAATGCAAATAAAGACCGGCTCCTAAATTTGGACTAAATTCGCTGTTTACAGGTTGTAAAAGTGGGTCTGTAGGAATTTCAGGATTTAAACGTCCGGGACTTAAGCTAAACAGTTGAGCTGTTGCTTTAATCCCCATGGATAGTTGATAAACATCGTTAAGAGGAAGTGAGTAAGATAAATCAATGGAGATTAAATTTTCATCTATAGGTCCAATTCTGTCATTTACCAAACTAAGTCCTAACCCAAGTTTTGATTCTTTTAGAGGGGTGTGTATAGCAAGGTTATTTGTAACAGGGGCATTACTCATTCCTACCCATTGATTTCTATGCATAGCAAAAGCGCTCAACATTCCTCTAGATCCTGCATACGCTGGATTTATACTCATGGTATTATACATGTATTGCGTATATTGAGGTTGTTGTTGAGCATAGAATACGCTAGAAGGAAATAAGGTAAACCAGAAAACTAACCCAAGAAATGATTTGAGGTTCAACAAAATCTGAATATGTGATTTTACCGCCGTCAATTGCCTTGGTTTATGTATAAGTCGCCTTGTTTTTTATGTTTCACTCCTTCTCTATCAGTGTATTCTAAGATGTAGAAATACACTCCTGAAGGCACACCAGAACTGCTGCTAAGCGTAGCTCTTCCAGAGGATTTTCCATCAAAAACCACCTGTTGATTATCATAATTTTTATCGTCATAAATTTTCACTCCATAGCGATTAAAAATTTGAACACGATTATCTGGAAAACATTCAATTCCTTGAATTTTAAAAACATCATTAATGCCATCATCGTTAGGAGTTATGGCATTAAAAATTTCGAGTTGACATTCAGAAAATTCTACAATTGTAGGACGATCTTGAAAAAAATTATCAAAATCAGATAAGTCACTCACCTCTTGATCTAAAGGCGAATACGCAAAAACTTCGGCTTGATTTAAAACTTGTCCTTGTTCAATATCAATTTGTTGAACTCTATACGATGCAGTAAAACTTTCCGTAGCTATTTCTCCTACCTGTAAAAAATCTACAGATCCCATAATTTCAATTCCAGGTAAATGATCAATTAATTCTAAATCATACAAATCTACATTCCCTGTGTTTTTAAGATCAAAGCTATAGATGATCTCCTGATTTATAACTGGAGGAATGGGGGTATTTATATCTATCAAGGCTCTTTTAACTAGATTTATTTGAGGATTTTGAGGCAAGATAACAACTGTGCAAAATGGGCAACTTGCTAAATAAAATGGATGATCTTCTGGCAAAGGAGTTGGGTCTTTAGAAAATGCAATTAAGTCTTGTGAAGCTTGGTCTATTGCAAATACTTCAGCTTGGTTATACACCACTCCAGCGTTAATATCATCTTGAGAGATTGCATAAAAAGCCTCTACACTTATGGTGTCTCCTGGAAACAAAGTGGTGGTTTCTAATTCTGGAATTTCAATTTGATCCGGAAAGCTAAAATCATTCAGCATTAATGAGGTAAGCGTTTGCTCTCCAATGTTTATGATGGTAAAAGAATATTTAATCAAATCTCCAGGAGTAAGGTAGTCTTGATTTTGCATTTCAAAAATTTCTCCTTCTTTCAATAGAGAAATTTCAGACTGTTCTATATTGGTAATGAACGGTTCAAAAATAACACCCGAATCAAAAGCTTGATCTGCCACATCAGCAATGGCTAATTTTATGGTATAAACTTCTCCAAATTGTAATCCAGTAATGGTAGATTCTATTACTTCTGTAATACCATTGTACTCAATGTGAATTGGAAAAGGACCCGGTTGTGGATTGTTATTTGCTGAACCATCTGTAACATGACCATTGTTGATATATAAGTCGGTTTGAGTCAAATCCGTAGGACTACCGTCACTATTTGCGCCTTCTACTCCACCATTTACAAAGTTTACCGCTGTTGGATTTCCAGAAGTGGGAATGCTTGCTACATTGATTGTTTCTTCAAAACCAGGTCCAGAAACAAAAACAGCAAATACATCATTAAACCTACTTCCTACCCAGTTAGGATATTCTTCAGAGCCAAATTGATAACGAATCTTTATTTGAGTAACCGTTGGATTAGTGATTTGAATTTCAAACTGATAAATTACAGGGTCGAATACTGCCAAAGAATCAATTGATTGGAGATCTGCATCAACAAAAGCTTGATGTGTATTACTCGTTTCTGCACTTTGATTAATTGAGAGTAAATCAGATTCTATGTTTCCAGTTGAAAAAGCAATACCTTGATCAATAGCTAGATTGGCACCTTCTATACCGTTGGAAAGTAAGGCTATTTGTTCATCACGATTACCACTTATTAAAGAGGAGTTGAGAATAGAAATTCCTTCTGCTTCAAAAAAGTTATTAATCACTTCATCACTGGGTCCTAAATTGATAGTTGACTGTGCAAAAAGGGAACCTACACAAAAAATAGCCAAAACAAGTATGAAGTATTTATTTAACATGATTTCAATATTCCTTACAAACATAAATAAACCATTGTTGATTTTAGAACCCTAGGCCTTTTTTTTTAAAATAGGGTAGTAGGATTGAAGGTGCTTGACTTTATCTCTGCAACTATGTTAAGTTTTCTTAAACCTTCCCAATAAAATGAATAATCACTTGGTTTTCAATAATTAAACTGTAGTTTTGCATTGAATTTCAGTAAAAACTGAAGATATTAAATTTTTAGAACAATTATTTTATGAGTCAAGTTAAAGAAAAAGACACAGTTAGAGTACATTACACAGGAAAATTAAGCGACGGTCAGGTTTTTGACAGTTCACTTGAGCGCGAACCTTTAGAGTTTACCTTAGGTGAAGGAATGTTAATTCCAGGTTTTGAGAAAGCTGTGATTGATATGAAAGTTGAAGAAAAAAAGACAGTAAGCATTCCTAAAGAAGAAGCTTATGGTGAAAAGCTTGATGATTTATTTCAAAAAGTTGATAAGGCTCAATTGCCAGAAGAAATTAAGCCTGAAGTTGGAATGGGATTAGTTTCAAAAAATCCTGATGGATCTGAAAGACAACTAAGAGTTGCTGCCGTTAATGATGATCATATCGTAGTGGATGCTAATCATCCATTGGCAGGACACGATTTGGTGTTTGAATTAGAATTAGTAGAGATTAAGTAATCATTGATTACCTCAAATAAAAAAATCCCAAGAATATTTTTCTTGGGATTTTTTTTAATCAATGAATTCATTTAAAATTACGGAAGCAAAACCGTATCTACTACATGAATTACACCGTTGGTTTGATTTAAATCAGCTGCTACAACAGTAGCTACATTACCTTTAGCATCGGTAATTTTTACTTGATCACCATCCAATGTAAGGCTTAATTTTCCTCCGCTAACAGTTTTCACATCGGCTTTTCCTTCACCATCTTTAATGGCTTTTACAACATCCGCAGCCTTTAAATTCCCTGGAATAACATGATAAGTTAAGACCATTTGAAGCTTCTCTTTATTTTCTGCTTTTAGTAAATAATCTACCGTACCTTCAGGCAAGGCTTCAAAGGCTTTGTTAGTTGGGGCAAATACAGTAAACGGTCCTTCAGACTGGAGTGTTTCTACTAATTCTGCAGCTTTTACTGCAGCTACAAGTGTGGTGTGATCATCTGAGGCAATTGCCGTTTCAACAATGTTTTTGTCTTGGCTAAAACCAAAGTTTATAACCAATAAAAATACTGCGCTAAATAATACATTTTTTAAAATCATAACTTTTTTTATTCAAATATGATACACTTTATAGCTTAACAAAAAGGTGTTTACACAGTATTAACTTAGTTAACGAAAAAATGATATTTGTTTATCTATAGTATAAGTAGCAAAAAACCGACTGGAAAATTATTGAACTCAATTGAAAAATTACTCAAATCATAGAGTACACCTGCCTTAAAGTTGGAACAGCCTTAACCTTACATATAACAATTTATAAATTTAAAATCATATTTAAAGTTATCATTATCAAGCTAACTATTTCATCACTAAAATTGTGGTTAGGTTAACTCCAATAAGTTTTTGTTGGCCAATAAGCATCAAGAAAAAACCAGACAACTTTATGATTGTTATAAGTACAACTAACTTCAACCAAAAAGCCACCTTGGTAAGGTGGCTTTAAATGGATTAAATTTGAGTATAAATTTATTTAAGTTTCTTTTTAACCTCAACTTCTTGGTAAGCTTCAATAATATCATTGATTTTAATATCATTGTAGTTTTTAATTTGCATACCACAGTCATATCCTTTAGAAACTTCCTTCACATCATCTTTAAATCGCTTAAGAGCAGTAAGCGTTCCTGTATGGACAACAATACCATCGCGAATAATTCGAATATTTGAGTTTCTGTAGATTTTTCCAGAAGTTACCATACAACCGGCAATGGTTCCAACCTTAGAAATTTTAAATGTTTCTCTAATTTCCGCATTACCTGTAATTTCTTCTTTCAGCTCTGGAGACAACATCCCTTCCATAGCATCTTTAATGTCATTAATTGCATCATAGATGATGGAGTAAGCTCTAATGTCTATTTCTTCTTTGTCAGCTAATTGTCTTGCGGCACCTGCGGGTCTCACATTAAATCCAATGATTACCGCGTCTGATGCAGAAGCAAGTAGCACATCAGATTCTGTAATTGCACCAACGCCTCTGTGAATAATATTCACTTGAATTTCTTCAGTAGACAATTTCTGAAGACTGTCTGTTAATGCTTCAACAGAGCCGTCTACATCTGCTTTAAGAATTACGTTTAACTCTTTAAAGTCACCAATTGCAATTCTACGTCCAATTTCATCAAGTGTAATATGTTTCTTAGTTCTTACACTCTGTTCTCTTTGTAGTTGAGTTCGTTTGGAAGCAATATCTTTAGCTTCTCTTTCATCTTCCATAACTTGGAAGGTATCCCCCGCTTGTGGAGCTCCATCTAAACCTAATATAGATACAGGTGTTGATGGACCAGCTTCAGCAATTTTATTTCCACGCTCATCATGCATGGCTTTTATTTTACCGCTAGTAGTTCCGGCTAAGATATAATCTCCAATTTTAAGTGTACCAGATTGAACCAATATGGTTGAAACATAACCTCTACCTTTGTCAAGGAAAGCTTCAACTACAGTTCCTTTAGCCAATCGATTAGGATTTGCTTTTAGATCCAATAACTCTGCTTCAAGCAATACTTTTTCTAACAAGTCTTCAACTCCATCACCTTTTTTAGCGGAGATGTCATGAGATTGTACTTTACCGCCCCAATCTTCTACAAGAAGATTCATAGCCGCTAATTTCTCTTTTATTTTTTCTGGATTTGCTGTTGGCAAATCTACTTTATTAATGGCAAAAACAATAGGAACTCCCGCAGCTTGTGCGTGCGAAATAGCTTCTTTTGTTTGCGGCATTACATCATCATCTGCAGCAATTACAATAATTGCAATATCGGTAACTTTTGCACCTCTTGCACGCATAGCAGTAAAGGCTTCGTGACCAGGTGTATCTAAGAAAGCTATTTTTTGACCTCCTTTAAGTTCAACACCATAGGCGCCTATATGCTGTGTAATTCCACCACTCTCACCAGCAATTACATTTTCTTCTCGAATAAAATCAAGCAAAGAAGTTTTACCATGGTCAACGTGTCCCATTACAGTAACAATAGGAGCTCGTGGCTTCAGATCTTCAGGGTTTTCAATAACTTCTTCAACATCTTCTTCTGCATCTTCGGTAACAAAATCAACATCATAGCCAAACTCCTCTGCAACAACACTCAAAGTATCGGCGTCAAGTCGCTGATTCATGGTAACCATCATACCTAAAGACATACACGCTGAAATAATTTTAGTCACAGAAACATCCATCATGATAGCTACTTCATTAACGGTAACAAATTCTGTCACTTTTAATGTTTTGCTTTCTTTTTCCTGCTGATCTAATTCGTGCTGTGTTTTTTCTTTATGTTGTTGTCTTTTGTCTTTTCTATAACGAGCTGCTTTGTTTTTACCTCCTTTACCTTGAAGTTTTTCAAGCGTTTCTCTTACTTGCTTTTGTACTTCTTCTGCAGATGGCTCTTCTTTAACAATACGTTGAGGTTGTTTTTTACCACCTCTTCTATTGCCTGCAGCAGGTTTATTTTTATTAAAAGTCTTTGTATTTTGAGCTCCTGGCTTGTCTTTTACAATACGTTTACGCTTGCGCTTTTTATTAGCATTGTTATCTTTAGCCTTATCTTTTTTCTTCTTATCGTCCTTATTAAACTTTCCAAGATCAATTTTTTCACCTGTAAAGTTAGGCCCTTTAAGCTTTTTGTACTGGGTTTCTACATGCCCATTATCTGTTTCACCTGGCTCAGCCTCTTTAGAAACAGTAGCTTTTTGATTAGCTTTGGGGGTGTCTTTTGATTGCTGTTGGTCTGAATTCTTATCTTCAGAGTTGGTTTGATGGTTACCTTTTTCAGAAACTGATTTTCCAGCATCTTTTTTAGCATCATCTTTAGGCTTAGGAGAATTAGATTTACTTGATTTTTTGTTCTTATCAAGATCAATTTTTCCAACGGTTTTAGGCTTAGCCAACTCTTTTTTAGCGCGCAAAATTTCTTCTTGTTTTTCACGCTCTTTTCTTTTGGCTTCCTCCTTTTCCTTTATTAGCTGAAGTTCTTTCTCTCGTTGCTTTTTAAGCTCCTCTTTTTCCTTTTTCTTCTCTTCAGATACTTCTTTTGAGGCTACTTTTTTACTTTTATCAGTTTCAAACTTATCTGATAAAATTTCATAAACCTCGTTTGAAATTTTAGTTGTAGGCCTAGCTTCTATTTCGTGACCTTCAGCGTTTAAAAACTCCACTGCACGGTCTAAAGAAATATTAAACTCCCTTAAAACTTTATTTAATCTTATTTTTTTCTCTTCAGCCATAAATTGCCAATATAATTTTGTGTCAAAAATACACAAAGAATAGTTTTAATAAGTACTATTCTTCAAATTCTTCTTTTAATATTCTTACTACTTCGTAAATAGTTTCTTCTTCTAAATCAGTTCTGCTTACTAAGTCGTCTACATCTTGCTCTAAAATACTTTTTGCTGTATCTAAACCAATTTTAGTAAATTCTTTAATTACCCAAGGTTCTATTTCGTCTGAAAACTCTGTTAACTCAACATCATCTTCAACTCCTTCTCTAAATACTTCAATTTCAAAACCGGTAAGTTTACCAGCTAAGCGTATATTATGACCTCCCCTACCAATAGCTTTTGAAACTTCTTCTGGCTTTAATGAAACAACAGCTGTTTTGTTTTCTTCATTAACTTTTAGAGAAGTTATTTTAGCTGGACTTAAAGCCCTGGTAATGTATAGGTGATTATTTGTTGTAAAATTAATTACATCAATATTTTCGTTACCAAGTTCTCTTACAATTCCATGAATTCTTGAACCTTTCATACCTACACAAGCACCTACAGGATCTATACGATCATCATAAGTATCTACTGCCACCTTGGCTTTTTCTCCAGGTATTCTCACCGCATTTTGAACGGTAATTAATCCATCAAAAACTTCAGGAATTTCTTGTTCAAATAATTTGATTAAAAATTGTGGTGAAGTTCTAGAAATTATGATGTTAGGCTTATTACCTCTTAGCTCCACACTATGCACAACCCCTCTTACACTATCTCCTTTTCTATAAAAGTCGTTAGGTATTTGGTGTTCTTTTGGAAGCACTAATTCATTTCCGTCATCATCCACAAGAATTACAACCTTATGTCTAACATGATGAACTTCAGCGGTATAAATTTCACCTTCTAAATCTTTAAAATATTTAAAGATATTAGTATTATCATGTTCGTGAATCTTTGCTATTAAATTTTGGCGTAAAGACAAAATTGCTCTTCTTCCTAAATGAGAGAGCTTCACTTCTTCAGACACATCTTCACCTACCTCAAAATCAGGTTCAATTTTGCGGGCGGCACTGAGTGATATTTCCTTATTATCGTCTTCAACTTCACCGTCATTAACCACAATTCGATTTCTCCAAATCTCTAAATCACCTTTATCTGGATTTATAATTATATCAAAGTTATCATCCTGTCCATACTTTCTTTTTAAAGCACCTCTAAAAACCTCTTCTAAAATAGCCATTAAGGTTACTCTATCAATAAGCTTATTATCTTTAAAATCTGAAAACGAATTGATTAAATCAATATTTTCCATATTATTTTTTATTAAATATTACCATCACTTTAGCCATTTTAATTTCGTCAAAAGAAAATTTTTCTGATTTCTCAACGGTATGTTTGCCTTTACCAACAGGTTTTGGTTCTCTTGCTTTCCATTCTAAAGTAACCCCTTCAGAGTCTACCTCAACCAAATCACCTTTAATCAAACTGTCATCAGCAAGTCTTAATTCTAATTTCCTACCCAGGTTTTTCTTGTATTGACGTGGCAAAGTAAGAGGTTCAGAAACTCCTGGAGAAGCTACCTCAACAGAAAAATCAATTTCATCACGATCTAACTGATGTTCAATTTTTCTACTTACTGCCATACAATCTTCAATAGAAACATTAGAGTCACTATCTATAATCACGCGAATATGATGATCTGAAGTAACCTCATGCTTAATCAAAAACAACTCAGGGTTCTCCTCAAGCGCTTCATTCAAAAACTGTGTCGATTTATCCTTTAAATTTAACATAGATACCAAAAAAAGGGAACTTAATTAGTCCCCTCCATCCTCTTTTAATTTTGTGCAAATATACTGATATTATATCAATTAAAAAAATTTTAATCAGATATCTAATAAATCCGAGTATTGAACTCTCTATATCACCTCAATCATACACTAAAAACTACCTTATTCAGGTATTGAATAATCTTAAAAGTTTTACTCTAAAAAATCAAATTTTATATCAAAATAGTAGAGCGTTATTTCTTTTTCACCCACATGCATTCATTTTTACAAATCTAAATACAAATGATAATAAAAAATACACCAATCAAAAACTTTGCGCAAACACCTAATAACCTGATTTCGATTATAATCACAAAGTCAACATCAATAAGAATATTCAGTTACAAGGCAATTTTTTGAAGGATAGCCTTGGCTATCGTGATAAAAA
>JAIUMH010000038.1 GCA_022565635.1 Flavobacteriaceae bacterium | reverse complement strand
GCCGATATTCAATTCGTGGGAATTCTAGACTATTGGTTGAATAGAAATAAGTCAAATACCTACCCAAAAAAACTTTTAAAATTAGTTTCGGAAAGAACAAAACAAATAGCCGAAGAACCATTCATCTTTAAGTCCACTGATTTTAAGGATACGAGAGTAGCTTCATTAGGACATTTCAGCATTTATTATAAATATAATGACAATCAAATTATCATCACTGCTTTTTGGGATAACAGACAAAACCCGAAAAAACTGCTAAAAATATTACAAAGTAAAAAATAACTTGAGCAAATATCCTTGAACCATCATTTTGTTTACAAAATGATTTTCCGAGCGTCCCCGCTTAGTCGATTTTCCGAGCGTCCCCGCTCGGAAACCCCCATAAAAAAGCGTCCTCGCTTTAAACATCTTTACTTTGAACCTAACTATTTTTTCTTTTTATACACATGTGGATTTTCAACAATTCCCTTCTTAAAAACCTTTCGAATACCCATGCGTAATTGAGTATCTACTTGAAGAATTTTATCTTTGATTTTCTCTCCTGGTCGCCCTCTAAAGGAAGTGACATGAAATTCATCATCCTCACGAAAAGGCTGTTCAGAAAAGTAGTAATTGGATATGCATTTTCTACTGGCTTCCAATTTTACTGGTGAAACCGAATGAAGGGATTCCTGATGCGTTGCCATAATAGCTAGGCGATTAAATTTTGAAACAATTGTAATGGGTTGTTCTTGAAGTCCTTCAGGCCAAATTTCTAGATTTCCACCATTTTCAAGTTCCCATTGTGGGGTAACATAATAAAGCAAATTGAGCACACGCCATAATTTTCGGTCTTTGTCGTGCGAGTTATCTAAATGCGGATTGAGAAATTGATCTTTTTTCATTAGTGAAAGTCCACCAGCGTAGAGATTTTCATCAGGAATAGGATGTTTAATTCCGGTGATTTCTGCAATGAGCTCAACCACTTCTTTTTCCTGAAAAGCATAAATACATTCTTCAAGCAAGCTAGGGTATTTATTCATTTTAAATCCAACATATTTATTCTCTCGAATGCTTTTTTTAAGCATCATTTCTTCACCTGTAGGAAATAAAGAATGAAGTTCATGGGCTATTTCTTCTGGAAGTAAATCATCTACAAAGAAATAAGGAATTCGATGATCTGAAGCAAAACTTTTTTTCAAAGTTGCTTTTTCTTCTTCAATTCGCTGAAAGATTAATTTGGCAATTTCTTTTCTGTTCATAACTTGAATTAATAGTTTATTCAAATTCCTAGGTAAAAATACAAAAGCATGACGGGGTTGTGGTGGTTTTGATGTGATTTTTTATTGATTTTTATCAGCTTTATCTTTTATTAAACACAGTAACTTTTCTTCAGAAACAAAAACCTATGTTAATCTATTTTCAAGATTGATAATGAATTGATGAAAACTTTAAAAGCACGTAATTGTTTAAATTTATTTCCTTAGTTGAACTGCTAAATATCCCAATTTATAAAAATTAAACAGACGAAGACTAATGATAGAATTTTTGACCATCCATTGAATAGGATACCTCGTCAACCAAAAGGAAAAGCGAATGATAGCTTCAAATTTTTCTAATTGATAGTAAGTTTTTAGTAATTTTACTTCATCAATTAAGTCTTCTTTATTTTTACTAGATTTTAGAATATAAATCAAGTTTTGAATAGCTTTTTCTTCTTTTTTTAAATAAATTAGGTTTTTCTCTAAATGTCCATTTAACACAGCATTGTTCATATGAATTATAGGAATATTAAATCTTTTCAATTCAAAACCAAATAGCGTATCTTCATATCCATATTGAATTATATGTTCATCAAACTTCACCTTTTCTAAGACTTTCTTAGGTACTATAAAGTTGTTGGTCATGAAGTATTTTCGTGGAAATTTCTCTCGAATAGAAGCTGGTTTACTTTCGGTTTTAATACCATATTTCCAAGCTAATTTTTCATTCTGACTAGCTGGCCTTTTAGGATATATCCTGCCCCCATAAATCACAGATTCAGGATGATTTTTTATAGATGATGTGTAATTTTTTAAAAATTCTGATTTATTTATTTTGCTATCACAATCTAGAAAAAGTAGGTGTTTATGTTTTACATAGTTGAGAAAACGATTTCTAATCTTCGACCGACCAATATTTTTTTCTAATTGAATGTATTTACATTCATCTTTCAACTGACTATTTATTCGTCTAAATTGATTTTCTGAAGCATCATCAATCAATACAATTTCAGCCTCATTTCTTAAATCATCAATTTGCTTCAAAAGTTCTTCAACTAATGGAGTAACATCAAAGTTATAAATGGGAATACAAATTGAAATCAACTTTTTTATTTTTTACAAAGTAAATGTTTTTTTTCTATTCCAATATTCAAAATTGACTCACTTTACTTTCCCCACAAAATTTCACAAATAACAATGCTTTAGACCTTAACTCGCTATTTTTTTATAATTTTACTGGTCAAGTTAAAAAACAATGAAGAATTATAAACAAGTAGAAAATAAACTAGAAGGATTTATCCGTAAGTTTTACTATAATGAACTGATTAAAGGTGGTATTTTCTTCCTAAGTTTTGGGCTGATTTATTTTTTACTCATTGTTTTTTTAGAATATTTTTTCTGGTTAACAAGCCTGGGTAGAACCATCCTATTTTGGGCTTTTATTGCCGTTGAAGTGGGCCTGCTTTTTAAATTTGTTCTTCACCCACTTCTTAAATTGTTTAAATTAAGCAAAGGACTTAACTACCACAAGGCCTCACAAATGATTGGTGAGCATTTTCCTAAAGTGAGCGACAAACTTACCAACATTCTACAATTAAAAGACGCAGGAGAAGATTCCGATTTAATCATTGCTGGTATTGAACAAAAAGCTGAAGAGATTCAACCTATACCTTTTGAGTTGGCTATCGATTTTAAAACTAACATCAGCTATACTAAATACCTTATTCTGCCTGTGTTGGTTTTTATACTTATTTGGGCTAGCGGACTTTTCACTAATTTCACCGATTCCTACAAAAGGGTAGTGGACTATAAAACAGCTTACGAACCACCCGCTCCTTTTTCATTTTTAATCAATGATAATCAGTTGGAGGTGGAAGCAGGTAAAAACCTTAACCTACAAGTGCTTACCGAAGGTGAAATCACTCCAGAAAATGTGCATATAGAAATTGAAGGCGAATCTTATTTATTGAAGAAAGTAAGTGCCAATCAGTTTGAATACCGCTTTCAAAATCTGCAGTCCAATACCAATTTTAGATTGGTCTCTAATCAAGTAAAATCACGACCTTACTCCATTTCTATCATTGACGTCCCGCGTATTTCTAATTTTGAAATGCAATTGAATTATCCTGCCTACACCGGTATTTCTAATGAAACCTTATCGGGTTCTGGAAATGCTTCTATTCCTGAAGGAACTCAGGTGACTTGGAACATCAAAACCTCGCATACCAATCAATTGCAATTTCAGCTGAAAGATTCTACAATTTATGTTGAAGCTTCAGAAGATCAGCTATTTACCCTTCAGAAAGATATCGTCAATTCCACTTCCTACCAGGTTTCTACTTCTAATGATTTCAGAAAGAATTATGAGGAACTTAATTATCAACTGCAAGTAGTGAAAGACGAATTTCCCAAGATAAAACTCACTGCTAAAAAAGACAGTATCAATAATGAAATTACCTATTTCCAAGGTAAATTATCGGATGATTATGGCTTACAGTCGGCGCATTTAGTTTATTTTCCTACGGAAGATGAAAACCAAAAAGAACGTGTTTCGCTTCCCATTTCTAAATCTACTTATGCCGAATTTCTTTATACTTTTCCTAATCAAAATCTCAATTTAAAACCCGGAACTTCTTATACTTATTATTTCCAAGTAGCCGATAATGATGGCGTGAATGGAAGCAAAATAAGTACCTCCAAACGTTTCAATTTCAGAAAAAAGACCGCCAAAGAAGAACGCGACCAAAATCTCGACAAGCAATCTGAATCGCTTAAAGGAATGCAGGAATCCATGGATAAGTTGAAAGAAGACAAAGACGAATTTCAAGAGATTGAACAGCTTCAGAAAGAAAAATCCAAAATGAGCTTTTCGGATAAGAAAAAATTAGACAATTTCCTAAAACGTCAGCAACAGCAACGTGAGCAAATGAAGCGTTTTAGCAAGGAGTTGAAAGAAAACCTGAAGGACTTTAAACCCGAACAAGATAATCAGCGGAAGCAGGATTTAATGGAGCGCTTGGAAGAGAATGAACAACGTTTGGAAGAAAATGCCGACTTACTCAAAGAACTTGAAGATTTAAAAGATAAAATTGACGAAGATGGTTTTAAAGAAAAGCTGGATGAATTTTCTAATGATAAAGAAAAACAAGAACGAACTTTAGAACAATTATTAGAACTCACCAAACGCTTCTATGTAGAGAATAAAGCCGAACAACTCACTGAAAAACTTCAGGACTTAGCAGAAGAACAAGATAAACTCGCTGATGATGTTGAAAATAATAATGCTGAAAATCAGTCAAAAATCAACGAAGCTTTTGATCAATTAAAAGAAGATTTAGAAGAACTTCTAAAACAAAATGAAGACTTAGTTAAACCACTCGATTTATTTAGGGATGAAGATGGTGAAGACGAAATTTCTGAAGACTTGCAGGACATTTTAAATGAACTTTCTTCTGATAGTGATACTGACGAAGACGATAGTAATACTTCTGATTCTTCTGACGGTGATTCCTCAGATGATCAGGAATCTGGCGATTCGTCTGAGGAAGGAGCAGAGGGAGATTCGGATGACTCGAATGACTCTTCGGGTGAAGAAAGCGAGTCTGGAGATGAAGATTCGCCTGCATCACCAACAGCTTCACCTCAAGAAAAGCAAAAATCTACCTCCCAAAAAATGAAGGAAATGGCGGAAAAAATGGGTATGTCCATGATGATGGGTGGAGAAGAACAGGCTTCTGAAGACATTGAAATGCTTCGCCAGATTTTAGATAATTTAGTGACCTTTTCTTTTCAGCAAGAAGATTTGATGAATGAATTTAAAAATTCAAGCAATAATAATCCTGCTTTTGCTAATAAACTTCGACAACAAGCTGAATTACGAGAAAATTTTAAACACATTGATGATAGTTTATACGCCCTTGCTTTACGCAACGAAATGATTTCTGAGCAAGTCACAACCAAACTTTCGGACATTAGTTTTAATATAGATAAATCTTTAGAACGTTTAGCCGACAACCAAGTTCGTCTTGCCAATTCCAATCAGCAATTTACCATGACTTACGCGAATGATTTGGCCATCATGCTAGATTCGGCTTTAGATAATATGGAAGATCAATTATCAGGTGGATCGGGTAGTGGCAGTTCTGGTGAAGGCAGTGAAGGTGAAGAACCGGGAGAGCAACTTTCCGACATCATTAAATCGCATGACGAACTCAAAGAACAAATGCAACAACAAATGGGTGATAAAGAAGGTGAAGAAAATGGTCAAGACGGTGAAGATGGAGAACCTTCAGAAGGTGAAGATGATGGCGCTGGAGAAGGAGAAGGAGGAAGCGATGGTGATCAAAATTCCTCTGAGGGCCAAGAAGGAGAGGATGGTGAAAGCATAGGTGAAGAAGAAGGGGACGATTCCGAAATGTCTTCTGGTCAATTGTATGAAATTTACAAGAAGCAACAAGACTTAAAAAATCAATTGGAAGATCGCATTAAACAATTAGGTCTAGATGAGGATTCTAGAAATTTGAACAAAAGCCTTGAAAAGCTAGAACAGGAATTGTTGATGAAAGGCCTAAGTAGCGAAGCCTTAAAGCAGATGGAAGAGGTTAAGCATCAGTTATTAAAATTACAAGAAGCTACCCAAAAACAAGGTCAGGATGAACAGCGACAAGCAGAAACCAATGAAAAGGACTTCGATGCACCAAATGCACAAGATTTAGATCGCGCCAAAGATTATTTCAATACTACTGAATTATTAAACCGACAACAATTACCTTTGCAAACTAAATATAAAAACTTGATTAAGTTATACTTTGATGAGCGAGAGGATTAATTTTGAGGCTAAGAATGATTTCATTTTAAAAGAACCTCAGGTTTATGCAAATTGGATTGAAAAGGTGATTGTTTTTCACCAGAAATCATTGGGTGAAATCAATTATATTTTTTGTAGTGATGAGCAATTACTTCCCATAAATCAGGAGTATTTGGATCACGATACTCTAACGGATATTATTACTTTTGATGATTCGCAAGCCGATTTACTTATTGCCACAATATTTATCAGCACAGAACGTGTGAAAGAAAATGCCGATTTATTTGCTGTTGCTTTTGAAGATGAACTGAAACGAGTGATGATTCATGGTGTTCTTCATTGCATTGGATTTACAGATGCAACCGAAGAACAGAAACAATTGATGAGGAAAGAAGAAGAAGAAATGATGAAATTGTTCCACGTGGAACATTAATTTTGATTACTATGTTTTTAGATACTTATGATGTAATTGTTGTTGGAGGTGGGCACGCTGGAAGTGAGGCCGCCACCGCTAGTGCCAATATGGGGCATTCCACCTTACTGGTGACAATGAACTTACAAAATATTGCTCAAATGTCCTGCAATCCGGCTATGGGCGGAATTGCTAAAGGACAGATTTTGCGTGAAATTGATGCCTTAGGAGGTTATAGTGGGATTGTTTCAGATACTTCGGCTATACAGTTCAAAATGCTCAATACATCCAAAGGACCAGCCATGTGGAGTCCAAGAGTGCAAAGTGACCGAATGATGTTTGCAGAACATTGGCGTCTAATGTTAGAACAAACACCAAATCTTGATTTTTACCAAGAAATGGTCAGTGGAATTTTAGTTGAAAATGGAAAAATTAAAGGCGTAAAAACTTCTTTAGGAATTGAGATCAAAGCCAAGAAAGTTGTGCTTACTAATGGTACTTTTCTCAACGGATTAATTCATATAGGCGATAAAAATTTTGGTGGTGGAAGAGCAGGAGAAAGAGCTTCTACTGGAATTACAGCGGAATTAATTGAACTAGGTTTCGAAGCTGGAAGAATGAAAACGGGAACGCCTCCGCGCGTTGACGGAAGATCCTTGGATTTTTCTAAAATGACAGAACAACCTGGTGATGCTGATCCTGCTAAATTCTCTTATTTGGATTCCACGCAGCCTTTAACTAAACAACGTTCTTGCTGGATGACTTACACTTCTCAAGAAGTACATGATTTATTGCGTGAAGGCTTTGATCGTTCTCCTATGTTTAACGGCAGAATTCAGTCGATTGGTCCACGTTATTGTCCGAGTATTGAAGATAAAATCGATCGTTTTGCTGATAAAAATAGACATCAAATGTTTATTGAACCAGAGGGCTGGAATACCGTTGAATTTTACGTCAATGGCTTTTCTACTTCTTTACCAGAAGATGTTCAGTTTAAAGCATTACGAAAAGTGGAAGGTTTTGAAAACGTGAAGTTTTTCCGTCCAGGTTATGCTATCGAATACGATTTCTTTCCCCCAACTCAGCTAAAACACACCTTGGAAACCAAATTGGTTGAAGGTTTATATTTTGCTGGTCAAATTAATGGAACTACAGGTTATGAAGAGGCCGCTTCGCAAGGATTAATGGCTGGAATTAACGCCGCTTTGAGCATTCAAGAGAAATCGCCTTTTATTTTACAGCGAAATGAAGCTTATATTGGTGTTTTGATTGATGATTTAATCACCAAAGGTACAGAAGAACCTTACCGAATGTTTACTTCCAGAGCCGAATACAGAACTTTGCTTAGGCAAGATAATGCTGATTTCAGATTAACTCCTTTGGCATTCGATTTAGGAATTGCTTCTGAAATGCGAATGAAACGAGTAGAGGAGAAGCAAAGTAAATCGAATGCTTTTGTTGAATTCTTTCAAGAAACTTCTGTAACGACGAAAGAAATTAATCCTATACTTGAAGCCAAAAATTCATCTCCGATTAAGCAACAAGGAAAATTATTCAAAATTTTTGCACGTCCTAATATTGAAATGGACGATATGCTTAAATTAGAAAGCATAAAGAATTACGTTGAAGAAAACAATCTTGATGCAGAGATTCTTGAGCAAGTAGAAATTCAAGTGAAATATGCAGGATATATTGATAAAGAAAAGCAAAATGCTGATAAACTTAATCGCCTTGAGAATTTAAAAATTCCGGACAATTTTGATTATTCAAAGCTCAAATCCATGTCGTTTGAAGCCCGAGAAAAATTAAATCAAATTCAACCGAGAACGGTATCACAAGCATCAAGAATTTCAGGTGTAAATCCAAGTGATATTTCTGTTTTGTTAGTCCACATGGGAAGATAAATTTTAATGTTCCACGTGGAACAATTTGTAAGAATGAGCAAATATAAACCGAATTTTATTACTAAAGATTATTTCAAAAGCCAAGAAAAATTTGAATTGGTTTGGGATGAAGCCTATCAAATTTTCAAAACTCAACCCCAACCCGATGCAAAAGAAATTGGCAAGTATTATGATTCGGAGGCTTATATTTCACATTCCAATCAAATTAAAAATCTGATGGATTTAGCTTATGGCGTAGCTAAACAATTAATGCTTAAAAAGAAGTTGAGTTGGGTAAATAGCATAGTGAAAAAAAAGGCTAGTATTTTGGATATTGGATGTGGTACAGGAGATGTTTTATGGTTGCTTCAAAAAAATAAATTTGAAGTACAAGGAATAGAACCTAACGCAAAAGCACGAAAAATTGCACAAGAAAAGGACTTACAAATTCATGCTGATTTAAAAGAGGTAAAAGACACATTCGATTTAATTAGTATGTTTCATGTTTTAGAACATGTACATGATCCTTTTTCTTATGTAGAAGATTTACATCAATATTTAAATTCGGATGCTTATGTAATGGTAGCTGTTCCAAATTTTAATTCGTATGACGCCAATTATTATCAAGAACATTGGGCCGCATTTGATGTACCTCGACATCTTTTTCATTTTTCTGCTTATGGAATTAAAAAACTTTTTCAAGAAAGAGGCTTTTTATTTATAGAGCAAAAACCTTTGATTTTAGATGCGTATTATGTTTCGTTGCTTTCAGAAAAATACAAAGGCAGTAATTCAAAATTAAAAGCATTGCAAGTCGCTTGGAAGTCAAATTCGCTTGCTCGTACATCAAACGAATGGTCTTCACAGCTTTATGTGTTTAAAAAAGCCAAATAAAGCGATTTAAGCCTATTTTTTTGGTTTAGATAACACATTATAATAAGAAACAGAAAAAGGCGTTTAAAACTCAAATTAGACCTTAATTTTTTAATAGATGTTTATTATAGTAAATAATAATTAAATAGATTTTACTTATGTTTTTAAAATTGAAACAATTTTCCCTTTTTTTAATGCTTTCCTTTTTTTTTATCGGTTGCATTGAAAATGAAAAAACCGCTTATGTTGATAACCAAGAATTGATTCGTGGTTATCATAAAATGAAAAAAGCGAAGAAAGAATTTGAACAACGCAACAAAGAATTGACGCGCGAATTAGACCGTGATGCTAAAGAGTTTCAACGGCAATATGAATTTTTTCAGAAGTCTTATTCCAAATTACCCGCCAAAGAACGCGAAAGTAAAGCCAATGAGTTGGGAGAATTACAAGAGCGTTTATTAGAAGAACGACAAGAAAAAACAACGGCCTTGCAAGAAGAAAGCGATGAAGTAATTGCCGAAATCATCAAGGAAGTCCGCGAGAAAGTAGCGAAATACGGAGAAGAACATAATTACACATACATATACGGAAGCAATGAATCCGCAAACATCCTTTACGCCAAACGCGGTAAAGACATCACCATCCAAATTTTAGACGCCATCAACCCGTAGGGGCGTATCGCATACGCCCCAGAACGGGAAAAGGGCGAATTCGATTCGCCCCAACGTACGCCCCGGGTATCGCCCCCGGAAACCGTAGGGGCGTATCGCATACGCCCCGTTACCGCCCACCGCGTACGCCCCGGATCGGGAAAAGGGCAGGAAAAGGGCGAATTCGATTCGCCCCAACGGGGTAAAAGGCGAACGCCTTTTACATATCTTTTAATAAATTAGAAATTTCATCTAATTTAGGCGTTAAAATCACCTCTATTCTTCGGTTTTTAGCTTTACCATCGCGGGTATCATTAGAAGCTACGGGAGCAAATTCACCACGACCGGCCGCCGTTAAGTTCTCTGGGTTAATTTCTTTATTTTTCAATATTAAACGCAATACTTCAGAAGCACGTTTGGTAGATAAATCCCAGTTATCAGCTAGTTGACCAGAACCACGATAAGGGTCATCATCGGTATGGCCTTCAATTAGCACAGCAATATCTTCATTTGCGGCTAAAACTTTAGCGAGTTCTTGAACCGCTTTTTTCCCTTCTGAACCTACATTCCAACTGCCAGAATCAAATAAAAGTTTGTTTTCCATAGAAACATAAACTTTTCCATCGCGTTGTTCAACCGTTAATCCTTTTCCTTCAAAATTAGTTAAGGCATTAGAAAGGGTTGTTCTTAAATTATTCATTTTTTCTTCCTTATTATTGATTAGTTTTTCTAACTCATCAATTCGTTCAGAACGTGAGGCTAAATCGCCTTGTAATTTTTCTAATCGTTTTTGTTCTTCGTTTAAGGCTTTTTCTTTATCTTCAAGTTCAGCGAGTAAAGTTCTGTTTTTCTTTGAGTTTTCAGCTAAAGCAGAAGATGAGTTTTTTTCTAAAGCGTCATAAGACCTAGAAAGATTTAGGTAATTATTTTTCAAATCAGCATAATTCATACGCAATTCCTCCTCTTCTTCTTTAAGTTTGTTGTAGGCTTTTTTCTGTTCAAGCAGTTCTTGTTCAACAGAAGCTAAGCTTTCATCACATTCTTTTTTTGCTTCATCTAATTCTTGAAAGTCATCTACTAAGTTGTTGTATTGTTCTTCTAATTGTTTAAATTTTTTCTGGCTCACGCAAGAGCTTACTAAAACTGAAGTCAGTAATAAAACGGGTAATAATTTAAATATTCGCATCATTATTTTTTTTTTATAAGTTTAATTCTAGTTGAACAGGACAATGGTCGCTGTGTTTTACTTGGGTTAAAATAGCTGTATTTTTAATATTGGGTACTAAATTTTTGGTAATCATGTGGTAATCTAAACGCCAACCTTTATTATTATTTCTAGCATTTGCACGGTAGCTCCACCACGAATATACCTCTTTTTCTGGATGTTGATTTCTAAAGCTATCAACAAAACCAGTGTTGATGAATGCTGTTAACCATTCTCTTTCAACAGGCAAAAATCCAGAAACATTTTTCAATCTCACTGGGTCATGAATATCAATAGGATTATGACAAATATTATAATCGCCACAAATTACTAAGCCGGGAAGCTCTTCTTTTAAGGATGAAGCATACGTCAAGAAATCATCCATATAGGTTAATTTAAAATCAAGTCGCTCATCGTTGGTTCCTGAGGGTAAATACATACTCATTACTGAAAATTCATCAAAATCTACTCGTAAGTTTCTTCCTTCTTTATCCATATACGTAATTCCTGTTCCAAAGGTTACATTTTTAGGTTCTTTTTTACAAAGAATACCTACTCCGCTGTAGCCTTTCTTTTCAGCTGAAAACCAATATACATAAGGATATCCAATGGCATGAAAAAGTTGATCATCAATTTGTTCAGGTTGAGCTTTAGTTTCTTGAAAACACACAACATCTGCATCTTCTTCAGCTAACCAATCAATTAAACCTTTTTTTAAGGCGGCTCTAATTCCATTTACATTATAAGATATAATCTTCATTTTCAATTTTTTCGTTTAAAAGCAAAAATAGACAATTTTACATGGAATGTCTCTGTAATGAAAACGGCTTTTGCACAAACATCGTATGCTGTTATTCAAATTAAATAAATGTGAATTATAAGTTCTTTTGGTTTTGTATAAACCGAACTAAACTAAATTTGTGCCTTTAATTTTATAGTTTTGGTAAAAGAAAATTTAATTGAAGATTTAGGCATTCATTTTGAGAGTCTATTTGAATTGCCTCCCTTGGCTGCAAGGATTTATGCCTTGTTGTTATTGAGCACTAGAAATGGTTTGAGCTTTGAGCAGATCACTACAGATTTAGCCTCAAGCAAAAGCAGTGTTTCTACCAATTTGAAATTGCTTCAAGAAACCAAACGCATCACATTTGTAACCAAAAAAGGAGATAGAAAAAGATATTTTAAACCTTCTGCACAATTTTTATGTCTTAGAGTTGAAGAAGGTTTAGAAAAACTAAATGAGGAGCAACAAATGGTCAATCAAATTATTAAGTTTAATAAAGAACAGGAAATTGATGGCTTCGAAAATGTGCAGCCAAAATTAGCGGTGTATCAACAACATTTAAATCAACTAGAAATGCAACAAAAATCAGCATTAACAGCATTGGAAAAAATAAATGATGAACTATAAAACCTACCTATTCGCTTTATTTTCAATTTTCTTTTTTTTAGGATGTCAGGAAGAGCAAAAAGAAAAGAAAGAAAAAGAAATTCAAGAATTTCCGGTACTTACATTAGAACGTTCAGATGTAACCACTTATAAATCTTATCCTGCCCGTGTAGAAGGAATTATTAGTAGTGAGATTAGAGCAAAAGTGCCTGGTTATATTACCGATGTTTTGGTAGATGAAGGGCAGAAAGTAAGTAAAGGTCAAACTTTATTTAAGTTAGAAACCCAAAGTTTAGATGGAGAAGCGGCGGCGGCCAAAGCCCGAATGGAATCGGCTGCTTATGAAGTTGAAAAGTTACAACCTTTGGTAGAAAAAGAAATTGTGAGTGAAATTGAACTTCGCACCGCAAAAGCCAATTACCAGGATGCCAAAAGCAATTTCAACAGCATACAAGCCAATATTGATTACGCTAATATTAGAAGTTCTGTAGATGGTTATGTGGGCAGAATTAGTTATAGAAACGGAGCCTTAGTAAGCCCTGGAGATGCTATGCCACTTACTCGCGTTGCAAAAATAGAAGAGGTTTTTGTTTATTTTTCTATGAACGAGAAAGATTTTTTAGATTTTGTAGATGAAGCTGATGGCGAAGTGATTGAAGATAAAATTAGTAATTTTCCTCCGGTAGATTTCATGCTTTCTAACGGAATAAAATATGCTGAACAAGGAAAAATTGAAGCCATTTCTGGAGATGTAAATCAAATTACAGGAACCATTACATTTCGGGCTAAATTTCCTAATCCCAACCGAATAATTAGAGATGGAGCTAGTGGAAGTGTTTTGCTTCCTACTACATACGAGAATAAATTGCTCATTCCTACGGTATCTACTTTTGAACGCCAAAACAAACGATTTGTATTTCTGGTTGAAAAGGACAGCTTGATTGAAAAACCAATTCAAATCAAAGATAGAAATGAGCAGATTTACGTGCTTGAAAACGGCTTAGAAGAAGGTGACCAAATCATGGCTAGAGGTTTAAATCGCGTGAAAGAAGGCGATCAAATTAAAGTCAAAAAGGTCACTTTAGATGATGTTATTGAGGAGTATGAACAAGTTTTTAAATAAGCCAGTATGTTAAAAACATTTATTAATCGCCCTGTACTTTCAACCGTAATTTCAATCATTTTAGTGATGTTAGGCGTTTTGGGGTTATTGGATTTACCCGTTACACAATATCCAGACATTGCTCCACCAACAGTTCAGGTAAGTGCTAATTTTCCTGGCGCCAATGCAGAAACCATTATTGAAAGTGTGATTAATCCGCTAGAAGAGCAAATAAATGGTGTGGAAGGCATGACGTATATTACTTCAACGGCAAGTAATGATGGTTCAGCACAAATCAATATCTTCTTTGAACAAGATTACGATGCAGATATTGCTGCAGTAAATGTACAAAATAGAGTTTCTAGAGCCAATCCTATTCTTCCTGAAGAAGTGGTGAGAGCGGGAATTATCACTCAAAAAAGGACCAATACGGCTTTGGTTTATATTTCGGTGTTTTCATCCAATCCAGAATTTGACGATACCTTTGTACAGAATTATTTAAATATCAATGTTAAGCCTGAGTTAGAACGAGTAAATGGCGTGGCAGAAGTCAATGTTTTTGGAGGAAAAGACTACGCCATGCGTTTATGGCTTGACCCCAACCGAATGGCCAATTATGGATTGAGCTCTCAAGAAGTAATTGATGCAGTTAGAGAACAAAGTATTGAAGCCGCAGCCGGAGCATTAGGACAAAATGTGGGCGAGGCTTTTGAATACATAATTAAGTATAAAGGCAGGTACAAAACCAAAGAAGAATACGAAGAAATTATTATTACCGCTTTAGAGGATGGCAGTTTACTTCGTTTAAAAGATGTAGCTGATGTAGAATTAGATGCCTTTTCTTATTTAAGTAAAACACGTTCTAAAGGTCATCCAGGAATGAGTTTTGGAGTTTTTCAAACGCCGGGCTCTAATGCTCAAGAAATTATTGAAGAGTTGTACGTAAAATTAGATGAGCTGAAAGAAGAATTCCCCAAAGGAATGGATTACATCATCAATTACGATACAAACCGTTTTCTTACCGCTTCTATAGACAAAGTAAAAACTACCTTAATTCAAGCTTTTTTGTTGGTATTTGTTGTGGTTTTTATTTTTCTGCAAGACTTTAAAACTACGCTAATTCCCGCTATAGCTGTTCCTGTTTCATTAATTGGAACTTTCTTTTTTATGAATTTATTTGGGTACTCCATTAATTTACTTACCCTGTTTGCCTTGGTTTTAGCCATTGGTATTGTGGTAGATGATGCCATTGTAGTTTCTGAAGCGGTATATGCTAAACTTGAAGAAGGCCATAAAAATGCAAGGCAAGCCTCCATTTCTGCCATGAGCGAAATTAGTGGAGCTATTGTTTCTACAACCTTGGTTATGGGCGCTGTTTTTATTCCCGTTACTTTTATAAAGGGACCAGCGGGAGTGTTTTTTGAACAATTTGGAGTTACTTTAATTATTGCTATTTTTATTTCTTCAGTCAATGCACTGACTTTAAGTCCCGCTTTATGTGCCATTATTTTGAAACCTAAAAATGGAGAAAACAAGTCGTTTCTTAGAGTTTTTTATAAAGCTTTCAATACAGCTTTCAAGAGTTTTCAGGATAAATACATCAGTTCCTTAAAGTTTTTATTAAGAAATAGATGGATGAGTTTTGGCTTTGTAGGTCTTGCTATTGTGAGCATCTTTATTTTTCAGAGTATGGTTCCTAAAGGTTTTGTTCCTACTGAAGACCGAGGGGTTATTTTTATGAATGTAGAATTACCTCCGGGGGCATCTTTAGATCGTACTTTTGTGGCAACCGATCAAATTTACGAAAGTATTAAAGATGTTCCTGGGGTGAGAAATGCTTCCATTACCAGTGGTAGAAACTTTTTTGCCGGCTCGGGGAGTTCTTACGCACAAGGATTTATCATTTTAGACCGATGGGAAGAAAGAACTTCTCCAGAAACTCAGGTAGATGAATTGGTGAAAGAAATGACCAAAAGAACCGCTCATATTTCGGATGCTGAAGTTATTTTCTTTACTCCTTCAAGCGTGCCGGGTTATGGCAGTGCCGATGGTTTTGAAGTCCAATTGGTAGATAGAAAATATGGCGATTTAAAAGACCTGGATAAAGCAGCCAAAGAGTTTTCAGATTTGCTAAATCAAGATGAGCGAGTGGGTTTTGCTTCCAACTCATTCAATACAGAATTTCCTCAATTAGAAATGCAAATTGATGTACCTAAAGCAAAAATGAGTGGAATTAGCATCAGCGATTTAGTTTTTACGATGCAATCTTACATAGGTGGGTTTTATGTTTCAGATTTTAACCGATTTGGAAAGCAATTTCGGGTGTTTGCGCAAACCTATCCAGAAAATAGAAGTCAGGAAGAAGACTTGAACAGTATTTTTGTGAAAACGGCTTCAGGCGAGATGGCACCAATTTCTGAATTTATCAGTTTAAAACGCGTGTATGGTCCGCAGACTGTTAAGCGATTTAACCTGTACAATGCCGTTGCAGTGAATGGTTCTTCCGCTCCTGGTTTTAGCTCGGGTGATGCCATTGAAGCAGTGAGAGAGGCCGCTCTTCAACTTCCTAATAATTATGATATTGACTTTTCTGGAATTACCCGTGAAGAAATTACCGTGGCTGGTCAAGCGGTTGTGGTGTTTGCTTTAAGTGTGTTGTTTGCTTATTTCTTTTTAGCGGCTCAGTATGAAAGTTACCTCCTGCCATTAGCAGTGATTTTATCTTTACCAATTGGTGTAGCGGGTGCTTATATAGTTACGGCTATAAGCGGATTAGAAAACAACATTTATTTTCAAATTGCGCTGGTCATGCTGGTGGGCTTGCTGGCTAAAAATGCGATTTTAATTGTGGAATTTGGCATCCAACGAAGGCGACAAGGCTACAGCATTGCGCGTTCTGCTTTAGATGCGGCCAAAATTAGATTACGCCCCATTTTAATGACTTCCTTGGCTTTTGTTTTAGGATTATTGCCATTGGTTTTAGCTACTGGAGTTGGAGCTAAGGGAAATCAATCTATTGGAACTGGAGCCGCTGGCGGATTGTTTATAGGAACGGTATTAGGGATTTTTGTTATTCCTATTTTGTTTAGTGTTTTTCAATTTTTACAAGAAAAAATAACGGGTCAGCCTGAAATTACAAAACCTACTGAATAATGAAGAAGTTACTTATATACGGCCTTGTTTTTACGCAGTTGTTGTTGCTGAAATCTTGTTTTGTAGCGAAAGATTACGAAAGAGACGAAACTTTTGAACCTGACGAAAAACTGTTTAGAACCGATGAAGTTGAAAAGCAAAAAGACACTACATCGGTTGCAGAATTAAGTTGGCGCGAGGTGTTTACAGACACGTTGTTGCAATCACACATAGACGAAGCTTTAACCAATAATTTAGACATACGTTTAGCACTTCAACAGATTATGATTGCAGATGCTATGTTTAAAGAAGGAAAAGCTGGATTTTTACCCGAGGTGAATTTTTCTGGAAATGTGAATTATCAGAATCTAGCTCCCAACTCTCAGTTTGGTAACTTTTTTAACTCCATTACCCAATATGAAGCTCCCGTAAATTTGAGTTGGGAAGCTGATGTTTGGGGAAAAATAAGAAGTAATAAACGAGCTACACAAGCGGCTTATTTACAAAGTGTAGCAGGACACCAAGCCATAAAAACTGAATTAATAGCTCAAATAGCTTCGTTGTATTACCAAATAGCTTCGCTTGATGAACAAATAAAAATTACTGAAAAAACCATTGCAACCCGTAAAAAAAGTTTAGCTACCACGGAAGCTTTAAAGTCTTCTGGGCGATTGACTAAAGTGGCTGTAAAACAAACCGAAGCGCAAGTTTACACCGCTGAAGCATTATTATTCGATTTAAAAAATGAACTTCGCTTTGCGGAAAATGCCTTATCTGTTTTAAAAGCAAAAGAGCCTCATCGTCCAGAACGCAACTCCCTTCAAGAGCAAAGTATAGGTCAACAAATAGAAATAGGTGTTCCTGCCCAATTGCTAAGAAACCGTCCCGATGTAGTGGCGGCCGAATATGAATTGATCAATGCTTTTGAATTAACTAATGTAGCCAGAGCAAGTTTATATCCTTCATTTACATTAAATGCTTCAGCTGGATTACAAAGTTTGACTTTTGGCGATTTTTTTAGTGCAAATTCATTTTTCTACAATGCTTTAGGCGGATTTACGCAACCTGTTTTTAACCGAAGAGCATTAAAAACGCAATTAGAAGTTGCGGAAGGTCAAAAAGAACAGGCAGCCTTGCAATTTCAGCAAACTTTATTAACCGCAGGTCAAGAAGTGTCTGATGCTATGTATAGTTTGTCTATGCTTCAGGAGCGCTTATTAATTAAAGAAAAAGAATGTAAGGCTTATCAAGAGGCATTTGAGTATTCTGAAGATTTGTTAAAAAATGGACTAGCCGATTACCTTGAGGTGCTTAATGCACAAGAAAACGTCTTGAATACGGAGTTAGATGTAGTAGAAAATAAACGCCAAGTGCTTCAATCTAATATAGAATTATACCGAGCTTTAGGAGGAGGTTGGCAATAAAATGAGTTTTACAAACATTACTTTTTACAAAACAACTTAGAATACTTACCTTTGTATAAAATTCTTATACATGAAAAGTTTTTTACCTCAGGAATTAAAAACACCTCAGTTACATGGTATTCTGTTGGGTTCTATTGGACCACGCCCCATTGCCTTTGCAAGTACAATTGATGCTGAAGGAAACCCAAATTTATCGCCTTACAGCTTCTTTAATGTGTTTAGTGCAAATCCACCAATCCTGATTTTTTCGCCTGCGCGAAGGGTAAGAAACAATACTACAAAACATACGTTAGAAAATGCAGAAGCCACAAAAGAAGTAGTGATTAATGTTGTGAATTATGACATTGTACAGCAGATGTCGCTTTCTAGCACTGAATACCCGGAAGGCACCAACGAGTTTGAAAAAGCCGGTTTAAGCATGTTAAAATCGGATTTAGTGAAGCCTTTTCGCGTTAAAGAATCGCCTGTACAATATGAATGTAAGGTAAAAGAAGTGGTACACTTAGGAAAAGAAGGAGGAGCAGGAAATTTAGTGATAGCTGAAGTAGTAAAAGTTCATGTAAGGGAAGATTTGATGGATGAACATTTAAAAATAGACCAGCATAAAATTGACTTAGTAGCAAGAATGGGTGGGAGTTGGTATTCCAGAGCCAACCAAGGCATGTTTGAAGTACCCAAACCATTAAGTAGCTTAGGAATAGGAGTAGACCAAATGCCTCACGAAGTAAAAAACAGTTCTATTCTTACAGGAAATGATTTAGGAAAGTTAGGAAATGTAGAAATGCTCCCAAGCCAAGAAGAGGTAAACGCATTTATTAAAGAAAACAACATGCAAGCTTACGTAGAAGAAAATGAAAGTAGTAAGTTGCATATTATAGCACAAGAATATTTAGAAAAAGACCAAGTAACAGAAGCTTGGAAAATACTATTAGCAAAAACCTATAATTAAAATGGAAGTACAAGGCAAGATTAAATTAATTGGAGAAACAAAAGAGTACGGAAGCAATGGCTTTAGAAAGAGAGAGGTAGTAATTACTACAGAAGAACAATACCCTCAATTTTTATTAATTGAATTTATTCAAGATAAAACCGATGTTTTAAATCAATATAAAGTAGGGCAAAAAGTAAAAATTGGAATCAATTTAAGAGGAAGAGAGTGGGTTTCTCCCCAGGGAGAGACCAAGTACTTCAATTCTATTCAAGGATGGAAAATAGATAGCTTAGAGGGCGCACAACCCGGCAATGATATGCCACCCGTTCCACCAAGTGATCAATTTGAACCGGTAAGCGATTTGAATGAAGACGATAATGACGATTTACCTTTTTAGTTATCCTTCAATCGAATTTTATAAAGCATAAAGAAACCTGAGTTTTTACTCGGGTTTTTTGTTTTTTACTTCTAAATTCGTTCAATTTATGAATAGTACACGACAAAATTTGATTTGCTGAAAATCAGTTCTACCTTTATCCGCCTATGGCGGAAGCCTGATTTTCCTTGATTTCTTTCGCCTCAGGCGAATGAGGGGTCAAAAATCAAGGAACTCATAAAAACTAGATTTTTGTCGTGTACTAACCAATTTATGAATACAGCGATTCATTTTTACAACACTCCTTCATTTTTAATACTCTTGTTTTTTTGAAAGGTTTTAGTTAGATTTTAATTTAGCTTAAATTGCTTATATTTGTATGAATTAGACATGTTGTATTTTTCCATCTCATAAGCTATAGATGCGAGCAGACTAAAATTAAAAAAAGCATACATGCCTTAAAAATTAAAATCATGCAAATTACTATAAGCATAAAAGACAGTAGTAAAGCAAAAGCTTTTCTGAATTTTATTAAAAGTTTGGACTTTGTTACAGTAAAGGAAAGTGATGAAAAAATCAGTTACCCAACCCTTACTGAAAAAGAAATCATTGACCGGGTAACTTTAACAAATGAACAAATAGAACAAGGCAAAACAGTTTCTCATGAAGATTTAGAAAAGGAATCGAAAAACTGGTAGGATGAATATTGAATGGACGCTTGAAGCTAAAAAAGACCTTAAAAAAATTTATAAATTCTACACCAAACACTTTTCATTAACTATTGCTCAGAAGATAAAAAACCAAGCCCTTAATACAGTTAAAACGCTGAAATTAGGCACAGAATTAGGACAAGAAGAAGAACTTTTAAAACATCTCAATCAAGGTCACCGATATTTGATTTCTAACCACAATAAAATTATCTATAAAGTAGAAGATCAAACCGCTTATATTACTCATGTTTTTGATACAAGGCAGAATCCTAAAAAGCTAGATTAAGCCACAAGCCGTAAACTATTGGTAGCAGTAAGATTTAAGCTCTATTAACCAAAATTAATATACACCTTTTTTCTGAGGATTAATTATTTTATTAAGTTTATTAAAAATATGCTGTACAACAACAAAGCGGTTTTAGTTAGATTTTAATTTAGCTTAAATTGCTTATATTTGTAGAAATCAATGACAATTGAATTTATAAATTTCGGTTTCATTTTTTGTACAAGTATTAGATTAAAAGCCATGAAGCAAGTAAATATCACTATAAATGTACCAGACAACAAGTTTGATAAACTTATAACGTTTTTATCTGAAAATTTTGGAAGCATAAGTGTAAATCAAATGGAAGATTTTAAGGTTCCTGAATGGCACAAAGAAATTGTTTTGAAGCGCCAAAAAAACGCTACTAAAGAAGATTTTTTTTCTGTGGATGACCTTGGCAAGAAAATCAAGCTTTAAATTATGGAAAAACAGCAGTTCAAAGTCATTGTATTTGAAGCTGTAGCTGATGAAATTCAGGAAGCTATTGATTATTACAATAAAAAACAAAGATCATTAGGCTTACGTTTTTATAAAACAACTAAAAATTTGATTAAGTCACTTGAAAAAGACGCTCTTTTATATCAAGTCAAGTACCAAAGAATTCGTTGTGTCAAAATAAATAAATTTCCATACTTGATTCATTATGAATTAAATGAAGAGTTAAGAGTGGTATATGTTTACGCATTGATATGCTCCTACAAAAATCCAGATGAGAGTTGGGTGAAAGAAAATAGTCGAAGTTAATCCTATTTCTCCCAAAGATACTCTAATTCTGGAAAATCTTCTTTTTTGTAGTAGGGTGGGAAGAAACTATTAAACCCTTTTGTTAATCTTTCTAGATAAAAGGAATCTATTGTTTGTTGATACTCCTCTATGGGCATTTTGCTTAAACTCCCTCTTCTAAAATAATGACTTATAGAATCGTGAACAGGTAGATTTAAAAACATAGTTGAACGTTTTGGTTTTTTGCCATCATAAACAACAACATAATTTTTACCTACAATAGGGCTTGATTCTTTAAAAGTTGCCAATGAAGTAGCACTTTTAATTTTTTTATTTTTGTTTCTAAAAGAATATCTAGCTTCACTAGCTCCTCTACCTCCAGTACCCCATTCATAATAATATCCAATAGTTATATTCATATTAGAATATTCTGAATACAGTTTGGATTTATTAGATAGAGTACCCAAAAAAATAATTGGAACAAAGAAAAGAAGAAATATAAAAGCATATTTTATGACCTTTCTTACATTATTCATACTAAATACAGTTGATTTTATTTTAACATTTCAGACACCAAGGTGCCCAAAGTATTACCAGTTGCTTCTATACCAAAAGTTCCAAGTGAATTTCTTGGAGATGAAATTGATCTGCCTAAATTAGGTCCAAAGCTGCCCAACATATCGTACATTCCATCTGAAAATAGTTTATTACTGAAGACATCTCTATATTGGCCACCAATTAGTGTATAATCTATTCCAGCAGCACCAACATTAGCCATAATACCATACCTGCCAAAACCAACGCCAGATGCTGTGGCACTAATCAAATCAATATCACCAGTTATACCATATTGCACGGAAGCATCTAATGAAGCTCTAGCAAAAAAACCTTTATATCCTGCGTTTAAAAGAAGTTTCCCGGCATTTACGCTAGTTCCAGCACCTCCTC
>JAIUMH010000037.1 GCA_022565635.1 Flavobacteriaceae bacterium | reverse complement strand
GAAGTTACGGAGGTTATAATTTTTAAATCGTCTGCCACACTGCTTTCATCGTCTAGAAAACGAAATAAGGTTTGGATGTTGTTTTTGTCGTAAAGTTGATAGAAAACTTTTTCGCCTAAGTCGTTTCTATGGTGTAGTACATTCAGAAAAATATCATCATAATGGCGGTATTTTATTGCTTTATGAAGTTGTTGAGGAGGTTTTCCTTGCGTGATTAATTCCACTATTTCTTTGGATTTTTTCTCTGCATTTTTAAACGAATATCCTGTTGATGCTTTTACCCAACCACCGGCAGTTCCAATTTTTTGATGGCGCTCTTTATGGTCTTTTTCAAAAGGAAAAGTAGTCATAGGTATGATTCCTTTCTCTGTTGATACTAACTTGAAATCTTCTACTTGAAGGATTTCACTCATGTATTTCTTTAAATGATTTTCATATACCTCTTTTGAAACTATGGAAGGTGAGAAATAAGTAAATTCGACTAAAGCTTGGGTGGGGGAAAAGGGCAAAACATAAGTAAAGCTGGTAGTCTCACCGTCTTTAATTCGGTAATCCATCATGGTGAAACAGTCTGGATTAAAAGTAGGCGCTTCAGTTTTTACCTCCCAACCTAAAAAATGCTGGTAAATCAAATTGCTGTCTGAAGAGGTAATGCGATTCAAATCAGGTAATCGACTATCAAAAACGTAATCGGCTTTGTAAGTAGCTTGATTGGTAGAGACTTTCACCTCATCAAGCGTTGATTTTACCTCCATCGCTTCTTCATGCTTCCAAGTGATGTTTGGACAACTTGTAATCACTTTTTTAGCTTCGTTATAAAAATCTAAGGAAGAAATGGTTTTGTAGCGATATGGATTCAAAATCATTTCAACACGCTTACCTTGTGCAAAAATATCTCCTACCGCCCATTGTTTTTTGATGATGTGATCCCAATTTCCTTGACCTTTCTCCCAGAAGCTCCAAGTTTTATCGGCTTGATTTTTTTCCTCTTTTTCTAAGATAATCACCTCATGCCGTCTAAAAAACTCAGATGTAACCATTTGCAGAGCTAAATGCAAACCTGAGGCTCCAGCGCCAATAATAATGTATGTATTTTTAGAAATAGACATAGAAATAGATAAAAAACACCAGCTGAACTAGGTATAAATGAATTGAAATTAATGCATTACCTTGTATTTTGGCCCAATGAAATATAAGGTGAAAAATAAACGAGATTACTCCCCATGCAATGTAGTTATCTATAGGAGCATAACCACCAGAAAACTCCCAAAAATCAAATATAGGGGCTACTTTTTCCATAAATAAATCCAAGAAAAGCATCATAAAAGTGCCCAATAAAGATTTAAGAAAAATATTTTCTGAGAGATGATTGGCCACAGCACCACAAATAAAAGTTAGCATTGCCCAATTTACACCAATCAAAATAGGCACTTCCAATATTTTAGGGCCAAAATTATTGCCGTAATTATATTCGCCAAAAAACAATCCAAAAGTCACTCCCAAATATTCAGCAAGCATGCCTAAACTTCCAAAAAGAATGAAAAAACCCCATTTTTTGAATGAATCCATTGGAAAGAAGAGAATCAAGACCAAGAACATAACAAACAAGTTGAGGGCTGTTCTGCTGGCAAACCAATCTTGATACCCAAGGCTTATCCCCATTATACCAGAAACGTGAAAAAGCCATAAAATTCCGATGGCAAGAAGTGTGTACTTCTTATTATTATGAAGAGCTAGCATAAATCAAAATTAGGTTTTAGGAACAAGGTCAGATACAATCTTGGCAGATAATAAACATAGCGGAATACCACCACCAGGATGAACAGACCCTCCGCAAAAGTACAAATTTTTATACTGTTTAGAGAAATTAGGATGCCTTAAGAATGCGGCCATCTGGTCGTTGCTTGAAGCTCCATATAAAGAACCGCGATGAGAAGATGTTGTTTTTTCTATTTCCACAGGATCCCAAACATATTCAGTAACTATAAGGGGAGAAATATCGGTCTTTAAAATTCGATTGATTTTAGCAATTACTTGTTTCTTCAGGCTTTGTTGAATTTTCTTCCAATCTTGTCCGTAGTTTGCTGGTACATTCATCATCACAAACCAATTCTCTGCATTTGCAGGGGCATCTGATTTTTCCTCTTTTGAAGTGATATTAATGTAAATGGTTGGATCGTGATAAATTTCTTTCTGATTAAAAATAGCATCAAACTCAGCTTCATAATCGTCAGAAAAAAGAATATTATGCAAATCTAACTCAGGAAATTCTTTTTCAATTCCCCAATAAAAAATCAAAGCTGAGCTAGATCTTTCTTGTTGCAAGGTTTTTTTAGGTTGTTTTGCCTCCTTCAATAGCGAAGAATAACTACTAAAAATATCCATATTAGAAACCACTACATCTGAAGTATAAAAATTTCCATTGGCTTCTACTCCTTTTACTTGATTTCCTTCAGTTACAATTTCATCTACTTTAGTATTCAAATGAAACTCAACTCCCTCTTGTTTAGCTAATTGGGTGATAGATTGAGAAATTTGATGCATTCCGCCTTTGGGATAAAAGGTACCGTAGTACATTTCCAAATGAGAAATCATAGACATGATTCCTGGAGTTTTAAAAGGCGAAGATCCGTTGTAAGTGGCATACCGATTAAATAACTGAATGAGCTTTGGATTGGAAAAATATTTTTTATTAGTGGTGTCTAAACTTTCGTTCAAATGCAATTTATACATTTGAGCAACGGCTTTTATAGTATCTAAACTGAGGTAAGTCTTGGTTTTATGAAGCGATTTATTCAAGAACAAATCTTGGGTTAAATCGTATTTTAATTGATTTCGATTAAGATAAGCTTCAATTTTTGATTTAGGCTCTTTAAAAACTTGACTTGCATCATTCACAAACTGGTCAAGACTATCTTTCACCTGAAATCTAGTTCCATCTTCCCAAAAATAATTACACAAATTTGATTTTTTAATGTAATCAAAATGTTGCTTTGGAATTTCTTCAAAAAGTTCAAATAATTCATCAACCAAATGAGGCATAGTAAATAAAGAAGGACCTAAATCAAAGCGATAGCCGTCTTGTTTTATGGCATGTAATTTTCCTCCTGTATAGGAGTTACTTTCAAAAACTTGAACTTTGTAGCCAAGTTTAGTTAGGCGAAGTGAAGTTGCTAAACCTGCAATTCCAGCGCCAATAATAAGGGCAGACGGTTGGTTCATTAAAATTATTTATTCTTGAAAAATCGAAGTGGCGGAACTAACATTCCAAAACACTCACTGTCTTCTTTTCCTAAATGTTTATGGTGAATTTTGTGAGCTCTTCTAATGGCTTTGGCGTACCAATGATCTGCTTTTCTAAACAATTTAAACCGCTGATGAATAAAAATATCATGCACCATAAAATAGGTAAATCCATACAAAGCAATTCCTCCACCAATAGCACTTCCGTAAGGCACTAAACCCGACATGAAAAAAAACATGCTAATTGCGGCGTAGAATATAAAGAAGACATCATTACGCTCCCACCATGATTTGTGATCTTTTAAATGATGGTCTTTATGAAGTACCCATAAAAAACCATGCATTACATATTTATGCGTAAACCAAGCCATGAACTCCATGGCTAAAAAACTCCCTAAAAATATACCGATCCAAATTAAAATTTCCATCATTATATATTTATAACAAATTTAATCTACATGAAATAAATGATTTGGCTAACAAACCAGCTTTTTCATAATTTGGCACACTAATTCTCGTATTTTTAATTTCCAATGAAGGCGTGGATTTTAATTTTTTTAGCAAGCGAAGATAATATATATAAGCAGTATAAACGCCCAACTTAGCTTCAACTGGCAATTGAACAATTCCTCTGTATCCTTTTGCAAAATCTGCTTCAATCTCTTCAATAATTTCAATTTTAGTGGCTTCATCTAATTGCTCTAAGTTGGCATTAGGAAAGTAAGAGCGACTCAATATTTCATAATCAGCCTTTAAATCTCTTAGAAAATTTACCTTTTGAAAAGCAGATCCCAAACTTTTAGCATCTTCCTTTAATTGATGGTAAAGCTCATCATCAGCTTTTACAAAAACTTTCAAACACATTAATCCAACTACATCTGCGCTTCCGTAAATATAATTTTCATAATCCTCTTTAGTGGTATATTCAGATTTGTATAAATCCTTTCGCATGGAGTCCATAAAAGCCTCATATAAATCCGAAGGAATTTGGTACTTATGAACTGTTTCTTGAAAAGAATTCAAAATAGGGTTTAAACTTATTTTGTGTGTAAGTGCATGTTTAAGATCAATTTCAAATCTTTTGAATAAATCTTCCTTGTCATAATCGTGGAAGGTATCCACTATTTCATCAGCAAACCTAACAAAGCCGTAGATATTGTAGATATCTTGGCGAATGCTTGGAGAAAGTAATTTTGTTGCAATTGAAAAAGAGGTGCTATAGGCATTCGTTACTTTTTCACTGCAGGCTCTCGAAACTTCATCAAAAATTGATTTCATAGCAATAGTTTTTATTTAATTTTTTGAATCAGTTGGGAAACCAGTTTTCCTGAAATTAACGAAGGTGGAACTCCAGGACCAGGAACACTTAATTGCCCAGTGAAATACATATTTTTTAGTTTTTTACTCTTTAGCTTTGGTCTTAAAAACGCTGTTTGTAATAAGGTGTTTGCCATACCATAAGCATTTCCTTTATATGAATTATAATCATCAATAAAATCATTCACACAAAAACTTCGTTTAAATATAACTTTATCTCTGAGATTAATTCCTGTAATTTCGTTAAATCTTGACATTATTTTTTCGTAGTATTCTTCTCTCAGTTCTTCTGTATCCTCAAGACCTGGAGCTAAAGGCACTAAGAAAAAAGCATTCTCCATTCCTTCAGGCGCGGTATTAGGATCTGTTTTAGAAGTAAAGTTGGCATAAAAAAGTGGAGCGGTTGGCCATTTTGGGTCGGTATAAATTTCTTTGGCATGTTGCTCAAAATCCGTATCAAAAAACAAGTTGTGGTGATTCAATCCTTCAACTTTTTCATCAACACCTAAATAAAACAGTAAAGAAGAAGGAGCAAAAACTTTTTTCTTCCAATAGTCTTCAGAATATTGTCTATATGCTTTTGGCAGTAAAGTTTCGGTATGATGATAATCGGCTCCAGATAAAACCACATCAAAATATTTTTTCTCTCCATTTACAGAAACCCCTTTAGCTGTTCCATTTTCAACTAATATTTCGTCAATGGTTGAATTGGTTTGGATTTTAACACCAAGGGAAGTGGCTAATTTTTCCATAGCGGCAATTACCTCAAAAAATCCTCCCTTAGGATGCCAAGTACCTAGACCAAAATCAGCAAAATTCATAAAATTATAAAACGAAGGCGTAGCAGAAGGTTTTGCACCTAGAAACAAGACAGGGAATTTTAAAATCTGACGGAGCTGTTCGTTTTTGAATTCTTTATCTACATCATTAGAAATATTTCCAAAAAACTGACCCAATTTTGTAATGGTTTTAGGAGTTACCAACTCTAATGGTGATAAGCCTGGTTTATAAACTAGGTCTTTAATAGCAATATCATAATTATCTCTAGCTTCATCAATAAATTTCTTGAGTTTTTGAGCCCCATTTTCCTCTTTTTCGTCAAAAACCTGATAAATTTTTTCTAGACTATCTCCAATGCTTATATAATCGTCTTTACCAAAATAAACAGAATATGCAGGGTCTAATTTATCAAGCTGATAATAATCTGAAGCCGATTTACCAAAATCGTTAAAAAACCGTTCAAAAACATCGGGCATCCAATACCAAGACGGTCCCATATCAAAAGTAAAGCCTTCTGCTTTAAATTGCCTTGCTCTACCTCCTATGCTTTCATTTTTTTCAAAAAGTTGTACCTCATCTCCGTCTTTAGCTAAGTAGGATGCAGCGGCTAGCGAAGAGAAGCCCGACCCTATTACAGCAATCTTTTTATTCATTATAAGTTACGTGTTAGTTGGTTGATATCTTTAAATGCAGTTACCCCTGTAGGAAGTTCAGTCTTAGATTCTAACAACTCTATTGCCTTTCTCCCCAACAAAAAATACTCACTATTTTTATTATTTTTTGTTTTTTCGTGCAGTTTACTAATTAATTCTTCAATATCGTCTGGTTTCACTGTTAAATATGTAGCAAAAGTTACACGATCATACAAAGTTGATAAAAAATCTAAGTCACTTAACGGAAGGCTATGACCAAGAAAAATTACTTTGTAACCGTAAGAAAGTAATTCGTAATTTAAGTAATATAAACCAATATCGTGAATTTCTTCTTCAGGCAAGAACAAAACAAACACGCGATCTGTTCTTGAAGGTTGGCTAGTTTGCAACTTTTCAATGTTGATAAAAAGTTTTTGTTTCACCAAATTAGAAATAAATTGTTCGTGAGCCGGAGTTATGGTGCCCGCTTGCCATAAAATCCCTATTTCGTACATCAATGGAACAAAAACGTCATTAAAAATTTCTTGAAATGTTTTTGTATCTGTTAAGCCCTTATAAGTTTTTAAGAAAAGTGGTTGATCAAAATTCATCATAGCCACTTTAAGCGACTTAATTGCTCGATCATAATTACTTTTACTAGTGGTAATTCTTTGGACTAAATCAGAAACTTCGTCGTTATTCATTTCTGAAATTCGAGATATTTTGTATCCATTTTCGTTTAAAAAAGCTACATTTAATATTTTTTGTAGACCGTTAATGTCGTAAGTACGAATATTTGAATCGGTTCGTTCTGGATTAAGTACTCCGTAGCGTTTTTCCCACATTCTAATAGTGTGAGCTTTGATTCCACTGAGTAGCTCTAAATCCTTGATACTGAAATTTTGTTTAATATTTCCCATAGCATAGTTTAACAATTCAAAAATAAAATAGATTTTAGTTTTTTGTTCAAAAAAGTAAGTTAAAAGTTAAACAAAACGAATAAATCTTTTGTTTTAACGTAAATAGTTAAAATAAAACAACTATTAACTTCTAACTATTAGAGATTGGCAGACTCATTGTTTCTTGTTTGATACAAACAAATTCCTAATGATTGGGCTACATTTAAGCTTGAATTCACCCCATACATAGGAATATGATGTACGGCGTTAAGATGATGAAGGATTTCTGTTGGTATTCCTGTGTTTTCGTTACCAAGAACAAATTGCACAGGCTGTTTTGGGAAAAATTCATTGATAGGTTTTGAATTGCTTGTAATTTCAATACCTATTTTCACAAATTCATTCTTTTGTTCTTTTAAAAAACATTCTTCAATAGTTTCAACATACTGAACGTTAATAAACGATTCTGTATTTCTAGAAACACGTTTAAAGCGGTTACTGGATAGCGTTTGTTCTTGCTGGTTTAATAATTGAATATAGGAAACTCCAAAAGCTTCGGCTATTCTAAAAACACTTCCTAAATTTGCTGGAGAATGAACTAAGCAAGCATTAACCACAAGCTTTATTTTTGGCTTATGGAGTTTCGTTTCGTGATGGGTAAGTTGTTTTTGCATTAGTTTTCAGTAAACACATAATGGAGAATATTGGCTCCCATTCGTAAAGCTTTTAAACGCACTTCCTGAGGATCATTGTGCACTTCTTGATCTTCCCATCCATTTCCTAAGTCAGATTCATAAGTAAATAATACCATTAAACGTTCATTATCAAAAATGCCAAAAGCTTGTGGTCGTTCACCGTCGTGCTCATGAATTTTAGGCAAGCCATTAGGAAATTCAAAAAACTGATTAAAAATTGGATGAGATTTAGGCAACTCTATAAGTTCTTTTTCAGGAAAAACCTTCTTAATGGCTTCTGTAAAATAAGGCTCCATTCCATAATTATCATCAGCATGTAAAAAGCCTCCACTCAAAAGGTAATTCCTCAAATTTTTAGCATCTTCATCAGAAAAATACACGTTACCATGTCCTGTCATATGAATAAATGGATACTCAAAAAGCGCTGGACTAGCGGTTTCTACAGTGGCTGGAGTAGAGTTAATTTGAGTACCTATTTGTTGGTTTGCAAAAGCAATTAAATTAGGTAAAGAAGTAGGATTGCTATACCAATCTCCTCCACCTTGGTATTTAAGTAGGGCTATTTCTTGGGCTGTACTACTCAAGAAAAAAAAAGAGACTAAAAAAGTAAGTATCATTTTCATCATTATTCAAATTTTGTGGCTATTTGTTGAACAGCAAAAATGCCAGCCGTTTCAGTTCTTAGTCTTGTTTTTCCCAAAGATACAGCTTTAAAGTCATGTTGTTTGGCTAGTTGAATTTCTTCTTTAGAAAAATCACCTTCAGGGCCAATTAAAATCGCTATTTTTTGCTCAGGCTTTTGTGCTAAACTGGAAAACAAATAGCTTTTTGCCTCTTCTTCACAATGTGCAATAAATTTAGAATCTGATTTAGTTCGTTGAACAGCCTCAGCAAATGGTCTAAATTCATTCAATTTGGGTAAATGAAATTGAAGCGATTGTTTCATGGCGCTCAGTAAAATTTTCTGATAACGTTCAGCTTTGATTGTATTTCGTTCTGAGTGTTCACATAAAATGGGTGTAATTTCATCAATGCCAATTTCAGTAGCTTTTTCTAGGAAAAACTCAAATCTATCATTGGTCTTTGTGGGCGCAATGAGCAAGTGCAAGTAATAATTTCTTACTTTAGAAAAAGTCTCAACTTGTTGAACTTCTAAATTACACTTTTTTGGATGATCATTAGTGATTTGGCAAGTAAATAAATCGCCTTCTCCATTACTTACCATCACTTGGTCTCCTATTTTTTTTCGAAGAACCTTAATTAAATGCCTAGCCTCCTCAGCTTCCATTAAAAAGCGATCTCCAACTTTTGCTTTTATTTTCTGATAAAAAAGTTGCATTACCTCAGAGATTCTTTTTCAACTAAAATCAAAATTTCATTTAAAGCAGTTGGCGTATAATTTTTTCTTACCAAATAATACCAATTTTTTTCGGGTAAATCAATTTCAAAAATCTCGTTAGCTAAGTATTTAGGATTGGAAATAGCATTGTAAAAATCATCCATGGTTTTTTCCTTTTTAAACCACCCTGAATCACCTCCACGGGTAGAGTTATGATCCATAGAATATTGTCTGGCCACCGATTCAAATTTGACTCCATCATCCAAAAGTTCTCTCACTTTCTTTCTAATTTTTTGAATTTGTTCATAATCGTATTTATTTCCATCTAAAAAAATATAATCTACTCGATAATGCTTGTTTTTAGATTCAGCAACAACCGTATAAATTGTGTTTTCTGTCCTCCCTTTTTGTTTATGAGATTTGCCCACTTTTTTAGCAAACAATTTTTTAGCCAGTTTTGTGTTATGTTTTTCCTCATTAAAAACCTCTAAATATCCTCTTTTGTTATACTCTTCAATTTCCTTTTCAGA
Organism: Flavobacteriaceae bacterium; assembly: GCA_022565635.1. Lineage (GTDB taxonomy): Bacteria > Bacteroidota > Bacteroidia > Flavobacteriales > Flavobacteriaceae > Psychroflexus. The sequence continues at coordinate 12,813 of JAIUMH010000037.1, read as the reverse complement.
AAGTCCAAAATCTAGCGCATCATTATGCTGTTGGTTAAAAAGTAAAGGTTGAGCGGTTAGCACAAGGCTAAAAAACAAGAAGCTAAAGCAAAAAAATAATTTGTTCATTTGGGTTGATTATGGTTTGGTTTATAATTCGTTTAAATGTAATCTAGCTTGAGCACTAGCATGAAAATTAGATACTTTGTTTTCAAGCAAACTATAATAGCCTACAACAGCAATCATGCCAGCATTATCTGTACAGTATTCAAATTTTGGAATAAATGCATGGAGTTGGCCTTTATCTTCAGCCTCTTTTAAAGCTTTTCTGATAGCTGAATTGGCTGAAACACCACCACCAATAGCAACATTTTTAATCCCTGTTTGCTTTACTGCTTTCAAGATTTTATCCATTAAGATATTGACTACAGTATGTTGAAAAGAAGCGCAAATGTCATTTAAATTCTCATTTATGAAGTTTGAGTTTTTTTGGTGCTCCCGCTGAAGGAAATAAAGAACCGCAGTTTTTAGTCCGCTAAATGAAAAATTTAAGCCTTCAACTTTTGGTTTAGAAAACTTGAACTTTAAAGGATTACCATGCAAAGCTAATCGATCTATCTGAGGTCCGGCTGGATAATCTAAACCTAGCATTTTTCCGCATTTATCATAAGCTTCACCAATAGCATCATCAAGGGTTTCTCCAATTACTTTCATAGAGAAATAATTATCTACCTGAACAATCTGTGTATGTCCCCCACTAATGGTTACGCCTAAAAAAGGAAAGCTTGGTGCAGTTTGAGCTTCATCTTCTATAAAGTGAGCTAAAATGTGAGCTTGCATGTGGTTCACTTCTATTAATGGAATATTTAAAGCGTAAGCCATAGATTTAGCAAAAGAAGCACCCACTAAAAGAGAGCCCAACAAACCAGGTCCTTTGGTATAAGCAATTGCATCTATATCGTTAACATGAACACCTGCTTGATGTATAGCTTGATGAACCACCGGTACAATATTTTGCTGATGAGCTCTGGAAGCCAGTTCTGGAACAACACCACCAAATTCTTGATGTACTTTTTGAGAAGCAATGACATTAGATAGCTTTTTGTTGTTTTCAAAAACAGCGGCCGATGTGTCATCACAAGAGGATTCTATGCCTAAGATTATTTTTTTATCCAATTTTTTCTACTAGAATTAAACATCTACAAATTTACTTAATTTAAAAATTGAAGCCTAAGCATTCTGCAAAATTATTCTAATCTTTTCAATTGGGCGTGTGTGCCAAGCTGTATATCAAATTCTTCTACAAACCCAGCAACAACTTCTAATACATATTGTGAGGGCACTTTTGAAGACAAGAGACTTTCATCCATTGGTAAGGCATTTAGGTTAAAATCTACTACTTTAAAATCCTTATCAAAGTAAATCAAGTCCAAAGCTATTTTGGTGTTTTTCATATAGAAGCTAGGCCTTGGGCGTTCATCTTTATAAATAAATAACATGCCTTGATTGTTTTCCATTTCTTCACGATACATGAGTCCTGTTTCTTGCTCATAGGCAGTTTCAGCAATTTCTATATCAAGGGTTTTAATCACCTCACCTTCTTTATCAAACAAGCTTAATTCAGCTTCTTTTTTAAATTCAATTACAGCACGTTGAACAGGTTTAGTTTTTGATGACTTTCCATTTTCACAACTGCTTGCTACCAACAAAACGAATATCAACAATAAATATTTCATGTATAAAATCAAAAATTTATAACAAAGATACATGTATTAGGATCAGATTTAAGTCGCAAATGCAATCATTTTTTTTTGCTTTAAAAAGTTGAAGCTTTTCTATAGGTTTTTAAAACTTAGAGAAACAATTGGAATAATTCTTTACACAACCAATCCTATTGAAAAGCAATTGTTTTGCAGAACTGAAAATCACTTAAAAATTAAATTTCAACCTCGTCTATAATTGATTAGGACAAGTCCAAAATTCTAAGGTCATTACTGGAGTTCAATTTAATTTTAACCAATTGTTAGTTATTAAAAAGCCACGCTAAGATGGCGTGGCTTTAATTAGGTGACCGCGGAGGGATTCAAACCCCCAACCCTCAGAGCCGAAATCTGATGCGCTATTCAGTTGCGCCACGCGGCCTAGAAAAACAAATCAAACTACTTAAGATAGTTGAGACTTTACTGCCATTGAAATTCTTTTACCATCTGCTTTACCTGCAAGTTCTTGACTGGCTTTGCCCATGACCATTCCCATCTCCTTCATGCTTGAAGCGCCTGTTGCTTCAATAATAGAATTTACAGCTTCTTCTATTTCTTCATCAGAAAGCTGTGCTGGCAAGAATTCTTCAATGATTTTCGCTTCGTTTAATTCTGGTTCTGCCAAATCTTCTCTTCCTTGTTCTTTGTAAACTTCAGCACTATCTCTTCGTTGCTTAACCAAACGCTGAAGTAATTTTATCTCTTCCTCTTCGGTCATTTCAGCTGCATTAGCCACTGCTGTTTTAGCCTTTAACAACTCGCTTTTTATGGAACGTAAAGAAGCTAAAGCCAATGCATCTTTTGCTTTCATAGCTTCTTTCATTTTACTCATTACCAACTTTTCTAAAGACATATTTTTTTTTGACAAAACTAATAAATGAGTTTTATTTTAAAACTATAATTTGTAGAAATATTTCACTAATCTCATTATCAAACAATTAAAAAAAAATCTTATCTCTTAAACTTAAATAATTTATTATACTTTTGTAATAATTTAACTAATGCAACTAATGTCACCAACTAAATCAACTCATTTTGAAATTTCCGAAAGAAAAATTCTACTTAGAATTGTAGATTTTTTGCTTACTGGCTTATCTATCTGGGTAAGTGTTGAAGTATTTAATTTAAGTTATTTTGGTTCACTTAGTAACTTTTATCAGTGGTTTTTGATCTTAGGAACATACTTTGTCTTTTTTGCTACAGTTTTTGAATTGTATGATTTACAAAAAGCAGAATCTAAATACAGGGTGTTTAAAAATCTGGTATTAGTCTGCTTATTAACTGTTTTGTTTTTTTTAGCAACTCCCGTATTAACTCCCTCACTTCCTCAAAACAGGTATCCAATTATTTACTTCTTTCTTATACTGTTTTCACTAATTTACCTATGGCGGTTTGCTTATATTGTGCTAATCACAGCCCCTAGGTTTTACAAACGTGTCCTGATTATTGGTGACCATTTTGATATTAACCAAATTAAACACGAACTTGAAAAAAATGATCCTAACTACGAAATTGTTGGATATATAGATTCAGACTTTACAAATCATATTGTAACTGATGTTCAAAAATACGCACTAGATAATATCAATTCTGTTGTTCAGCATGAAAAGGTAAGTGAAATTGTAGTCACCAACTCCTTACAAGGAGTGAATAGCCAAACCTACAAGAAACTATTACCCCTCTTAGAAAACGGCTACACAATTAGAGCTTACACGCAAGTTTATGAAGAAATCACCAATAAAATCCCTATTGAAAATGTAAAGAATGATTTCTATTGCTATTTCCCATTTAGTAGAAGCAACCAGAATAAACTGTATCTTGCTTTCACAAGAATATTTGACATATTAATAAGCATTATTGGTTTAGTTTTTTTTATTGTTATCTTACCTGTTATACTAATTATCAATTTAATTGGAAACCGAGGCCCACTATTTTACAAACAGGTAAGGGTTGGTAAAAACGGGAAACATTTTGAAATTGTAAAACTTAGGTCCATGATAAAAGAGGCCGAAAACAAAGGTGCACAATGGGCAACAAAAAACGACTTGAGAGTAACTAAATACGGTAAGATGTTACGAAAAACGCGTTTAGATGAAATTCCACAATTTATAAATGTACTAAAAGGTGACATGAGCTTTATTGGTCCACGTCCAGAACGACCAATATTTGTTGAAGAATTAGCTAAAGAAATTCCTTTTTACGAAATTAGACACGTAATTAAACCTGGCCTCACTGGTTGGGCTCAGGTAAAAGCTAAATATGCTTCCTCTAAAGAAGATAGTTTAGAGAAATTACAATACGATTTATTTTATATCAAACGAAGAAATATTTTTTTAGATTTACGAATACTTTTAAAAACTATGAGTACAGTTGTATTTTTTAGAGGTCAATAAATAAGAATTTATGCAATATTTAGCTTACCATTTTACCATAAACCCTGTTCAACCTGGTGCTGAAATTTTAATGGCTGAATTAAGTCAACTTCATTTTGAAAGCTTTGAAGAACATCCTCATGGAATAAGTGCTTATGTTCAAGAAGAATTGGCTCCAACAAATTTTGATTCAATTCAGATTTTAAAAAACCCTAATTTTGAAATTGATTACAAAATTGAACAAATTGAACAAATTAACTGGAATGAAGAATGGGAAAAAAATTTCCATCCTATTGAAGTTGATGATTTGGTTTATATTAGAGCTCCTTTTCATGACTCAAAAGAAAACTTCCTGCACGAAATTATAATTGAACCTAAAATGTCTTTTGGAACTGGGCACCATGAAACCACCTTCCAAATGATTCAATTTATCTTTGATGAAGATTGTAAAGAAAAAAAAGTTTTGGATATGGGTTGTGGAACTGGAGTTTTAGGCATTGTTGCACAGCTTAATCAAGCTAAAAAGGTGGATTATATTGATATAGACGATTGGTGTGTTGAGAATACAACTGAAAATTTAGAACGAAATAATTGTCAAGGTGAAGTTTTTCTAGGAGGCGCTGAGCAAATCAAAAATGAATACCAACTCATTCTAGCAAATATCAACAGAAATGTTTTAGTAGCAGATTTACCCATTTACGCTAAACACCTTTCTAAAAACGGATCTCTACTTCTCAGTGGGTTCTATGAAGAAGACTTAGATATTATAAAGGAAAATTGCCAAAACAATGGTTTACAATATGTTAAACACTCAAAAAAGAAGCAATGGATAGCTTGTAAATTTGTTAAAGGATGATTTTAAACAAGTAATCTTCTTATCTTTGCATGAAAAACAAAAGATGAATTTTCAGGAAAAACACAAAGAGCAAACTTTAGTTAAGGAGAAAGTTCAAAAAGAATATGAAATTGTTGTTTTTAATGATGAAGTCAACACCTTTGATCACGTGATTGAAACATTAATTAAAACCTGTGACCACAGTCCAATTCAAGCTGAACAATGTACATATATTATTCATTTTAACGGGAAATGTACGGTAAAGTCTGGAGATTATGAAGACTTAAGACCTCGTTGCGAAAATATTATTGAAGCTGGTATTTCTGCCGAAATAATCTGATACTAAGATACAATATTCTTCACTCTTTTAGAAGCTATATAAGAGGCTAAAAATCCTAACGACAACACTGTAATAATTACTATCCCTATATTTTGCAACTCAATTTGAACTGGATAGGCCAGTTGATAGTTAATCATGAACCATTCCCACTGAATCTGACTCCATAGTAGCAAAACACCAAGTAATAACCCAACAATTGCACCATATAATGTCATTAAAAATCCTTGAAATTTAAACACATTAACTAAGGTTTTTTGACTTGCACCTAATTTATTCAAAGTAATAATATCTGCTTTTTTATCTAAAACAGACATAATTACAGAACCAATTACATTAAACAAAGCTATTATAACCACCAAAGTGCAAATAAAATAAACTGCTATATACTCTGTGTTTAGCATTCTGTAAAGCTCATCGTTAATCATCAATTTATTTCTAACTTCAACTGCTCCCTTAAAAATTGACTTAATTTCTTCTTCTACTTTTGAGTAGGATTTTGGATTTACTAATTTTACTTCAATCATACTCACCTCATCTTCACCAACATTAAACAAAGATCGAGCAAAATTAATATCTGAATACATTCGGTTTTTTTCTTTATCATCATTAGATGAAAATATACCAGACACGCTTGCACTGCTTTTTCTGAAAGCTGAATTAAAATCAGTAATCTGTCCTTTTCCTGTTTTTGGAACCATTAAGCTAAGTATTCCAGATGGATCCATTATTCCAATAGAAAGAGTTCTAGCTAAATCATTGCCCATGATGACTTGATATTCATTTTCCATCCAACTACCGTAAACAATGGAATTTTGAGCATCAACTACATTCTTGAAACCAGCATCTACTCCACGTAAAATAGCGGGTGTATTTTTTTGTTTAAAATCTAGAAGAACTCTGTCTTCAATAACTTTACTAATATAGTGTACCTCCGCTAAGTTTTCCAGTTGTTTCAATTGATTTTTTGATGCCATAAATACCTTTCCATTAAGTGGAAGAATTCTAGCATCTGGGTCGTGAGCACCTGTAAATTGAATAGAATATTCTTTAAGTCCTGCAAATGCAGAAAGCACAACTATTAAAGCAAATGTACTAGCCACCACCCCTAAACCTGCAATCCAACTAATGAAGTTAATTGCTTTGTTTTCGCTTTTAGAAAACAAATAACGTTTGGCTATTTTTAATGAAAAATTCACTGATTAGTTGTCTTTAAGCGGGTTGTTTATCCCTTTAAAAGCATCTTCAATTTCATTGAGATAAGCTTGGGTATCATCATTAAAAAACTCAAGCTCGGGCACTCTTCTTAACTGATTTTTGGTGAGTTGAGATAACTGATGTTTAATTTTGTTTTTAATTTCGTTTATTGAAGCAACCAAATCTTCTCCGTGTGATTCTGGAAAAACACTTAAGTAAGCTTTAGCCTGAAGTAAATCTGGAGTCACCCTAACTTTGGTTACGCTAATAATAATATTTTGATGCCCCGCATCCTTAAGCATTTTAGAGATTATATTGCCTAAGTCTTTTTGGATTACTCCTGCTATTTTTTTTTGTCTATTTGTTTCCATGGTGCAAAAATAAGTTTTTTAAGTCGAATTTATCCTATGAACCTGAATTCGATTATGATGACTTCAATTAATACCACCTTCTTGTAAACAACCTCCAAAGAGTTGGGATGTCTAAAGTAACTATAAATCGTATTCGTTCTCCATAATCATCTTGCCCAGCTTCCCATCCATTACTAGAATAAACAGGAAAAAATAATTCAAAATAATCTTCTACAAGATTCAATCGAATTCCAGAATCGTAGAGAAATTCTATTTGTTCTCCTCTGTTTTTCACTAAACCAACATCACCGTAGGCAAAAACCCAATTCCATATGGTAGTGCTGGTATTAAAGGTGGTCATCCACTGGTTGGCAAATGCAGGTTGAAGCATAGATTTAAAACCACCCTCAGCCATCACAAATTGTTGGCTAAACAAACCAGAATCCTCACTTCTTCCATAGTAATTGTAATCAAACATATAATCGGTTGGCCGGTCTAAGGCAAAGCTAAAAAAATCTGAATCTCTATTTTCATTAAACAAAAACACACCTCCAAACCATCTAAAATTGATTTGTCTGTTATTGTTATACAACTTCCTGAATCTTGTGTTAAAGGAAACTTTACTAAAAGACCTAGACAATTGATAATCTACCTCGGTTGTAAAAAACTTATCTAAATTTTTGTCTTGATAACGATAGTTAAGGTTAAAAACGTCATAATTAGGCTCGTTAAAAAGGCTTTGTTCACTGCCTTCTCTATTTATACTTAAGGTACGCATACTTAAAAATTGACGTACATTACTTCTTAAATCTTGAGGCCTATAAGCAAAATTTACATAGAAGGTATAGCGATTAAAAAACAAATCTTGGTCGTATGAAAATCTTGAGCCAGACAGTCCATAACGAATAGCAAAGATATTTTTGTTTTTATATAAATTGGTGTAATCTATAGCGGCGTCACCCACTAAAGCATTACTCAATGTACCATATTTAGGTCCAATTTTATAACTAAATTGCTTGGGTAAAAGTGAAGTATTGTAGAATTTTGGTCCTAAATAGAAGCCGTCATACAAGTTGTATCCAAATTCTGGTATAATAAAGAGCTGTTCATGATGGGGGTCATCAATATCTTCTAATATCCTAAATTGAAAGGGCTTGCTAAAAGGCTTTCTTACTTTTTCAAAATTGTTTCTTTTGTTTAATTCCGGGAGTTTACCGTCAAAGTTTACTGCCATTCGCTCTGCTCCTCTATCTTTAATTACAACTACTGTATCTTTTTCAAAAGGGGGAATCCAATCTTCAAAAGCAGGTTTGCCACCAATAACCTGAGTTAAGGAAACTGGAATTTTGTTACCGTGAAAATTCTTCAATTGCACACGCAAAGAGTCTTCTTCTTTTTTTACTTTTTTAATTTTGTAATCTATAAACGAATGGTTTGTAATATAATCATCAAAATACCAGTCAACATCTTTACTGATGTTTTTATTTAATGCTAACCTAAAATTTTCAACTTCAGAAAAGTATTGTTTTCTAGAAGTAAAAAAATCTTTTATGGCTTCTTGTAGTTCTTCTTTGCTAGAATAATTTTCTAAATACTTCATAGATAAACCAGCTTTGTAAGGGTTACCTATTTTTTTATTAAAACGAAGCAAAGAATGTTGAGGCGTGTCTATAGTTTGATCTAAGTTTTGGCGGGTCATTGTTTCCAGTAAAAAATCGTATTGACCGTTAAAATCCAAACTAGCGGCGTGACTCCATTTTAAAATAGGAAAATTGCTTAAACTTCCTAGTAACTTTGTGTCTGGATAAAACCGATCTACATAATCCATCATCAGATAAATTTGAATAGCATCCAGCATCCATTGGTCTTTTCTATTATTAATAAAAATAGTATTTTCTAAATAGTTGGCGGTAATGGTTTTAAAAAGACTAATATCACTTTGAAAACCGTCTGGAAAAGGCCTTATAAAACTAGGCAACTGATTAAGACCATAAATTGGAGCTAGTAAATAATCAGATTCTGAAGCCAAAATACGCTGATTAGGATAAGGACCAAGTTGCTCGTTGAGATAGGCTAAAATTCGGTCTGAAACAATAGCTAAAAGAGTTGGGTTTAATTTAGCACAAGAACTTATATTAGTAGAAAGTGTACCGTAATCTGTAATAATAGTTTCAAAAGATTTTTGATTTGTAAGATACAGGTCTAATTGCGCTACATCTTTACTTTTAAAATGTAAAAGCTTACGTAGACCAGGCTTTTCTTTTTCGTTTATCTTCTGAAGCGCTGATGTTACTTGATAAGAAGCATCAACATCAATTTTTAAATCAACAGACAAGGCTTGCTTAGGTAAATCAAACAATTCTTTATCGCTATATAAAATCCAATCATTTTCATAAACTGCTGGTAAAATCAACCAATATTTAAGTAAGAAATCTCCTTCTTGGTAACCGTAGGTATTAAATTTTGTGGTAGGTATATTTAAAATATAATTAAGATGAAGACGTATTTCTTCTCCTGGTGGAAGCGATTTAGCTAATTCTACAGCAATTAAATCGGGTTGTTTTTGAGGCCTATACCAATGTATGACTTCATCTTTAGCTTCTAATGATTTTAAATTGGTGCCTCCTCTTTCTTCATCCGAAGCAAAATGAAATCTACGTTGATATTCTTGTGCATACCGCTTCCCTAAATCGCTTCTTTTTTCAGAGTAGGCATTGATCCAATCATACAACCAAATTTTAGTTAAAGTATCTTCAGTGGCATTTTTGAAGAGGATTTCTTGCTCAACATAAAGCCTCTTATCCGCCTCTAAAACTTCAACTTCAACAGAAAGTTGATGCTGTGCTTGGAGTCCTATGCTCAATAAAAGTAAGGCTATATATAGGTGTCTTGTCTTCAAAGAATTTGCTCAATTAGTTGGGTCAATAAATTTGGTAATGATAACGATTAAATTTGATGTAGATTATCTCACTAACGTTTAATTCCTTCTCTTTTATGTTTAATTACAGCAAACAAAAATATAAAGATCAATAAAAATTTAGTTATTCTAGGGATATAGTCTCCGTGAGTTACATAAAAAGTAGTTTGATTATATATGGGTACAACTGCCTGAATGCTTGCAGGTTCATCATAATTGGTTTTACTTATCACTCTACCATCTTGATCTATAAAGCCAGAAATACCTGTATTGGCACTTCTTGCTACTGCTCTTCTTGTTTCAATAGCGCGTAATTTTGCATACGCCCAATGTTGTTGATGACCTTGGGTTTCATCCCACCAAGCATCATTGGTCATAATACTTAAAATAGATGCTCCATTTTTTACGTATCCTGTTACAAATTCTCCGTAAACCGATTCATAACAAATAATTGGAGCCAGTTTCACATCAGATTGAGTAGTGAAAACACTGCGTTCTTCTTGAGTAGTTTTCATGGCTACAGTACCTCCTAAATCTAACATTACGTTTCCTAAAATGGGTTCTAAAACAGACTTAAAAGGGAAATTTTCAACTCCAACAACCAATTTACTTTTTAAATAAAATGCTGGCTCACTACCTAATTTTTCAAAAAAAGAAGCATTGTAGTCATTGTACCAAAAACCGTTGGGGTGCAAATTGGTTTGTGAATGTATTTTAGCTTCATCGTTCACTAAATCATAAGCAGAAATTCCACCTAGAATACTAAGTTTTGGAAATTGAGCCAATAGTTGATTGGAAAATTGGTGAGCGTGAGAGATGTTGTATTGTTCTAATCTTGTTCCGTTGGCAAAAACTGTTTCTGGAAGTAGTAAAACTTCAGTTGAAGAAGTTAGTTCATCCTCTATGAGGGTGTTGATTATTTCAGCTATTTGAGCATCATTGGTATGGTATTTTTCTGAATATGGGTCTATATTAGGTTGTACTGCTAAAATTTCAATTTCTCCTGAAGCTTCTCCTAATCTGTTTTGAATAAAAATTGACAAAAGAATAGGCAACCCCACCAAAACGATAAAACGCACTCCTGTTCTAGCTAAAATACTTTTATCCTTGTGTTGTAGGTAAAGAATTATTCCTTTGAAGAGCATTAAATTAACCAGCAAAACCCATAAACTACCTCCAAAAGTACCGGTGTACTCATACCATTGAATCCAACTTGTGTGGTTGGCAAACACATTCCCTAAATTAAGCCAAGGCCAAGAAAAATCCCAATGCAGATGCAATTCTTCAAAAGCTAACCAAATAGCCACAAAGAAGCTTGCTGAAGCTGTAAATTGTACACGTTTTGAAATTTGGTGATAGACCCAAAAAACAAAAGCCATGAGAAGTGAGTTTACTAAAACGGCAAAGGCCATTCCAAAAGCATCCGAATAATACAGCCAATGGGTAGTTATTAAATTCCATAGAAAAAAACTCAGGTATGCTAATCCAAATACCTTTATACCCCTGCGTTTATTAATTTCTAATTTTGAAAAATATTCAACTAAAAATAAAGGTACAAAGGCAAAAAAAATGAAGCCTGCAAAACCATAGGTTGGCCAAGATAAGGCTAACAGTAACCCACTAAATAAAGCTAAAAGAATTTTTTTCAAAACTATTTTTTTAAGGCGTAAAGATACAACATCAAATGTATAAAAAGATTGAACTCCACAACTGATTTGTTTGATAATTTTTAGGTATATTGCTGGGTAAAATCAGGTATATATGTACAAAACAAAATACATAAATTTAACTTTTTTTTTTCTAACACTTATTGTACTTCTAACCCCAAAAGAAGCTTTTGCACAAGAATATTTTGCTGGAAAAATCACTTATCAAGTAAATTATAAGAGTCCTGATGGCCACACTAACGCCTCATATCTAGCACAAGAAAATCAAATTGATAGCATTGTGTATTACATTCAAAAAGGAAATTACAAATCAGAAACTTTTTTTGAAGGAGAACTTACAGAAAGCTATGTATTTCATCAAAATAGCAAGTGGGTGCATTATCAATTTTTAGATAAAGACTATTATCTTTCTATAGACGCAACAACAGAACAAATGAACCAAGCTTGGAAATTTAATTGGCTCAATGAAGAAGAAGTAATCTTAAATTATACAACTACAAAAGCCGAAGTTACTCAAGGTTACCAAAAAGAAAATATTTTTTATGCAGATGAAATACGCGTTAACCCAGAAGACTTCAAAACACATAACTATGCACATTGGTACACAACTTTAAAAGCAACCAACGGCCGTTTACCTCTTAAAAATCTTTATTTTGATGCCAATTATATTGAAATTAAAGAAGCCATAAAGGTTGAACATATTGAATTTGAACCTGATTTTTTTGAGCCTAATCCAAAATTCTTACAAGTAGTTTACAGAGAAATTTTAGAACAAGAAGCCCAGCTTAAAACACTTAGTGCTTCCGCAGAAGAATGTTATAATAACAAAGTTGAAGAAATTGAAGGAAAACTAATTTTAGGAAAAAATGACCATTATTTGTTACAGGTGGTTGTAGATGAAAATGGGCAACCAATAAAAGCAAAATCCATGACAAACAAAGAAGAATTTTACAAAGTAGCTGAGGAAATTGTATTACAATGTGGCTTTGAGTTTGAACCTGCTGTATATCAAAACAAAACAGTAAAATCTGAGTTGTATATCCCTATTCAGTTATAATGTTGGGTGTTGGATGTTGGGTGATGGATGTTGGGTGATGGATGTTGGGTGATGGGTGATGGGTGATGGTTGTTGAGAAGTTTAAAAATCGGAAATTTGAAATAATAAATACATGAAGTTGGATGTTGGGTGATGGGTGATGGGTGATGGATGTTGGATGTTGGGTGTTGAGAAATTTGAAATTTGAAATAATAATTACATGAAGTTGGGTGATGGGTGTTGGGTGTTGGGTGATGGGTGATGGGTGTTGAGAAGTTTAAAAATCGGAAATTTGAAATTTGAAATTTGAAATAATAAATATATGAAGTTGGGTGTTGGGTGTTGGGTGTTGGATGTTGAGAA
>JAIUMH010000036.1 GCA_022565635.1 Flavobacteriaceae bacterium | reverse complement strand
GAAAATTATAAGCCTGTTTGTGTTTTTTACCTTCTCAATATGGTTGATTTTACAATTGAGTAAAAGTTATACGTATCATTTTCCAATAACTTTACAAATTGCAGACCTACCTGTTGAGATTGATTTGCAAAAATCAAAAGTTGATTTGGAATTTGAGCTAACTGGTTTTCAGCTTCTTGCTAAATTACAGGCTAATACCTTATTAAAAATACCAGCTTCGTCTGTAATTATAAAGGATAGTGTAGTTGTACTTCCTGAAAAACAGATGATAGAAGAAACAAAAAAACTATTGGATTTACCTCCAAATTCTACAGTGAGTTTAATAACAGAAGAATTACCCTTAATAAGAAGGAATAAAAAAGTAATTGATTTAAGATTTCAAAATCAAATCAAGTTTAAAGGCCAATACAATAGTTTACGTGGCCCTTTTTATGATACGCATCAAATAGAGGTAACCGCACCCAATTTTATATTAGATACGCTAAGTAGTTTGAAAGTAGAACCTTTGAAATTTAATCAGTTAGATCAGGACCAAGCGGGGAGTTTACAAATTTTGAATCCAAATGTTGATTTAATTATTTTATCACAAACCGAAGTAGATTATCAAATTGAGGTGCAGGAATTTACAGAGAAAGAAATTCTTTTGCCTTTTCAGGTGATTAATCTACCTGTAGATTATAGTTTAATTACCTTTCCAGAAAACGTTCAATTGAAGTTTCAAGTTCCTCTAGCAGATTTCTCCTCGCCTAGTTTTTTAGATTTTGAGGTAATTGTTGATTTTGATGAACGTTTAGAAGAAGAGAGTTTGCTCATGCCAAAACTTAAAAGTTATCCTGATTTTATTATACATCCTTCAATTCAGCCAAAAACAATTGACTATTTAATCAAATACAAAAATGAATAAGAAACCTAAAATAATTGGCATTACAGGTGGCATAGGAAGTGGTAAAACTACCGTAGCAAAGTTATTTAGTGAATTAGGAATTCCGCTCTTTATTGCAGATGATGAAGCTAAAAAGCTCATGAATAATGATGAGGAGGTCATTGCTAAACTTATATCTTTGTTTGGAAATGAAGCTTATAAAAACAATACATTAAATAGGGCTTATATCAGTGAGCAAGTTTTTAAAAACAAACAACTTTTAGAAGCCTTAAATAATATTGTTCATCCTGCAGTTCAAAAAAAATTTGAATCTTGGTATAAAAAACAAGATGCACCTTATGTTTTATACGAAGCCGCTATTTTAATTGAAAAAGGCAGAACCGAATACTTTGATAAGATTATATTAGTTACTGCTTCCAAACAGGAAAGGATAGAACGAGTAAAAAAAAGAGATCAAATTTCTGAAGATCAAATTGAGCAACGAATGAATAATCAATGGAGTGATGATAAGAAAGAAAAATTTGCGGATTTTGTAATAAAAAACAGTATTTTGGATAAAACAAAAGAAAATGTTTTGTTTATTCATAATTTTTTAAAAAATAATTAATTTTTTTAAACAAAATCCTAGTTAATTTTTTCTTAATTGCTTAAATGTTAAAATGCCCAAACATATATTTGGGGCATGAATACAAGGTTGTTTAAAATTTTAGTTGTTTTAATGAGCATATCCTTAATTGGGATCATTGCTGTGCAAGGTTTATGGATCAAAGATGCAGTAAATAATTCTGAAGAGCAGTTTTCTATAGCTGCTAAACAAGTGCTTATTAACGTATCTCAACAATTAGAAAAAAATGAGTTGGAGCATTATTATTTTGAATTTGCTGCTATTGCTGATGCAACCCAGCCTTTATCCACTCAACTTTCTGAATTATTTCAGTTTAAAAAACAAGATGAAGATAGCGAATATTTTGTCTATACAAATACTCTACTTCAAGAAGATTACAAATTAGCTTCGCCTTTTATTTTAGATGAAACAGATAGTTTAGAATTTAGAAAATTTGTCAATAAAAAAGTAACTCGCTTAGTACGAAGCGATGGTAAAGATGGAGAAAATCTTTCTGCAACGCAGCGCTTTGAGAAAATTCAAAACTTAGCTGAAGATGAGCGCTTTTTAATGATGGATGTAATTAGAGAAAAAGCAAGTTCAATTCCTATCCACCAGCGTGTGGATATCAACCAAATTAAAAAATTGATTAAAAATCAGTTAGAGCAACGTAATTTAAGCTCTAATTTTGAATTTGCTATATTTAGTAACAATTTAGCAACTAAAATTCAAACAGAAAATTTTGAGCTTAACTCACCAACCACTTACGGCGTTCCTTTGTTTAGGAATCCAGCTAATGGAACGGAGTACCAGCTGTTCATTAATTTTACAGACAAAAATAAATTTATTATTGGAGATGTGTCTAAATTAGCCTTTTTATCAATCATATTTACCTTCATAATTATTTTAGCGTTTACTTCTGCAGTAAGTCAAATTTTTAAGCAACGTCAGATTTCAGAAATTAAAACCGATTTCATCAATAATATGACGCATGAGTTTAAAACTCCTATAGCAACAATTAATCTTGCTTTAGATTCACTTACAAAATTCGGCAAACCTGATGAAGAAAGACTTCATCGTTATTTGGAAATGATTAGAAGTGAAAACAAACGAATGCATGCCCAAGTAGAAAACGTATTACGAATTTCAAAGCTTGAGCGTAATGAGTTAGATATAGATAAGGAACGAATCAAATTACATGATTTAGTGAATCAAGCTATCTCTCATGTTGATTTAATTGTTCAAAACAGAAATGGATATATCCATACACATTTTAAAGCTAAAAAATGTTCAATTTTGGCTAACCCATCTCATTTTACTAATGTGCTTGTAAATGTATTGGATAATGCTATTAAATATTCTCCAGACGAACCTAAAATCGATGTTTACACGGAGAATGTGAAAAATTACATTGTTTGTACCATTAAGGATCAAGGAGCTGGAATGAGTAAACAAGTTCAAAAACGAATTTTTGAAAAATTTTATAGAGAACATACAGGCGATGTTCATAACGTAAAAGGTCACGGATTGGGGCTTGCTTACGTTAAAAAAATTGTAGAAGATCACCACGGAGAAATTAGCGTGGAAAGCGAAAAAGGAGTAGGAAGCTCTTTTATTATTAAATTACCTTTAATATCATAAAAACTATGGAAACTGAAGAAAAAAAGATTTTGTTAGTAGAAGATGATCCCAATTTTGGTGTTGTCTTAAAAGATTATTTAAGCATGAATAACTATGATGTTACCCATGCTAAAAACGGAATGGAAGGCTATGAAAAGTTTAAAAAAGGAGATTATGATCTTTGTATTTTAGACGTAATGATGCCTTATAAAGACGGATTTACTTTGGCCAAAGAGATACGCGAAAAAAATGAGGATATTCCTATCATTTTCTTAACTGCTAAAGCAATGAAAGAAGATGTGTTGAAAGGGTATAAGGTAGGCGCAGATGATTACCTAAATAAACCTTTTGATAGTGAAGTGCTTTTAATGAAGATTAAAGCCATCATGCAAAGAAAATCTTCAGATAGCTTGGCAGATAGCAAACAGTTTGAGTTTGAAATTGGAAATTTTCACCTCAACTCTAAATTGAGGTTCTTAACTTTTAAAGAAGATGAGCCGATTAAGCTATCTCCTAAAGAGAATGAATTATTGCGTTTATTGGCTTTACATGAAAATGATTTAATGCCACGTGAATTAGCATTGACTAAAATTTGGCGTGACGACAATTACTTCACTTCAAGAAGTATGGATGTTTATATAGCCAAACTGAGAAAATATTTAAAAGTTGATGATTCTGTTGAAATCTTAAACATACACGGAGAAGGTTTCCGTTTAGTGGTAAAAGATTCAGAAAAAAACAATGCATAAATATAACAGCTTCTCAGTTCCAAAGTAATTTTTTCACAAGCTAGAGCTCTTCTAGCTTGTGAATTTACTTGGAATGAAGTAGCTTATTGGTGTTGTTTATAATTTGGTTGTGAGCTGTAGCATAATCAAACCACACAATATTTTGCTGATTTCTAAACCATGTTAATTGTCTTTTAGCAAACCTACGTGTGTTTTTTTTGATTTCTAAAATAGCTGTTTCCAAAGAACATTCTCCTGAAAAGTGTTGGAATAATTCTTTATAACCTACCGTGTTCAGTGCGTTTAAATGACGATAAGGAAAAAGACGTTTAGCTTCTTCTAATAAGCCTTCAGCAATCATTACATCTACACGCTGTTCTATACGCTGATAAATTATTTCTCTTTCTGCAGTTAGCCCAATAGTTATTGTGTCAAATTTCCTATTGGATTTTGCTTTCCCTAAAAAGCTAGAAAATTTTTTGCCAGAAGCCTCAAATACTTCCAAGGCTCTTATTAAACGGTGCGGATTATCTAATTCAATTTTATTTGCATAGGCTGGATCTACTTCAAGAAGTTTATTTTTTAATGGATTTAAGCCTTCATTTTTGTAAGTAGTATTTAGTTTTTCTCTGATGTGTTTAGGAACTTCTGGAAAATCATCTAAACCATCAATCAATGCTTTTACATATAACCCACTTCCTCCAACTGCAATTACAATATTGTGTTGAGAAAATAGTTTGTCTAATTTAGCTAAAGCATCTTTTTCAAATTGACCAACGCTATAAGAGTCTTTAATACTTAAGTGTTGAATAAAATGATGAGGTGCCTGCCTTAATTCTTCGTTAGAAGGAACAGCTGTTCCAATTTTCATTTCCTTAAAAAACTGCCTAGAATCTGCTGAAATGATCTCGGTATGAAAATGCTTGGCCAACGCAATACCAAGACTTGTTTTTCCAATGGCAGTTGGCCCTAAAACACAAATTAGTTTTTTATTAGACATACTTACTTTTCTAAAAAGCTTTCTAAATCTTTATTGCTAGAATACAATACTAATACATCATCTTGAGCAATTACCGTATCAGCACTGGCTACACCTTGTACAATGTTTTCAACTTTAGAGTTGCCTAATAAACTTTTAGACTCTTTCTTTTTAATAGTAGTCAAAATCAAAATGTTGTATTTCTTTTTTAAATCGATTTCTCTTACCTTTTTACCAATGTACTTTTCTGGTGTTTTAACCTCAATAATACTATGCTCATCATCTAGTTCAAAAGAGTCTATTACGTTTTTAATACATAGTTTTTTAGCCCATCGCTCTGCGGTTTCTTCTTCAGGGTGAACAATTTCATCAACTCCAATAGCTTGCAATACTTTTTCGTGAAGCGGATTAATAGCTCTACTAATTAACCTTTTCACTTTAAGATTTTTAAAAAGAGCGGTAGTCATTACATTTGATCCTTGATCTTCACCAATAGCCACAATAACCATATCAGTATCTTTCAGTGGTAATCCTGAAACAGCAACTTCATCGGTAGAATCCATGCAGATGGTGTGTGATATTTTTTCTTTAAACAATTCAACTTTATTCATGCTGTTGTCAATAGCAATCACTTCATTCCCTTTTTGAGTAAGTTTTTCACCCAAAGAGGAGCCAAAATTTCCAAGACCTATAATTATTACTTTCATAGTGTTTATATATACTGCATTAAAATTAAACCCTTCAACGCTAAGCTTATTATTTCATCATGAGATTACAAAGAATTCTTGCAAAATAGTAAAGGCGTTCATAATAAAAAAACATAGCTTATAGTTTATAATTAGGTAGTTCTTTTCTCGTTTTTAATTAATTGTAATCTCCTCCGTTGGATACTTATAATTATAAGGTTTAACCTTCTTAAAAACAGCTTGTATTACGGTTAATAAAGTGACCCGTCCAACTAACATACTCGCAATAATCACCAACTTTCCAGCATCGCTTAAATCACCTGTAATTCCCATACTCAGTCCAACGGTGCTATAGGCAGAGAAACACTCAAAAGCAATACTTAATAAATCCTTCTCTCCATCGGTCATAGAAAGTAATATCACTCCAAAGCCAATGGCAATTAGAGATAAGGAAATAATAGCAAAAGCTCTTCTTACAGACACATCAGCAATTTCTCTTCTAAAAATTTCAATTTTATTCTTTCCTCTAGCCATGCTGAAAATATTTAAGGTAGCAATAGCAAAAGTACTGGTTTTTATTCCTCCACCAGTAGAAGCCGGCGAAGCACCAATCCACATGAGTAAAAATACTAACATAATGGTTGAGAAGTTAAGTGCAGAAGTGTCTATGGTATTTAGACCTGCAGATCTAGGTGTTGAAGATCCAAACAGAGCTGTAATTACTTTTCCAAAGCCAGAATGTTCTGCTAATGTATTATTGTATTCAAATATAAAAAAGAAAATAAAAGCCAAAGCAGAAATACTCAAGGTAGTAATCAAGTTTAAACGACTGTTTAAGTTGAGTACCCATGGACGGTAATATTCTTTTGATTTGAGCTTAGAAAATAGTTTAATGACGCCATATTTTAGATAGCTTACCATATTTGAAACAATAGGAAAACCCAAGCCTCCTACATAAAAAGTTATAAGGATAACGGTTTGTAAACTGTAATTAAATTGGTAACCTTCTGTATTAAAACTATCTGGTAAAGTAGAAAAGCCAGCTTGACAAAATGCTGAAATTGCATGAAATACAGAAAAGAAAATATGCTCTGAAATAGTACTAAAATTAGCTGGATTAACGGAGAAAAAAATAAAAATAGCAGCTAAGCTTTCAATGGTCAAGGTGATGATTAAAATGCGTTTAATAACCGTAAAAACTTCACTTACCTTTTGCGAATAGGAGACACTACTTAAGGCTAATTGGTTGTCATAACTAGAACCTCCTTTAAAAAAATAACTAAAGTAACTAGCAAAAGTCAAAATTCCTAATCCACCAATTTGAATTAAAATCATAATAATAGTTTGACCTATTTCTGTAAAATGACTTGACGTATCAACAACAATTAAGCCTGTAATACAAACTGCCGAGGTGGCCGTAAACAAGGCATCTATAAAGGTGATTTTTTCATTTGTAGCAGTTGGTAATAGTAAAAGTACGGTACCGATTAAAATAACTACAATAAAACTGAACACCAACAATTGTGCTGGATTTAAAAAAGAAGTTTTATAATTAAACTTGAGCTCAGAAAAGTCTCTAACAAAAGTCAAAACTACCGCTACTCTTAACCATACATCATCATAAAACATGGAAAAGAAGTCAAATCTTTCTGTTTGTTCAAAATGATGATAAATCACCCAAACCGAAAAAATCAATGCCAAAGTGTCAAAGATGACTGCTTTTTTTCGTTTTCTTTTTTCTGGATGAAAATACCTACTTATTGTTGTAATGATATTAACTACTAACACACTTAGGTAAAACAAAGCCAAAAGCGAAATAATTCGAGGCTCTTGTTCAAAGCCAAAGTCAGAAATAATGCCCATTAAGCCCAAAAAGCTCATAATGAAAGCAAAACGTTCCAAAAATTGAAATAACTCTTCTCTAGATTTCATTTATTTAGGTAATTCCTGAATTTTAAATCGATTGTTTTTCCTTCTTAAATACGAAGATACAATATGCCGTGCATTAGGATTGTCATCCATGTGGGTAATTATTGATTTGATTCGTTTTAATTCTTTTAACTGATGATTCAAAGCAACATAGCCAAAACCTTTAAAAGCTCCATTTTCAATGAGTATAATTGATTTTTCACCAGTCTTTCTTCCTTGGTCAACTACCAAAAAGCTCTTTCTTTGAAAACTCAATTGTTCAATTAATGATTTCGCTCTTTGATTGTAGACCTCGCTACTTTCTTCTTGTACACAGGCTCCATGACAAGCTTTAATGGTATAATTAAAACAGGCTCCTTTGGTTTTATGCAAACCGCATAATTTTTGACATAATTCAAACTCTTCAACATATCTAGTCATTGTGCTTTTTGCTTGTTGAAGATTAGTAAATGTGGTAATAGGGGTTTCTTTTGATTGAGCAGAACCTATCTTAAATTCAATATACCCTTTACTATTTACGGTTTCAAATAAAGCATGTGTAAAGTTTCGTTTTTTTAAAGCTCGATTGTATTTGGGTTGAATGTCTTTAATCTCTTGATTTTCCTTTAATAACGCTAAAATCTCATTGCCCGTTATTTCATAATTTACACTAGAAACTTCCTTTTGAATTTGTTTAGATTTGTGGCTATCATTTGTAAAATGTTGATTAGCTCGCTTTTTCATGTTTTTACTTTTGCCAATATAAATCACTTCGCCAGCTTCATTAAAAAAATAATAAACCCCAGTTTTTGCTGGGATTTCTTCAATTAAACGAATGAGCTTTTTGTCTTTTGATTTTACCGGATGCAAACGTTGACTTTCTGCAATAATGTTTTTTTGTGAATCTTTTTGAAGCAAGAGCTTAAATAATTCAACAGTAGCTTTGGCATCACCAGCAGCGCGATGTCTCTTGCTTACAGGAATACCTAAACTTCGAGTTAATTTTCCAAGTGAATAGGATGCTTCATCAGGAAGCAATTTTTTAGATAATTCAACAGTACAAATTGATTTTCGCTTATAATCATATCCTAACCGCTTGAATTCTGTGCGTAAAATTCGATAATCAAATTTAGCATTGTGAGCAATGAGTATGCAATCTTCTGTAATTTCAATGATGCGTTTGGCTACCTGATAAAATTTGGGAGCAGTCCTTAACATTTCTTGATTAATACCTGTTAAACCAACCACAAAGGCTTGTATTTTTCTTTCTGGGTTAATTAAACTACTAAATTGATCTACAATTTCTTCACCATCAAATTTGTAAATGGCAATTTCTGTGATTCCTTCTTCGTTAAATTTACCCCCGGTAGATTCTATGTCTAAAATTGCAAACAATTAATCGTCTTTTTTTACATTTACAAAAGTACATATATATTTTAAGTTGGAGTGATTAGACGTATTATAAAAAACGTTTCAGTGAGTAAGTGTGTTGTGTTTAGAGTTTAAATTTTGTTGAAGTAGAAAACAAAAAATAAACTTTTGTTATTACGTTTTAGTAGAAAAAACAAGAAAATCTATCTACATTTGCAAACTGACTTTTTTGAGTATATGCAAACCTATTTTAAAGAATTTCCTAAGAATTTATCTATAGCTTTTCCTGTAATGCTTGGTCAATTAGGCCATGTTTTAGTAGGATTTGTAGATAATGTTATGATTGGTAAGCTAGGTCCCGCTCCTTTAGCGGCGGTTTCCTTAGGGAATTCTGTTGTGTTTTTTGCCTTGTTTTTAGGCATTGGTTTTTCTTTTGCTATAACTCCTTTAGTAGCTGAAGCCGATGGTGAAGAAGATTATGTAAAAGGACGTCAGGTGTTTCAACATGGTTTGATTATGTGCGGTATTTTAGGAATCTTGCTATTTGGCTTGTTGCTATCTATAAAACCTGTTTTGTATCACATAGACCAACCTAATGAAGTAGTAGATTTGGCTATTCCTTATCTCAATATTATAGCACTTTCTATGATTCCTATGATGTTTTTTCAGGGGTTTAAACAGTTTGCAGATGGGCTTTCGCTTACCAAATATGCCATGTATGCTACAATTATTGCTAATTTGCTTAATGTGTTATTTAATTATTTACTCATTTATGGAATTTGGATTTTCCCTCGATTAGAATTAGAAGGTGCCGCTATTGGTACTTTAATTTCTAGGGTTTTTATGCTTGTCTTTTTATACCTTATTCTTAAAAAACGACCCAAGTTAAAACCTTTCTTTGTCTTGATGAAAAAATCTTTACAAAAAAAGATTTTTAAACGTCTCTTTGGCCTAGGTTTTCCTACGGCACTGCAAATGTTATTTGAAGGTGGAATTTTTACTGCTACCGTTTTACTTGCAGGAACTTTAGGAACCAATGCCCAAGCCGCTAATCAAATTGGACTTAATTTGGTGTCAATGACTTTTATGATTGCCGTTGGCTTAGGGGTTACAGCTACAATTCGAGTAGGAAATCAAAAAGGAAAAAAAGATTTTGTTAATTTAAGACGGGTTGCTCAATCTATTTTTCTGCAAATCTTCTTAATCATGTCATTTTTTGCAGTGGGTTATATTTTGCTAAAATCATTTTTACCTACCTTGTATATTGATGATGCAGAAGTCACCCAGATAGCTAGTCAACTTTTGATTATTGCCGCCATTTTTCAATTAAGTGACGGGCTACAAGTTGGTCTTCTAGGCGCACTTCGTGGCATGCAAGATGTGAAAATTCCTACGCTAATTTGCTTTATAGCTTATTGGTTAATTGGTTTTCCTATTTCTTACTTTTTAGGAAAAGAAGACCTTTACGGAAGTATGGGTATTTGGTTTGGTTTATTAGCAGGTCTAACAACCTCTGCAATCATGTTATACTTTAGGTTTGAATATTTATCTAAGAAAAACATTACTCAAGTTGTATAAAAGCTTTAATTTTGAAATTTGATGAATTAGTCTAACTGCTTTTAAACAAATTAAATAGCAGTAAATGATTTTAATAATATAGATATGAAATTACCTCGATTTTTATTAGGAGACAATACCGATTTTCCAGACTCAATTTTTGTAATTCATACGGAGTATCCGCGCTTTATAATTGATTTAAGTACGGATGACCTTCAGTTTTGGGAAGATGTAAATTCTACTGAAGAAGACGATTTAAAAGAAGAAACAGAAAACTTAATTAAAGAAGCTTCTGAATTTTACGACCAAGAAGTAGAAAGATATACGCATGAAGACTAAATCTTAGGTATGAAAAAATTAGATAGAGAATTATTTTTATGGTTCAACCAAACAGGCTCAGAAAGTATAGATTGGTTTTGGGTCTTTCTAACCGATAAATTTGTTGCGGTTCCTTTTTTTGGTATTTTAATGTTACTAATTTGGTATAAATCAAATTTTAAGATTGCCTTTGTGGTGGGGGTTTTTCTTGTAGCTCTAGTTGGTTTTACCGATGTTTTTGCAACACTCATTAAAAATTGGGTAGAACGCCCTAGACCTTGTAGTGTAAATTCTATTTTATCTGATCAAGTTCGGGTAGTAAGTGATGGACTTTTTAGTAGCTTAACCAAATCAAATGCTGAAAAATGCGAAAAATTTAGCTTCTTTTCTTCGCATGCCGCTGTTTCTTTTGCTTTAGCCAGCTTTTTGGGCTTGCTGTTAAGTCAAATAAGGAAATCGGCTTTAGGTTGGATGTTACTTTGGGCATTTTTGGTAAGTGTAAGTCGAATTTACCTTGGCTTTCATTACCCTTCAGACATTTTTGTCGGTGGAATAGTAGGTGTTGTTTTTGGGTTTATTGCCTTTGAAATTTACCGAACCCTAACTCGTAATTATTTATCTAAATTTGTTTTTAAGCCCAATAAATAGTTAGCTGCTTCAAATGGAGTAGTGGTGTTGTTGTCAATTTTTTTCAACTGAACTTCAAGTTCTTTTTTGATGACTTCTGAACCATAAAAATTTCGCTTTAATTGATCATCAATACTTTGAATTAACCAAAACTTGTTCTGTTCTTTTCGGTTGTAGAAAAAGAATTCATTTTCTTTAGTTTTAGTAAAATATTCAGAAAGCATTTTCCAAATTTCATCCACTCCTTCGTTATGCAAGGCGCTACAAAGTTTTACTTTCGGCTTCCATTTGCTTTTTTTCTGTGGATAAAGATGTAGTGCTCGATTAAATTCAACTTTTGCTTTTTGAGCTGGCTTTTTGTTATTGCCATCAGCTTTATTAATAATAATCGCATCGGCCATTTCTATAATTCCACGTTTAATGCCCTGTAACTCGTCACCCGCGCCTGCCAATTTAAGCAACAAGAAAAAATCGGTCATAGAATGCACAATGGTTTCACTTTGCCCAACGCCAACGGTTTCAATCAAAATCACATCATAACCTGCTGCTTCACATAAGATAATACTTTCTCGTGTCTTTCTAGCAACTCCACCCAAAGAACTTCCTGAAGCTGTAGGCCGAATAAACGCATTGGGATTTTTAACCAATTCTTCCATGCGAGTCTTATCTCCCAAAATACTTCCCTTAGAAATTGAACTGGTAGGATCTACGGCAAGTACGGCTACTTTTTTTCCTAGTTGCGTAAGGTAATTGCCAAAAGCCTCAATAAAAGTTGATTTGCCTACTCCAGGAACACCTGTAATGCCAACTCTAACCGATTGATTTGCCTTGGGTAAACAGGCTTCAATTATTTTTTGAACCAATGCATCATGCTTGGTTGCATCACTTTCAATAAAAGTAATCGCTTTACTTAAGTAAGTTTTATTACCGCTTAAAATACCTTGAATTAACTGTTGCTCATTAACTTTTTGCTTTCTTATACGCCTGATTCGTGCCGCTGATTGCGCACCAATATTACTTGTTTTTTCCTTGCCAGGCGTATGCCCTAAAGCAGATTCAAAAGTTTTTTCTTCTTTATTTGCCAAAATAAATTTATTTCAAAAATGAATATTTTAAATGCTTTAAATACAAAGTATAAAGATAATTAAAATTGATGGTTTGCCTAAGTTTTAACGTAAAGAAAAACGGGTTGAAAAGATTTTGAAGCTTATAGGCTTAAATTTTTAAATAGCTTGTCTGAAGAAACCATGAATAGGTATTGCTTTTTTTTGTGAATTAAGATTCAAATGAATCAATCTAGCCTTTTGAAAATGATTACAAATCGATTTATCTAAATTTAATATAACATTTAAACAAATCAATTACAAATTAACTAAATTGTGAAAAATTAAAATTTAGAACTATGAAAACCTTATACACAGCAAAAGTAACTTCTGAAACAGGAAGAGCTGGACATGCAAAATCTGATGACGGAGTAATTGATATGCAATTAAGTGTCCCTAAATCAATGGGTGGAGATGGTGGTGATGGTGCCAATCCAGAGCAATTTTTTGGTGCAGCCTATTCCGCTTGTTTTGGTGGTGCAGTAAAAGCTGTAGCCGATCAGCATAAAGTTGATATTGGTGATGATTTTAGCGTAACTGCACATATTAGTTTAGGTAAAACTGAAGAAGGCAACTTTCAATTAGCCGCTGTTTTAGACACTTACTTACCTAATGTTACCGATGTAAAAGTAGGTGAAAAAATCATTAATGAAGCTCACGTTATGTGCCCTTTTTCAAGAGCTACAAGAGATAATATTGATGTGACTTTAAACTTGTTGTTAGACGAGTAAAATTTGCATTTGAGACAGGAACCATATCCGAAGTTAAATCTTAGCTTCGGATTTTGTTTTTTGAAAACCCTTGCAAAATAACAGCCAAGCCAATCACCAATCCACAACCAAATAAATTTAACCATAAATACGGCATCCAATCATGCCACCAACCAATAACAACAATAATTTGTGTAATTACACCCGCCCAAAAAACTGCATTAGATTGAACATATTTAATGAAGAAGGCCAATAAAAATATTCCTAATACATTGCCATAAAAGATAGACCCAATAATGTTTACTAACTGAATTAAATTTTCAAATAATGGAGCCACACAAGCTATAATAATGGCAAAAATCCCCCACATTAGTGTAAACCCCTTAGATGAATTGACAAATGAAGCATCTGTAGTAGCTGATTTTTTATTGCGTTGGTATAAATCAATACTTGTGGTGGAAGCTAATGCGTTTAATTCTGAAGCTGTTGAAGACATAGCAGCCGATAAAATTACCGCTAACAATAATCCGATTATTCCTTTGGGTAAATGATTCAAAACAAAATGAATAAAGACATAATCTTTATCGTTGGTTTCAATTTTGTCGTTCGCTTTTTTAATGATTTCTTTGGCTTCATCTCGCAATTGAAATTCCGTTGTATTTAATTTTTTTAGTTCAATTTTTAAATCTTCACGTTCAGCCTCAGTAGAAACCCCATACGCATAAGCTAAATCTGATTTTGAATTCTGAATTTCAATTAATTGCTTTTCTAAAGTTTGGTATTCATTAGAAAATTCAGAATCTTCAACAGCTATTTTTGCTGCGGGATTAAAATTTAAGGGGCTTTTTTCGAACTGAAAAAACACAAAAACCATGATGCCTACTAACAAAATAAAAAATTGCATAGGTACTTTTAGCATTCCGTTAAAAACTAAGCCTAACTGACTTTCACGCTTAGATTTTGCTGAAAGATAGCGTTGTACCTGACTTTGGTCTGTGCCAAAATAGGAGAGGGCTAAAAATGTACCGCCTATAATTCCGCTCCAAAATGTATAGCGATTATCAAAATCGAATGAAAAATCTAAAATGTCCATTTTATTGTTGGCGCCTGCAATTTCAAGCGCATTAGAAAAATTAATTTCTTCTGGAAGCGAATTTAAAATGATGAAAAAAGCAATGAACATCCCCGTAAAAATTACTGCCATTTGTTGTTTTTGCGTAACACTTACAGCTTTTGTTCCTCCGGTAACGGTGTAAATAATGACCAACACACCAATAATAATATTCAGGACAAATAAATTCCAACCTAAAACGGCAGAGAGAATTATAGCCGGAGCAAAAATGGTAATACCCGCGGCCAAGCCCCGTTGAATTAAAAATAAAGCGGCTGTAAATGTGCGGGTTTTTAAATCGAATCTGGTTTCTAGATATTCATAAGCCGTGTAAACATTGAGTTTGTGATAGATTGGAATAAACACTAAACAGATAATTACCATAGCAATAGGAAGTCCAAAGTAAAATTGCACAAAGCCCATCCCGTCATGAAAAGCTTGTCCTGGCGTAGATAAAAAAGTGATTGCACTGGCTTGGGTTGCCATCACAGAAAGTCCCACTGTCCACCATTCGGCTTCACTACCTCCTTTAATGTAGTCTTTTGCATTTTTCTGCTGATTTCGGGTTTTATAAACTCCATATAAAACAATAGCAGAAAGCGTAAAAATTAAAACTAAAACATCAATTAGCTCCATTTACACGTAGATTTTCATGAGGAAATAAAAGCCAATAATGTACAAGGCGTTTAGAAACAACATCAAGACATAAATTTTATTCGATTTCATTTTCTATACTTATTAAGTTTGCTAAAATTCGGTAAGCTCCTTCTACACCCGCAGGCAGTTGTCTAAAAAAGCTCAATCCTGTGTAGATATAATTTCCTTTACCATAAGGCAAATATAACAGACTTCCTTCTTGTAAATCTTCATCAGGGTCTTTTAAGCTAAAAATGGTTTGAAAATCCTCATCCCAATCCTTGGCAAAATACAAACCACGTTCTTGCACCCAATTTTCAAAGTCAGTTTCTGTGATTTTGTTGGGTTTTTGCAACAAAGGATGTTTAGGATTTAAAAAGTTTATTTGCGCTTTTTCATCAGTGACTCTTCCACGGTCTAAAACCAATTTTTTAGGCGCAATTTGTTGGGTTTTTAAACCCCTTGACGTGTTGTAAAACACAATTAAATTTCCACCATTTTCTACATAATCAAACAAATATTTGTTTTTGTAGGCTAATTCATCATGTATATTAAATGCTCTAATTCCTAAGACTACCGCTTGAAAATTTGACAAATCAATCTGACCTAAATCTTCACTATTTAATTCTTCTACTTCATAGCCTAATTCTTTGATGGCTTTTCCAATTTCATCTCCAGCGCCAGGCAAGTAAGCTACTTTTTTACCTTTAGTTTGTACATCAATTTTTATGATTTGCGAAGCATTTTCAGCAACCAATTGACGCGTTGGAAAATGCTCATAGGCTAAATAATCTACCTTTAAGTTATGTTTCTCACCATTTTCATCAATGAAGTAAGGCTGAATTTTAGTGGAAGTGGCATCAGATTTTGGTTGAATTTTGAAACTGAAACTTTCTTCTTCATTCAACTGAAGTTGTTCAATTTCATAAAACGAAGGTTCAATATTCCAACCTTCTAATTCCAAATGAAGTTGTCCACTTAAATTTTCAGTATAGCTTTTTACATCAACTTCAAAGCTTCGCCATTCTTCATTGGTAAATACTTGTACCTTTTTTTTGTTGGTTAAACTCACTTTTGGAGTCACAAAAAAATGATCTTTATTTTCACCGTTTACAGGATGATTGTATTTGAATTCAATAGGAAGGTTGATCTGGATGATTTCTCCTTCAATTTCCAGCTGAAGCTCCGCCATAGTTGAACTTAAATCAATAGCTTTAAGTAGTTTTTCTTCTTCTTCAATTTCAAAAAAGTTATCTTTTGTTGGAATATTCAACCAAAAAGGATTGGAGTAGGGGTAATTATTTGGAATTTCTTCAGCTAATTCAATGCTTAAGATTTCATTTTCAGGTAATTTTTTTTGCAGTTGATTAAGTTTGTTTTGAAAGGGAGTCTTGAGATTGACTAATTTTATTTCAGTAGTATTTGGAATCAAAGCATTCAGCTTTAACTGAACTGAATTTCCTGGCGATTGAAAGGCTTGTTGGCTGAGCAATTCAATATGCAGTCCAGCACATTGATAAATTAATTGATCAATAGTTTCTATCTTTTGATTCACCAAAGACTGAATTTCTTCATCATTTATTGAAGCAAAAAGTTGTTTGAGTTCAATTAAGTCTTCAATACTGTAATGTGGATTTTCAAAATCAAATTTTTTAATGATGCTTTTTAGTTTTTTATCGACTTTTTTAGAAGAAGTCAGTGCTGACCAAGAGGAGGGAAGATTTGAAAAAATGTCGTTATTTGCTGAAGCAACCCCTTTTATTTGTTGCAAATATTCCATTTTTGTACCTCGATTGAGTAATGAGCCAAAGCCTTGCGACTTATGTTGACTTCTACTCACAGAGGCTAATTCGCCATTTGATACTCCTTTTAATGGATAATATTGACCAATATCAATTTCAATAAAATTTTCTCGGTCAGCATTTTCAAATTCATCTACGCTGTTGTAAAAAAACCAAGAATCATTAAAAAATAATTTTTTTACTTGCCAAGGAGAAAGCCCATGCTGACTGATTTGTTCAGGAAAAACTTCTGGGTCAGCGGCTTTTTCAAAGGCTTCATAACTTAAAATAGCAGAAGCTGTATGGTGGCCATGAGTAGTTCCAGGGGTGTTGTGAGCAAAACGGTTGACAACAATATCGGGTTGAAATTTTCTAATCGTAAAAATCAAATCATAAAGCACGCGTTCTTTTTCCCATTGACTAAAAGTTTCTTCGGGGTTTTTAGAAAATCCATAGTCTTTGGCACGAGAAAAAAACTGTTGTGCTCCATCAATTTTTCTGGCTTCCAAAAGCTCGTGGGTTCTAATTACACCTAATTCATCTTTTAATTCAGGACCAATTAAATTTTGACCACCATCACCGCGGGTAAGTGAAATATAGGCCGTGTTTACATTGAGATGATTAGCAAAATAACTGATGAGGTGTGTATTTTCATCATCTGGATGAGCGGCAACATAAAGTACTTGATGTATGTTTTGTAATTGCTGAATAGACGTGTAAATATCACTGCTTGAAGAATTATTAATTTGTGCTTGAGTAAATAAACAAAAAAGGTAACTTAGACCTACATAAATATACTTCATTTGTTTTTTGTTTCAAATATAGTTTCTTGTTAATTGATGGAATATACTTACTTTTGATTTAACAAATCATTGGCTATAACAGGTATGCGCATTTTTGCAAGGTTTATTTTTGAGAAAATTTTAGGTTGGAAGTTGATAGGAGGCTTTGATGCTACAATTTTAAAATCGATTGTTGTAGTGGCTCCGCACACCAGTTGGCACGACTTTTATATTGGTGCTTTGGCAAGAAGTATTCTTGCTATTGAAATTAATTATGTAGGAAAAAAAGAATTATTTAAGCCTCCTTTTGGTTGGTATTTTAAATGGATGGGTGGCGCTCCAATAGATCGGAGTAAAAACAATAATACAGTTGATGAAATTGTTAAGGTATTTGAAGAAAAAAAAGTCTTTAGGTTAGCCATTGCTCCAGAAGGAACCCGTAAAAAAGTTAAAAATTGGAAGTCGGGTTTTTATCATATTGCAAAGAAGGCCAATATTCCCGTGATTCCTGTTGCTTTTGATTACAAATTAAAGCAAGTGGTAATTCATGAACCCTTTAAGGTTTTAGAAAACGCACAATCAACTATGGAATACCTGAAGAGACATTATGAAGGAGTAGAGGGCAAGGAGAAAGAAAATTTTGGGCTGTAGGCTTGTAATATCAAATTTTAAAAATAATTCAACAGCCCCCATTTTTAAATGGGGGATAAAATATGAATGAGTAGGTTTTTTGGCTTTAGCCAAATTCTTTATACATTTTTTGATGTGAACAACGATATTATTGAGATTAAAAGACCTCGCAGAAATTAAAGATTAAAAATTTAATATTTGAAAACAATCTATTCCAATATCGACCCCATTGGGGTCAACTATTTATAGAAAAAATAATGTTCCTTGATAAACGACTCCTTAGGAGTCGAATAATCTTCATTCTAAAAACAACCCTGGAATAATTTGGGCTAAAGCCCTTGTTTGTGTTTTGATTTTTTAACCGGGATAAATCCCGATTCAATTGATTCGATTCTGTTTCAATTGAATCAATCCCGGTTCAACTGGATTGATTTTGTTTCAATTGAATCGAATTTATTTCAATGAAATTGATAAAAAAAATCAACAGCCCCTGTTTTTAAATTGGGCTAAAATATGAATGAGAAGATATTGGCTTTAGCTAAAATCTGAGAACAGACGATTTAGTCATCTCTTACAAAATCATTTATTAAAATTCAGTCTAAATAAGCTTATTGTTTTATATTTGCAACCAAAATTAAATTTCATGAAGAAGATAGTATTGTTATTACTCATTGCAACTGCATTTTTTGCGTGTAAAAATGATTCAAAATCCTCTACAAAATCTGAGGATAACGAGTTAAATGTCTACACGCACAGACATTACGATTCAGACAAACAGCTTTTTGAAATGTTTGAAAAAGAAACAGGCATAAAGGTAAATGTCATTAATTCAAAAGCAGACGAGTTAATTCAGAAAATGGTTTTGGAAGGAGAGCAATCACCTGCCGATGTATTGATAACCGTTGATGCAGGGAGACTTCATATGGCTAAGGAAAAAGGTTTACTTCAACCGGTTTCTGATAAAAAAATAATAGATAGTATTATTCCATCTAATTTAATTGATAAGGACTATCATTGGGTAGCATTGACCAAGCGCGCTCGTGTGTTGGTGTATGCAAAAGATCGTGTGGATCCAACTAGCCTTACCACTTATGAGGATTTGGTACTTCCTCAATGGAAAGGAAAGTTATTATTTAGAAGCTCTTCCAATATTTATAACCAATCTTTAATGGCTTCAATAGTAGCTAATGATGGAGAGGAAACAGCTAAAAAATGGGCTGAAGGATTAGTTGAAAACCAAGCCAGAAAACCTAAAGGAAATGACCGTGATCAAGTAAAAGCCGTTGCGGCTGGAGAAGGTGATGTTGCCATTGTAAACACCTATTATATTGG
The DNA here is from genome assembly GCA_022565635.1 of Flavobacteriaceae bacterium. Classification (GTDB taxonomy): domain Bacteria; phylum Bacteroidota; class Bacteroidia; order Flavobacteriales; family Flavobacteriaceae; genus Psychroflexus. The sequence goes on along the minus strand of JAIUMH010000036.1, from coordinate 2,985 downwards.
TAAAATGTTGAATTCTAACGATCGCACTGAATTAGAAGCCGCCGACCAAGTAGCGGTATTTTTCCCTAACCAAAATGACAGAGGTACACATATTAATGTAAGCGGTATTGGGGTTGCAAAATATTCGCCCAACCCAGAAGCGGCTAATAAATTGATCAACTTTTTACTAAGCGAAGAAGCTCAAGAAGTTTTTGCACTTTCCAATTATGAATACCCGGTTAATGAAAATATAGAAAATTCTGAAGTTTTGAAAGCTTGGGGAGATTTTAAAGAAGATGACTTACATCTAAATCAACTTGGTGAACTCAATAAAAAAGCAGTAATTTTATTTGATGAAGCAGGTTGGAAGTAGTCAGGAAAGTTTTTCCTTAAAATATAGAATACAGCGGGGTATTCGCGACTTGAATAAATGGACGGTATTTACCGTCCTTATTCTGTTATTTATAGCGGTACCCGTTATTACCATATTTTTTAAATTGTTTGACGGCCCTGGTGAAAGTTGGGGGCATATTACCAATTACCTGCTTACCGATTATTTAAAAAATTCATTCTACCTAAGCATTCTTTGTACGCTTATCACACTTGTTGCTGGTGTTTTTTCAGCTTGGTTAGTTACTCGTTTTGAGTTTCCTTTTCGCACCTATTTAGAATGGCTCCTCATCATTCCGCTTGCTATTCCTGGCTATATTATGGCGTATGCTTATGCTGGTTTTTTTGATTATGGTGGAATATTTTCTTGGTTAATGAGTCCGTTGGGTGTTGAGAACTTTAAATTAGACATGATGAATGTGATAGGGCTTTCTTTTGTTTTAGGAATCTCGCTTTTTCCTTATGTCTATGTGAGTTCGCGCGCATTTTTTCTTACGCAAGCATTAAATCTATTAGAAGCTTCTAGACTTTTAGGCATCAGTGAAACTAGGTCTTTTTTTAAATTGGTGTTTCCATTAGCAAGACCGGCTATTGTAGCAGGATTAGTTTTGGTTTTAATGGAAGTATTAAACGATTATGGCGCTGCCGAATATTATGGGGTAAATACCTTTACCACAGGAATCTTTAGGTCATGGTTTTCATTAGAAGAACCTGAAACAGCTATTTATTTATCGGCATTATTATTAAGTATTGTTTTTGTTTTGATTATTCTTGAAAAATACCAGCGTAGAAAATTGCAATATACCACTCCCAAAACAGGAAGAACAAGTATTGATTACCGTATTAAATTGAGTTATCCAAAACAAATTGTGCTTACTATTTTGGTGAGTTTACCCGTTGTTTTAGGTTTTTTGATACCGGTTATTCAACTCATACAATGGGCGGTTAGAACTTATAATGAGGTTTTTAATCAGGATTTATTATGGCTTTCCTTACAAAGTTTTGGAATTGCATTTGTAGCCGCATGTTTTACCGTGTTGTTTGCTTTATTGTTGCTGTATTTTTCTAAATGGAATAAAATTTATTCGGTTCAATCAGCTTCTAAATTAGGGGTTTTAGGCTATGCTATTCCAGGTGCAGTAGTGGCCATTGGTGTCATGATTCCAACACTCTCTTTAGACAAAAGTTTTATTGAGTGGGGCTGGGCCTCAAAATTTATTATCAATGGAACTTTAATTGCGTTGGTTTACGCTTATGTGGTTCGGTTTTTAGCAGTAGCCTACCAACCGCTTGAATCTTCTTCACTGAAAGTAAACAGTAGCATTCCAGATTCTTCAAAGATTTTAGGAATGGGGAATTTTAAAACCTTCTTCAAAATAGAATTTCCACTATTAAAAGCAGGAATGTTAAGCGCCTTTATCTTGGTTTTTATAGATGTTTTAAAAGAATTGCCTTTAACTTTAATACTTAAGCCCTATCATATCAATACATTAGCTGTGAATGCTTATGGTTATGCTAGTGATGAAATGGTTATGCATGCCTCTATTCCATCACTTTTTATTATATTGACGGCGCTAATTCCTGTAATCGTTTTAAATAAATTACTACTTAAAAATGGATAGAATTCTAGAAGTAAATAACCTCACCAAGAGCTTTGACCAAGGAAAAAGCTATGCGCTTAAAGATGTCAATTTTCATATTGACCGTGGGCATATATGCGCAGTTGTTGGGGAAAGCGGGAGTGGAAAAACAACGCTTATTCGCTTAATTGCTGGTTTAGAAAATCCAGATAACGGAGAAATTGTACTGAATAATAATTTGGTTTCTTCGCTTAAAAAAGTAGTTCAGCCAGAAAAACGAAACATTGGAATGGTATTTCAAGAATATGCATTGTTTCCTCACCTTAACGTGATGGATAATGTGCTTTATGGCTTAAATAAAACCAAAAACAAAAAAGAACGCGCTTCAGAGGTCATTAAATTGGTAGGATTAGCTGATTTTGAAAAGCGTTACCCTCACGAGCTTTCTGGTGGTCAACAACAACGCGTTGCTTTAGCGCGAGCTCTAGCGCCAAACCCGTCTTTGCTTATTTTGGATGAACCTTTTAGTAATTTAGATGCGATGATGCGTCATCAACTAAGAAACGAAGTTTTTAATATCATCAAAAAAACTGGTGTAACAGCTATTTTTGTTACCCATGACACCCAAGATGCTTTAGCTGTAGCTGATGAAATTTTAATTCTTCAAAACGGTCAATTGGTCCAAAAAGACGAAGCTTCACAACTTTACAATAAGCCTCAATCCATTTACGTAGCTTCCCTTTTTGGAAATACTGTTCAGTTGAATAAAGGTTTAAAAAAGGCATTTCGATGTCCGCTGAAAGAAGATTGTTGCCACGCCATTAGAAATGAAAATATTACCATCAATGCTTCAGATTGTGAGTATGTTACCGAGGCAACTATTTTGAAACGTACATTCTTAGGTACGCACTGGCAACTTTTATTGAAATTGGAAAATGGAGAAAACCTAACTGTGGTTACTAATGAAACTGTTTTAGGAGATATTTTAAAAATAGGTTTCAACTCTAAAGATGTATTACAATTTGATGAATAAGCA
>JAIUMH010000035.1 GCA_022565635.1 Flavobacteriaceae bacterium | reverse complement strand
GTGGAGTTTATATGCTAAAAGTGGATACAAAAAATGGAAGCGCAACTAAGAAGTTAGTGAAGGAGTGAAAGATGATTTAACAAGAATCATAGGCTACTATTTTTCTAAATGTAGCTTTCAATAGAAGGCTGCACAAATTTTCATAGAAATACTACTTAAGTGACTAAGAGGAATTAAGTTTACTTAATCATCTCCAAAAAATCTGCTCTTGAAATTTCTTCAGCGCCTAAACTAGCTAAATGTGAAGTATAAACTTGGCAATCAATTAAGCGAATACCTTTTCTTTCAAGTTCTTTCACCCACCAGATAAAGGCGTATTTAGAGGCATTACTTACCTGGGCAAACATGCTTTCTCCACAAAAAACTTGCTGTTCTTTCAATAAAACTCCATACAGGCCTCCAACCAACTTTTGATTTTCCCAAGTTTCAACTGAATAGGCCAAGCCTTCATCATAAAGTTTTTTATAAGCTGTCATCATCTCTTCGGTAATCCAAGTGTCGGCTTGACCTTTTCTAGGAATTGCCGCACAATGCTTAATCACCTCATCAAAACAGCGATTCACGGTTACTTCAAATTTTTGCTTTTTAAAAAGCTGTTTCATGCTCTTAGAAACCTTCAATTTCTCCGGAAATAAAACCATTCTTGGGTCTGGAGACCACCATAAAATTGGTTCATCTTCAGCGTACCAAGGAAAGATACCATTTTGGTAAGCAAGTGTAATTCGTTCTGTAGATAAATCGCCTCCAATGGCCAACAAGCCATCCTCATTAGCTAAGTAATGCGGCGGAAAAACCAATTCTTTAGTGAGAAAAACCATCAGTAAATAAAAATTAAAGCAAGTATAAACAAGAAACTAGCTAGCAAAAATAATAGCAAAGTGTATGGAAAAATTTCTTTGGCTTTTAATTTTGTGATTCCCAGTAAAGGTAGCGCCCAAAAAGGCTGCAACATATTAGTGACCTGATCTCCGTAAGCAAAAGCCATGATAATTTTTGGAATTTCAACACCTTTTCCTAAAGCGGCTTCAATAGCAATAGGCCCTTGAATAGCCCATTGTCCACCTCCGCTTGGCACAAAAATATTCACTAAACCCGCGCTGATAAAGGTGAAAATAGGCAAGCTTTTTTCCGTTGAAATTTGAATAAAAAAACTAGCTATTTCTGTAACCAAACCACTTTCTTTCATCACGCCCATAATCCCAAAATACAAAGGAAATTGAATTAAAATGCCTGATGTACCCTGAATAGCTTCACCTAAAGCCTGACTGAAGGAAGCAACATTTTGGTGGAGTAAAAAACACAAACTTAACATTAAAAAATTGAGTGAATTAGGTGTGATTTGTAATTGTACCACTGAAGAACCATAAGTAATAATAAAAGTAACCAACAGAAGTACGCCAATTAATTTTCCTAAATAAGGTTGTTGGTCCAAAAAGTGTGCTGACTTATTTGAAGTTGGAGTAACCGAAGTAGAAAGTTGAATAGAATAAGCCTTGTTTCTGATTTTTCTACTCAACCACCCTAAAAACAAAGGGATACAAATAAGTAAAAATGAAGCCACAAACAGATTAGATGAAGAAAAAATGGTCTGCGAAGTAGAAACTTCAGCAAGGAAGTCATCACCAAAACTTGCAATCTCTGAAGGAGAAAAAAAACTAGCTAAGTGACCTTCTTCTGAAGCTTTTAATGGAGCCGAACCACTTAAACCGCCATGCCAAACCAACATTCCTACATAACCCGAAGCGCCTAAGAGTGGATAATTAAGGTAAAAACCTTCTTGTTGTGCTTTTTCGCCTATTTTTCTTACCAAAACAGCTCCAAAAATCAGCCCTAAACCCCAATTAAAATAAGCTACTAAAAGAGTTAAACTACTCACCAAAACCACGGCTGATGCATTTGAATTAACCAATTGGGTAATTTTAGACAAGAGTAAAGTAGCAGGTTGACTTAATACTAAAATATGCCCCAGTACTAAAATCAACATCATTTGGTAACCAAACACCAATAAGTCTGGATTCCAAATCCCATTTTTCCAGTACGTTAAGGTATTTACCAAATGACTCTCATCAGAAGGACTGGAAGTAAAAAAATAAGCTAGTAGCAAGCTAATAATAGTCAACACCAAAGCTATACTTAACGGACTCGGAAAGTACTTTTCAATCAGTTGAGCTATGGAGTTCACTATTTTCACCCTTCAAAAGTAAGTAATAGAATGTATATCATCAAATCCTTTTTTGCCAAGCAAATGATTTAAAAATGTGGATACTGTCTGAAGCTTGTGACTTTGGATAATATTCAGCATACAAATAATCTATTTTGCCAAGCTTGATTCATTTGGGTCAATACTACCATTTATAAATTGAAATTACCGCAATAAAACGGATTCGTAGATTTATAAAAAGTTGTTTACTAGCCTACTTCGATCTCAGCGGGGTTGCATGTTTTCAAATTTATTCTCTCAATACTAGCTACTTTTGATTATAGGAGAATATCTTTCTCTACATGTTTTGTCTCTTCTAGAAGGCTTGTCTAAGCAATAAGCTTAAAACTGTTTAAGAATGAGCTTCTTCTATCTCAACCATAAACTTGATTGGTTTACTAAATTAATTTTATTCATCTTTGCAAGAAAAAACCAAGCATGTATCTTCACTATGTGAAACCCGTAATAGATTTTTTATTAGCCTTGCTAGGGGTGGTTATATTTTTACCTTTTTTTATTTTGATTTCCTTAATACTTGCTTTTATTCATCAAGGAAAAGTGTTTTTTATTCAAAAGCGAGTTGGAAGGAATGCGGAATTGTTCTCAATCATCAAGTTCAAAACCATTAAGGAAAACAAAGAATCAAATGTGTTTTTAGGCTTTCTAAGGAAATCAAAATTAGATGAAATTCCACAGCTATTTAATGTGCTAAAAGGAGAAATGAGCATAGTTGGTCCACGACCAGATTTACCCGGATACTATGATCAAATAGAAAAAAAATATCAGCCTATTTTGGATTTAAAACCAGGATTAACCGGCTGGGCTTCTTTGAAATATGCGAATGAAGAAGCACTATTGAAGCAACAAAAAGAACCTTTAAAATTTAACGATGAGGTACTTTTTCCAGATAAATTAAAAATCAATTTAGCGTATCGAGAAAAAGTTTCGCTTTTGGTTGATGTGAAAATCATATTAGAAACATTATTTTTACCTTTTAGAAAACATAACAATGAATAACTTACCAAAAATCTGGCTTTCTTCTCCACACATGGGTGGTGAAGAGCAAAAATTTGTCAATGAAGCATTTGAAACCAATTGGATTGCTCCTTTAGGTCCTAATGTAAACGGTTTTGAAGCCAACTTAAAACAATATTTAGGGAACACTCATGAAGTAGCTTGTCTTTCCAGTGGAACCGCCGCACTTCACTTAGCTCTTGTGCAATTAGGTGTACAGCAAAACGACGAGGTGATTTGCCAAAGTTTCACTTTTTGTGGTTCTTCTAATCCTATTCTTTACCAAGGCGCCCACCCTATTTTTGTTGATAGCGAAGAAACCACCTGGAACATCTGTCCAGTTGCTTTAGAAGAAGCCATTAAAGACCGCATAAAAAAAGGCAAAAAACCCAAAGCAATTATTGCCGTTCATCTTTATGGAATGCCTTATCAAGTTGAAGCTGTACATGAAGTGGCTAACCGATACAAAATTCCAGTTATTGAAGATGCTGCTGAAGCCTTAGGATCTCACTTCAAAGGTAAAAATTGCGGTACTTTTGGAAGTTTAGCTGCACTATCTTTTAACGGAAATAAAATCATTACTACTTCTGGCGGTGGCGCTATGGTAACTCCTACAGCCGAACTAAAAAAAGAATGTGTGTTTTTGGCTACGCAAGCCCGCGATGATGCACCACATTATGAGCATTCACAAATTGGGTATAACTACCGAATGAGCAATCTTGTAGCCGGTGTTGGAAGAGGACAAATGCTGGTTTTAGATAAACATGTAGGTTTGCGAAGAAAAATGAACCAATTTTACGTAAATTTATTTAAAGACGTGGAAGGCATCAAAGTACTGCAAGAACCAAATGAAGACTATTTTTCTAATCATTGGTTAAGTTGTATTTTGGTTGATTCTAAAAAAACAAAAGGTATAGATCGAGAACAAATCCGCTTAGCGTTTTTAAAAGAAAATATTGAAAGCAGACCCCTCTGGAAACCTATGCACATGCAACCTATTTTCAAAAATGCCCCCTTTTACGGAACAAATGTAGCCGAAAAACTTTTTGAAAATGGATTATGCTTACCTTCAGGAAGTAATTTAACGGAGGAAGATAGAAACCGAATTAAAAAAGTAATTGTTGAACTATTTAATTAAGTGTACGATGAATATCACTGAATTGATTAAAAAACGAAGATCTGTGTTTCCTGCTCAATACAATTCGAAAGAGATTACTAATTCTACTATAGAAGAAATTTTAGAAGTCGCTAATTGGGCTCCTACTCACAGAAAAACAGAACCTTGGCGATTTAAAGTAATTCAAGGAGAAGCCAAAAAAAAGTTAGGTGATTTTATGGTTGCTGAAAAACAAAAAGAAGGCGAGCTATCAAGCTTTAAAGAACGAAAAATTCGCTCTAAATGCGAAGCATCTTCTGCTATTTTAGCAATTTGTATGCAACGAGACCCTAAAGAAAGTGTACCCGAATGGGAAGAAGTTGCTGCCGTTTCAATGGCGGTTCAAAACATGTGGTTAAAATGCACAGAATTAGGGGTAGGAAGTTATTGGAGTTCACCAGCAGTTATAGGACAAATGCACAAGTTTTTCAAATTTGAAGAAAATGAAAAATGCCTCGGGTTTTTCTATATGGGTTATTACGAAGGAGAATTAGCAGTGGGCGAAAGGAAATCTACCATTGAAGACAAAACTGAATGGTTACAATAAATAGAACCCAATTGATGTACTTCTATTAAGCCACAAAAAAACCTTTCAAATTGAAAGGTTTTTTAAAATGCAAAATTCAACGAAAACTTATTCTACAATTGATTGATAGAATTCTGGAGTTTTCACTTGAATAAATCCGTGATCCCGCATTTGATGACAAGCATTACAACTCACGCGCATCTGTTCATAATTTTCAAAAAACAAAATAGAATCTCTTTCCTGAATAGCTTTTTCTAAATCTGGAATAGCCACGTTTAGAAAGTGTTCTGCCGCTTTTGCATGTTTAGGTCTTCGTTCTAAACCCAATTCAATAGCTTCCTCTAACTCTTCAATATGGTGTTCTGCATACTCCCAATTTTGATTTTTACCCGCTGTATAAAGCTCTTTGTATCTGTAGCTAACTTCCCACATAGCTTTACCAAAGCCTTGAAAATGCTCTTCTATTTGTTCTAATTTTTCTTCTTCTGTACCAACAATCCACTCACCTTGAGCAGGTTCTTGGGGTGGCTGACAAGCAAATAGTAAAATAATTCCTGTAATAGTTAATACTTTTTTCATCAATTTTATTGTTTTGTTTATAGCGTAAAGAAATAAGAATGATTGTGTATGCAAATTAATTATATACGCTACTCTTTTCATCCAACTAAAATAAATAAATACTTGGTTCCTGCATAAAGATTAAGAAAAAAATAAATTGAAATTTAGACGTTTTCTAAATAGCTTACTCACTTTACGATTTTAATAATTCAAAGCATTAAGAATATTCTGATTTTGATGATACAATTTTTTGAAGCCTATAAAATTATTTTTTTCAAAGTAAATAAAAGGGGGTTGGTTTTATAAAATCATATTTTTTCAAATACAACCCCCTTAAAAAAGAGCATGTTTTTTGAATTTATGATTAATTTAAATAGTTTAGCACAAAAAAAGGGGTGTATGTACAAAATTGAATCAATTATTAGAAAATCAAAATTTGATGAAGTAAAAGAAGCACTTCAACAAATTGAAGTTAATTTTTTTAGTTACTGGGACGTAACCGGTGTTGGAAATGAAACTAAAGGAAGTGTATATAGAGGGATTGAATATAGCACAACAGATATTCAGAGACGTTACATAGTTTTGATTGTAACTAATGATTTTTTAGAGAAAACCGTGGAAACCATTAGGAAAGTAGCAAAAACAGGCAAGGTGGGAGACGGCAAAATATTTGTAACCCAAGTGGAAGAGGTTGTGCGAATTAGAACAAACGAAAGAGGAACTAAAGCTATAAATTAAGAATCATGGAAGAAGTACTGCTTACTACAAACAACTTATGGATGATGCTTTGCGTGGCACTGGTTTTTATTATGCACCTTGGCTTTTCGTTGCTAGAAATTGGACTTACACGACAAAAAAACACCATAAATATTTTATTCAAAAACATCTTTATTATTTGCACGGGCTTATTGCTCTATTACGCCGTTGGCTTTAGCTTAATGTATCCTGGCGAATTTAATGGCTACCTTGGTTTTGCTAATTTTGGTTTAGAATTACCTGAAGATGGTTTGACTTCAGCTTACGCTGAAAGTGGCTATACATTTTGGACTGATTTTTTATTTCAAGCTATGTTTGCAGCTACTGCGGCAACAATCGTTTCTGGAGCAGTTGCAGAACGGGTAAAAATTCAAGCATTTATACTATTTAGCATACTTTATGTAGGTTTAATTTATCCTATTGTTGGCTCTTGGCAATGGGGTGGTGGTTTCTTAGAGGAATTTGGATTTTACGACTTTGCCGGTTCAACCATTGTACATTCGGTTGGCGGATGGGCCGCATTGGTTTTTATTTACTTTTTAGGCGCTAGGTATGGTAAATTTAAAAACAAGCAATCTCTAGCAATACGCGGACACAATTTACCGCTTGCAGTAATGGGTTTATTTTTTCTTTGGTTTGGCTGGTTTGGCTTTAACGGTGGGTCAGTTCTATCTGCTCAACCTGATTTAACATCAAAAGTTTTGGTAACAACAAGTTTAGCCGCGGCAGCTGGAGGTGTGAGTGCGGCTTTATTTACATTATTCTTGTACAAATCTTTAGACGTAACTATGTTTATTAACGGAGTATTAGGAGGATTAGTAGGAATTACCGCCGGCGCGGACTTAATGACTCCAGCGGAAGCTGTTATTATTGGATTAATTGCTGGCATAGTGGTGATTCTTGCCGTACGCTTTATTGATAAACTTCGTTTAGATGACCCTGTTGGTGCCATTCCTGTTCACTTATTTTGTGGAGTTTGGGGTACATTAGCCGTAGGGGTTTTTGGAGAAATGGCTAGTTGGAATCAGCTTTGGATTCAAGCAGCATCTGTAGGGGTTATTGGTTTGTTTTGTATCTTAACTTCAACACTCCTTGTTGTTGGATTAAAATACACCATTGGTCTTCGTGTTCATCAAGAAGCTGAAATTGAAGGTCTAGACAAACATGAGCACGGCATGCAAGCATATGCAGATTTCGGAGTTCAGAACAATTAATACCATTTATCAATTGAAATAACTGGTATAAAAACCTCAAACTGGCTCTATTAAAAAACCTCCACAAATAAAATTTTGTGGAGGTTTTTTTTACTTATTTAGAAAGGATATTTACTCTATATCTTCTGGCATGTGCATACCTATAACTCTATTTTGAGTAAGGTATTTTTGAGCTACATTTTGCAGATCCTTTTCGGTTAAATTCTCAACTCTTTCCAGATAAGTTAACACTTGGTCTGGAGATTTTTGACTGGTATAAGCATTTACCAAACTGTTCATCCAAAAGTTATTTTCTTTACTTTTTTCCTTAAAATCAACACGTTGACTAGCTTTAAACTTATCTAAGTCTTTTGTTGTAGGACCATTTTCAATAATCTTATCTAATTCTCTTAATGCAGAAGCGGTAAGTTGCTCAGCATTTTCTGGACCACAAGGAAACTGAATATTAAAGCTGTAAGATGCATAAGGCAATTTACTCATAGATCCGTTTGCAGACACACCGTAAACTCCACTTTCATTTTCTCTTAATTCTTCAATTAACTTGATGGTTAGTACTTCTCCTAAAGCTTTAATTGCTTGAGCTTCATCTGAGTTGTATTCAGTTTCGCCGTACATCATAATATTTACTGTACTTTTAGGGTCTTCACCTTTTTTAACTACCTTCTTTATGTCGCCATTTTTCATTCGGTACCCTAAGTCAATTATTTCATCCTGGGTAGAATTAGAAGGTAATGAGGCAATGTATTGTTCAGCTAATTGTTTTACTTCATCAACATCAACATTTCCTACTATAAAAAATTGAAAATCTCCTGCATTAGCAAATTGTTGCTTGTAAAAATCGTATGCTTTTTAGTAACTTGTATTATCCCAATCTTCTGCTGAAGGAAGAATACCATTAAACCTTGGGTTATCTTCCAATAAAAATCCATAAAATTGTTCTTGGTAATAAAACTGTGGCATTGCAGACATATTTGCAAAAAACGAATTTTGTTTGTCTTTATAAGTATTAAAGGCGTCTTCATCAAAATTTAAGTCTGTAAAGTACGCATAAAGCATTTCCATAAAAAACTCAAGATCTTTAGGGCGTGTTCCACCGCTTAAAGTTTCTGTAGTTTGACCCATACTTAGCCTTAAATAAGCTCTTTTACCGGCTGTAAATTTATTCAAATCATTTGTGTTCATACCAGCAACACCAGCTTCATTTAGTCCACCAAGTGCCCATTGCACTTCTTTGTAGTCTTCATTTGAAAGCAGATTGGTTCCTCCGTAGCTTACTGCTCTAAACATGATTTCATCATTTTTAAAATCGGTAGGCAATATGTGAACTTGAGCTCCGTTGCTTAGACTTAATGTGGTAGTCCCTAATTCCTCATTGGTTTCTACTTGTTCTATTTCTCCTTTTTGAATAGGTGTTCTAATTAAGCTTTCTGCTAATTCTGAATCTTGGTAGGGAGTTAATTCACTTTCATCCATGTCTAAAAGCGCTAACACCTCTTGTTTGGTTGGAGGAACTAAACCTTCTTTTTCTGGTCCAGTAAGAATCACTACCGTATTTTGTCTTTTAATTAAATCCTTTGCTTTTTGGCTAACTTCCTCAAGACTTATTTCTGGAATAAAGGCCTGATAAGCTTGGTATGAAAACTCAGCATCACTTATAGGCGATTCATTTAAAAAGTGATTTTGATAAGCACTTACGAATTGAGAAGATTTCTTTTTATCACGCTCTTTATATCTAGATTCTGCACCCGACATCATTTGGCTTTTGGCGCGTTCTAATTCGCTTAAAGTAAACCCAAACTTTCTAGCTCTTGCATTTTCCTCCATAATAACTTGTAAAGCTTCCAGTTGCTTATCTTCTGCAGTCATAGCAAAAGATTGAAAAGCTTTGTAGTTATTTGCGTAGGTGCGTCCTTTAAAAGAATATGCATATGTATAAGGCGGATTAGCTTCATTTGCTTTTTCGTTTAAACGATTATTAAGCATAGTTGAGAATAAACTTTCAACCAGGTTATCTCTTAAATCACCTAATGATTTTGTAGGTGTATCAGGCGTTGACTCTTTAAAATAAACCCGTACATTAGTTGCTGTTGCTTCTGGATCAGTAACAATTGAAACAAAAGTTTCTTCATGCCCTGGAACATCATAAGTTTGGCGTGGCTTTTCGTTTTTTGGATTTTTGTATTTAGAGAAATGTTTTTTTACTTTTTTCTCCATTTCATCTACATCAATATCTCCAACTACAATAACACTCATCAAATTAGGGCGATACCAATCTTCGTAAAAAGAAGTAAGCTTATCATAAGTAAAGTTTTCAATAATTTCTTTTTTGCCAATTGGCAATCGTTCTGCATATCTTGAATTATACATTAATTGAGGGAGATACTCGGACATCATTCGTTTATTAGCTCCTAACCCAATTCTATACTCTTCAAGTACAACACCTCTTTCTTTATCAATTTCTTCTGGCGTCAAGACGGTATTAAAAGCCCAATCTTCTAAGATTTCAAAGCCTTTATTCACTTTTTCTTTATCGTCTGCGGGTATAGGTAAAAAGTAGACCGTTTCATCAAAACTTGTATAAGCATTAAGGTGTTGACCAAATTTAACACCTATACTTTGGAGGTAATCAACTAAAGTGTTTTTAGGAAAACGCTCTGTTCCATTAAAACACATATGCTCCATAAAATGAGCTAAGCCAAGTTGCTCTTCCGTTTCTAAAATTGAACCCGCCTTAATAACCAAACGCAAATCTACTTTTTCTTCTGTCTTTTGGTTGTTTCTAATGTAATAGGTAAGTCCATTTTTTAGCACACCAACTTTCACATCATCGTCCATTGGAATTTTTTCGGATAAGTTTTCAAAATTTTGAGCCCAGATCAAACTAGGCATTAAGAACATCACAAATAAATGGATTCGAATTTTTTTCATAATTAATAAATTAGACTTCAATGGTAAAAGCTAAAATATAAAAAAATTATTGTAAATATTCATTTTAAGTAGTTGTTTTGGTGATTATGCTAAAATTCAATAAGCAAATCAAGTTAAACCTCAAATTAGAAATACCCTTAAAATTAGTAGAAAAATACAACCTAAAAAAATCCGCATAATTTTGCAATTATGCGGATTGTTTATAAACAAAAAAACAAATCTAATTAAGCCTTAGGAGAGCCATTCATGATCTCTTCATTAGCGTAGTCTTCAAATTTTTTGAAATTATCCTGAAAAGATTGAGCAAGGTGTCTAGCTTTCTTATCATAAGCTTCTTTATCTGCCCATGTTTCTTTAGGATTCAGGACTTCATCTGGAACATTTTCGCAAGATTGAGGCACCGCTAAACCAAAAATATCATGTGTTTTAAACTCCACATTTTTTAAATTTCCAGCCAAGGCCTCTGTAATCATGGCTCTTGTGTATTTTAGTTTCATTCTAGAGCCTGTTCCATAAGGGCCTCCTGTCCAACCTGTATTAACTAACCAAACATTAACGCCAGCATCTTTCATTTTCTTACTTAACATTTCAGCGTACTTGGTTGGGTGCAAAGGCATAAAAGGAGCACCAAAACAAGCCGAAAAACTTGGCACTGGCTCGTCTATTCCTGCCTCCGTTCCAGCTACTTTTGCCGTATATCCGCTTATAAAATGGTAAGCCGCCTGCCCCGGTGTAAGTTTTGAAATGGGAGGCAACACACCAAAAGCATCTGCAGTTAAGAAGAAAATATTGGTAGGGTTTTCTCCTACGGAAGAAGGTTGGATATTATCTATGTGATAAATAGGGTAACTTACACGAGTATTTTGAGTAATACTTGCGTCCTCAAAATCTACTTTTCCTTGTTCATCAATAATTACATTTTCTAAAATTGCACCGGGCTTAATAGCACGGAAAATATCTGGTTCTTTTTCTTCGGTTAGGTCAATTACTTTTGCGTAACACCCACCTTCAAAATTAAAAATTGTATTTTCTTTAGTCCAGCCATGTTCATCATCACCTATTAAGCGTCTGTCTGGATCGGCAGATAATGTGGTTTTTCCGGTTCCAGAAAGTCCAAAGAAAATTGCTGTATCACCCTCTTTCCCAACGTTAGCAGAACAATGCATTGGGAGGGTGTTTTTTTGCGTTGGTAAAATAAAATTTAAGGCAGAAAAAATCCCTTTTTTCATTTCACCTGTATAGCCTGTACCTCCAATAAGAGCAATTTTACGTGTAAAATTCAAGATAGCAAAGTTATGAGAACGTGTTCCATCCACCTCTGGGTTGGCATGAAAACCAGGTGCATTAACTATCTTCCAGTCGGCTGTAAAATTTTCTAATTCACTTTCCTCTGGACGCAAGAACATATTGTAACAAAAAAGGTTACTCCATGGGTATTCATTAACCACTCTAATATTTAAACGGTAATTATCATCAGCACAAACATAGCCATCACGGGCATAAAGTTCTTTGCCAGATAAATAATCAATTACTTTATCATATAATAAGTCAAATTGATCAGCATCAAAAGGCTTGTTAATGTCACCCCACCAAACATCTTCTTTGGTAACTTCATCCATAACAATGAAGCGGTCTTTTGGGGCGCGACCAGTAAACTCTCCTGTATTAATTGCTAAAGCACCTGAATCAACCTCAACACCTTGATTTTTGTCTAGTGTAGCTTGATGAAGTTCTGATGGACTAAGTTGATAATGGACTTTTGCATTTGTAATTCCAAATTCTTTTTCTAACGAAATCGATTTCGTAGTTTTTAAATTATCAGCCATTTTAATCGTTTATTGATTTATGGAAAGCAAAATTAGAAACTTTATTTTAATAAAGACTCAAAAAGCTGATTTATTTGGTTTTCATTCTAACAAAATTGACAAAAATCAACAACCAAGCTAAAATCAAGAGCATTCCACCTAAAGGAGTTACAGGCCCTAAAAAAGAAACCGAAAAACCCAACCAAGCAGATGTGGAGAGTAAATAAATAGAGAATGAGAAAAAAACAATCCCTACAATTAGTAAATATCCTATTATTTTTTTGAAATTTGAAAGAATTAGAGAAGAGCTACCAACCCACAACAGCAAAAGCGCATGATACATTTGATATCGCACACCTGTTTCAAAACTTTTTAAAGCCGATTCATCTAAATGATTTTCAAGAGCATGAGCTCCTAAAGCCCCTAAAATAACAGCGGTAAAACCAAATATAGCACCAATTAACAGCAGACTTTTTTGCATAATACCCTTATTAAAGTAGATTAATTTATTAACTTCGTATATTCACAAATTTACAAAATAAATACATTTTTATGCGAAATATTTTAATAATTGGTGCCGGAAAATCAACTTCATCATTAATTCGATATTTGTCTGAAAAATCTAAGACAGAAAACTTAAACCTTATAGTGGCCGATAAATCAATTGATATAGCCAAGCAAATGATTCACGGTTTTGAAAATACTGAAGCGCTTGAATTAGATATTTTTAATACAGAAGACCGCAAAAAAGCCATTCAAAATGCTACCATTGTAATTTCTATGCTTCCTGCGAGGTTTCATGTTGAAGTTGCTAAAGATTGTTTAGCATTTGGCAAAAACATGGTTACAGCTTCTTATGTTTCTGAAGATATGCAAAAATTAGATGAAGATGTAAAAGCAAAAGGCTTAACTTTTATGAATGAAATAGGTGTTGACCCTGGTATAGACCACATGAGCGCCATGAAAGTAATTGATGAAATTAAACATAATGGAGGTAAAATCTTAATGTTTGAATCCTTTACCGGCGGATTAGTTGCTCCTGAAAGCGATGATAACTTATGGAATTATAAATTTACCTGGAACCCTAGAAATGTTGTTGTTGCTGGGCAAGGTGGCGCCGCAGAGTTTATTCAAGAAGGCAAATACAAGTACATTCCCTACCAACGCTTATTTAGACGCACAGAATTTCTAGAAGTACCAGGATACGGAAGGTTTGAAGGCTTAGCCAACAGAAACTCTCTGGCTTACAGAAGCGTTTATGGACTAGAAGACATTAAAACCATCTACAGAGGTACGCTAAGGCGTGTTGGTTTTTCTAGAGCTTGGAATGTTTTTGTACAACTAGGAATGACCGATGACACTTATACATTGCAAAATTCTGAACAAATGAGTTACCGTGATTTTGTGAATTCATTTTTACCTTACTCCCCTTACGACTCGGTAGAGCTTAAATTACGCCACGCATTAAAGCTAGATCAAGATGATTTGCTTTGGGATAAATTAGTAGAGCTTGACCTATTTAATGCAACAAAAAAAATTGGACTTAAAAACGCCACTCCCGCACAAGCCTTACAAAAAATACTTGAAGAAAAATGGACCCTTAAGCCAGAAGACAAAGACATGATTGTGATGTATCACAAATTTGGCTACGAAATAAATGGCGAGAAAAAACAAATTGATTCTACAATGGTAAGCATTGGTGAAAATCAAAAATATACGGCCATGGCAAAAACAGTTGGTATTCCAGTTGGAATTGCTTGTTTAAAAATTTTAAATGAAGAAATTACAATGCCCGGAGTTTTAAGACCTATACATAAAGAAATTTATGAACCCGTTTTAAAAGAATTAGAGGACTATAATATTATATTTAACGAAGAAGAAAAAGAGTACAAAGGCTATAATCCAGACAAAATCTAAAAATCAAAGTCTTTAAAAACTAATAAACCATTTATGATTTAACATTAATTATAAATGGTTTATTGTTTAATTGGCTAAAATATTTGCCCTACTTTCCTATATTTAACAAAAATCAAAACACATGAAAAAAATAATAATTTTACTTGCCCTTATTTTTGGGATGAATGAATCTTTTTCTCAAGATACCAGATATGGTGTTAGAGGTGGATTAAACATTTCTAACTTTTTTGCAGATGAACCAGACGACACAAACTTGCGCGCTGGATATAATTTTGCATTAACCACCAAATCAAGTTTGATAGAGGATATGTTGTATCTACAGGCAGAATTAGGCTACTCAACCAAAGGCTCTAAAGTAGAAGGACAATTAGGTGAAGCTAGTTTAAATTTAGGCTATATTGATTTACCTGTTATGCTATCCTTTTCATTTGCTAATTTAATAAGTATAGAAGGAGGGGCGTATGCAGGCTACCTTGTAAATTCAAGCATTTCTGGACAAACTTCTGGAGGAACAAACTTTTCTAGCGAGATCAGCACAAGCGATTTTAATCGTTTAGATTATGGACTGGCTTTTGGTGCAAGTATTGACCTACAACCCATTACCATTGGTGCTCGATACAATTACGGACTCCAAAATATTATTGATAATGATATGGCTAACTTCTTAGGCTCTAAAGCCAGAAATTCTGTATTTCAGATTTATGTTGGCTTGTCATTTTAGATCATCTTAGCATTAAACCTTTAGCTACAGAAAGACACATGTACATATTTACATTCATCAAAAAGCCCTGTTTTTAAAATTTAAAAACAGGGCTTTTTGATGAATGTTTCAATAGTTTTTACTGGTCTTCAGCAATTAAACCTGCGCGCTTTAATAAAGCTTCAGGCTTTGGTGCTTGCCCCCTAAACTTCAAGTAAAGCTCCATGGGGTCAACCGTACCTCCTTGCATCAATATATTTTCTTTAAATAAAGTAGCCACTTCTCTATCAAAAATCCCCTTTTCTTTAAAAAATGCAAAAGCATCAGCATCTAAAACTTCTGCCCATTTATATGAATAATAACCCGAAGCATAACCGCCTTGAAAAATATGACTAAAGGCAGTGCTCATACAATTTTCGGGTACATCAGGATAAAACTGAGTACCTTCAAAAGCTTCTAGCTCATATTTTTTAACCTCTTCTATTTTGCTTGGATCAACACTATGCCAAGCCATATCAAGCCTACCAAAACTTAATTGCCTCAAGGTTTGCATGCCTTCGTGAAAATTAGCCGAAGCTTTAATTTTTTCAATAAACGAAGCAGGAATAAGTTCTCCCGTTTGGTAATGTTTGGCAAAAAGCGAAAGTGCTTCCTCCTCATAACACCAATTTTCTAACAACTGGCTTGGCAACTCCACAAAATCCCAATACACACTTGTTCCAGACAAACTAGAATAAGTAGTATTAGCTAACATACCGTGCAAAGCATGACCAAACTCATGAAAAAGCGTAGTCACTTCATTAAAGGTTAACAAAGAAGGCTGTGAAGCTGTTGGTCGAGTAAAATTACAAACAATAGAAATATGAGGTCTTGAGTTTTTGCCATTGGCTATTTTTTGATTTTTATACACCGTCATCCAAGCTCCATCTCGTTTTCCAGGCCGTGGATGAAAATCTGCATAAAAAACAGCAATAAAATGGCCTGCAGTATTAGTAACTCGATACGTTTTCACCTCTTCATGATACACATCAACATCATCTACCTCTTCAAATTGCAGGTCAAACAACTTTCCTGCAATACTAAACACCCCTTGCACTACATTGCTTAATTCAAAATAAGGTTTTAGCTCTTCTTCATTCAAATCAAACTTTTTTTGTTTCAATTTTTCAGAAAAATAAGCCGCATCCCATTTTTGTAAGTCTTTAATTCCCTCTTCACTTTGGGCAAAATCACGTAATTCTTCAAATTCTTTAACCGCCGCAGGTTTAGCTTTTTCTAACAAATCCTGCAAAAAACGATTCACTTCCTTAGGGCTTTTTGCCATGCGTTGCTCTAAAACAAAATCGGCATGCGTTGCATAACCTAAAAGATTAGCGCGCTCATGCCTTAAATTTACAATTTCAAGCACTATTTTTTCATTATTATGTGCATCATCTTTAAACCCTTTACTAGCAAAAGCAAGTGCCATTTTTTTACGTAAATCTCTATTTTTCACATACTTCATAAATGGCAAATAACTCGGGTAATGAAGCGTAAACAAAAAGCCTTCTAAGTTTTTATCTTGAGCCGTTTGCGCCGCCGCATCTTTAGCCCCTTGAGGCAAACCATCCAATTCACTTTCATCTGTAATGTGCAGTTCAAAATCATTAGTAGCCGCTAAAACATGTTCACCAAAAGTGAGCGATAGCCGCGCTAATTCTTGATCAATCTCCCTTAAACGCGCCTGTTTTTCCTGAGGTAAATTGGCTCCATTTCTAGAAAAATTTAAGTAAGTTTCCTCCAGTAATTTAGTTTGCTCATGATTTAAATCAAGTGTAGCTTTGGCCTCATATACCTTTTTAATACGGGCAAACAAAGCCTCATTTAAAATTAAATCATTATTGAACTGGCTCAACCAAGGAGAAACCGTTTGAGCAATTTGTTGAATTTCAGGCGTAGTTTCAGCCGAATTCAAGTTAAAAAGAATACTCGCCACCCTGTTCAATTGCTCACCACTTGCCTCCAAAGCTTCAATGGTATTTTCAAAAGTAGGCGGATGAGCGTTTGATGTAATAGCGTCAATTTCATTTCTGCCCTCTTGCAAAGCAGCTTCAAAAGCAGGCACAAAATGCGGTGCTTTTATTTTGGAAAAAGGAGCTAAATCAAACGACGTTAAAAGGGGATTTTGCATAAATTCAATTTTTTGAACAAAAGTAAAAAAATCACTGAGCTTTAAAGTTTAAAAAACCTTAATTTCAAAACACCTCAGTTAAGTTGTAAGTAAGGGAAAATTAGTTGGGCGTTTATACGGGCTGTCTGCTTTAGTTGGTGTACAAAAAGCGGTTTTTATTAGGTTGTGCAAAGAGCTTCTTAGGTCGCTTTTGCACGCCCATAAAAACACACTTTTAAGCCCACCAAGCTACCGCTTCCATCCCTAACGCAGCTTCACGTTTCAAAAGAAAGCTAAAGAATGAATAACTAACTACACCAAACACAAACCAAAAAAAATAGCTAAGATTAAGTATCTTCAAGTTTTTTTTAAAGGACAACACATAATTAATCATCATTACGCTAACAATAAAAGATGTTTCTAGCGATTTGTAATTATTTCAATTTTTTCAATGTGTTATTTTGCAACAAAGACTTCATCTGGGTTATCGCTACTTTGTTTAGTTCGATAAGACGTTCTTCTTGCATTATTCCTTTACGAATGAGTAACGCGTTAATACTTTCCATATTACTCAACACAACCAATTGCTCTAACGATGCATGATCTCTTATATTTCCTTTTTGCTTAGGATTGGCTTCCCTCCATTCGTTTGCCGTAATACCAAAAAGTGCAACATTTAACAAATCAGCCTCATTGGCGTAAAGAATACTTGCCTGTTGTTTGGTGATTTCTTTCGGGACTAAGTTTTCTTTGATGGCGTCTGTGTGAATATGGTAATTTACTTTAGCTAAAGTCCTTTGTAAGTTCCATTCTAATTTCAATCGGTTGTTTTCATCTTCTTTCAGGCGTTGAAATTCGTTGACCAAGTATATTTGAAATTCTGGACTTAACCACATTGCGAAGTGAAATGCAATGTCTTTGTGGGCATAAGTTCCTCCGTAACGTCCAGCTTTCACAAGCATACCAACTGCCTTTGTACGGCTTACCCATTGTCCAACAGACATTATGAATCTATTCACTCCTGCTTCTTGAGTAATTACACCGAATTCGGGGTAATTAAAATTTGGGTTGTTGATTTTTTCCCAAACACCAATATATTCTAAGGTGTTTTTATTCGTCACCCACTTACCAATAAGCCCGCTTCCTTCACGAAAAGATGCTGTCATATCGGTCAAACTTATATATTCACTTTCATTTTAATTGATTACCGTGATTGATGATTCATTAACCTTGAGTTTTCTGCTTTTTGCCATTTTATATTTAACTAAGTTCCAAAGTTACAAAAAGTCTAAATTTAAGATTTCATGGTGATTAATTATCATAACCAAACACAAACCCAAAAAAATAGCTAAGATTAAGTAAATAAATTAAGTATCTTCAATTGCTTTGTTATTTTTGTTGAAAATTGCTATTTATGAAATCAGATTTAGTAACTCAATACATTGTAGATTGGTTAAAAAATTACCTGACTAAAAGCGGTACTGAAGGCTTTGTTGTGGGAGTTTCTGGAGGGGTTGATTCGGCTTTAACTTCTTCGCTTTGCGCTAAAACAGGATTGCGCACTTTATGTGTAGAAATGCCCATACATCAAGCGCCAGAGCAAGTGAGTAGAGCACAAAAACACATTGCCGAATTAAAAAAGAAATACGCCAATGTAACCAGCGTTCAGGTTGATTTAACCCAAACTTTTGAGGGACTAAAACAGGCCTTACCCGCCGCTCAAAATCACGAGCATTTAGATTTGAGTTTGGCCAATACGCGCGCAAGATTGCGCATGACTACCCTGTATTATTTTGCTGGTTTACACCGCTATTTAGTGGCTGGAACGGGCAACAAAGTAGAAGATTTTGGCGTTGGTTTTTATACTAAGTATGGCGACGGTGGAGTTGATTTAAGCCCCATAGCCGACTTAATGAAATCGGAAGTTTTTGCCCTTGCTGCATACTTAGAAGTGATTCCTGAAATTTTAAACGCCGCTCCAACTGATGGGCTTTTTGGCGATAGCAGAACTGACGAAGATCAAATTGGTGCTTCGTATGATGAGTTGGAATGGGCCATGAATTACGTTGAAAAAAATCAATCAAAAGAATTGAACAAAAGAGAAGAAGAGGTCTTGCATATTTACAAAAAACTAAATACTGCCAATCAGCATAAAATGCAACCCATCCCCGTTTGTGAAATTCCTGAAATTTTAAAAAACTAATATGCAAGCAACATGGGATTTATACCTAATGGGTATCATGTATTTTTTTGCGGGAATAATGCATTTTATTAAACCCAAAGCCTATATGCGGGTAATGCCCCAGTTTTTACCAGCTCACAAAACCTTAGTGTATTTAAGTGGTGTGGCTGAAATTATTTTAGGCATTGGCGTTTTATTTCCTGAAACCAGAAATTTAAGCATCTTAGGAATTGTAGCCATGTTGGTGGTTTTTTTCTTGGTTCATTTTAATATGCTTCGCGGAGGAAAACACGCCGCTGGTGTTCCGCTTTGGATTTTGATTCTTAGAATACCTATTCAGTTGCTTTTAATTTGGTGGGCGCTGGTGTATTGGATATGAGTTATTCTGTAGAACATATCAATTTACCCAAAGCCGAATTAATTTATGTAAAAGATTTTTTTTCGGAAAAAGAAAGCAAGGTATATTTTGAATATTTAAAACAGCAAATCAACTGGCAACACGACCAGATAAAAGTCTTTGGAAAAGTCTATGACCAACCAAGATTAACTGCGCTTTATGCAGAAAACAAAAAAGCTTATTCGTATTCCAATATTGTCATGCATCCGCATCAATTTACCAATGAATTGCTTAAAATAAAGAACAAGATTGAAACTTTTTCTAATGAAAAATTCACCACTTGT
The DNA here is from genome assembly GCA_022565635.1 of Flavobacteriaceae bacterium. Taxonomy (GTDB): domain Bacteria; phylum Bacteroidota; class Bacteroidia; order Flavobacteriales; family Flavobacteriaceae; genus Psychroflexus. Next base: position 2,636 of record JAIUMH010000035.1, on the reverse strand, counting down.
CTTTTAAATTACTACAGAAACGGACAAGATTCTAATGGTTGGCATGCTGATGATGAAAAAGAATTAGGGGTAAATCCAGTAATTGCTTCCATGAGTTTTGGCGCAAAGCGAAAGTTTAAAATGCGTAAGAAAGATAATCATCAAGAAAAATTTGATATTGAATTGAGCGCTGGAAGTTTACTTATAATGAAAGGCGAAACCCAGCATTTTTGGCAACATCAAATTCCGAAAACCGCCAAGAAAATCGACCCTAGAATTAATTTAACCTTCAGAAAAATTGAATAAAAAAGAAAAATTAAGACCATGAATCATAAAAAGAAATTTACCGAAAGAGAATTAGATAGAATTATAGAAATGGCCTGGGAAGACCGTACTCCATTTGAAGCTATTGAATTTCAGTTTGGCGTTACCGAACCCGAAGTGATTAAAATCATGGAAGCAGAAATGAAACGTTCTAGTTTTAGAATGTGGAGAAAACGCGTGCAAGGCAGAAAAACCAAACACAGAAAACTTAGAGGCGAAGAAGTAAAGAACTTTAGAAGTAGCCGACAAAGGCATATTTCGGGAAATAAAATTTCTAAACGATAGCGTTTTTATTGCAAACTGATTAGAAGTTAATTTTTGTGGTTATGTAACCTGAATTTAGAAGATTCATACCAAAGTTGTATTGCTGTTTTGGTTGTATTTTCATACCGACTTTACTTTAAGGTTTTACATTTATAAAATACACTCCCGACGCTTTGGGATCATTTCAGCAAAAATCTAGCCACCTGCTTGACAGCAAAGGCCGTTTTTTATTTTCTCTTTAGATTATCATTTACAATAGTGTACTCCCCTTCTTCAAGTCTCGTCAATTCGCAGTTTAAGGTGGGATCAGAAACTTCTTCGGTATTTGACCATTCAGTTTTGCAGTTTTTTTCAAAGACTATTATTGTGCGACCTTCAATCTGTATTTGTTTTTGACATTCAACAAAATAAGAAGAAGACAATTGCTTTCCAAAACTCTCATCAGAACAAGAAACTATTTCATTAAGGAGTCTAGTACCGCTGTCCAAATCCCAAATTTGAATTCCTTTTGCCGTGTAGCCACCACCTGAGCCATAAACTGCATTGCTCCATCGAATAACTAATTCCTTCGAGCCTTTACCGTTTAGTTGAATTTCTTCACATTCAAAGTCAAATCGTTCGGCTCTTTCGTCAATAAGCTCAAAAGTTTTCCATTCTCCCTTAATTTTAATTTTAAGTTCTGGGAAGTAGGAAATATTGCTTTTGACTTCATATCTGGTATAATCAAAACAGTTATCTTTTTCTTTCGATTGAGCGTAAAATTCAATGTGTGAGAATAGGAAAATTATTATTACAAAGATTTCTTTCATATATGAGTTCTTATTATGATGGGTAACGTTTCGTGCACAAAGCATAAGTGGCGATAAAATACACAAATCTTTCATCCTGCCTGACTGCGTTTGGCAGCTACGGTGTACCCACATCTTCTCTTAGCTTAATTCCTTCGATGATATAAGAGAATCGATCTAAGCCTCTTTTCAAATTAATAACACCTGGTGGTCCTTGTGAATCATAACCTTTCCAGCCACCTAGGCGACCGATTACCCATGTTGCCCATTTTAGTTTTTTAGGGTTATTATGATTCTGAAGTTTGTATGTTTTTCCTTGCATTTTTTTATTAATTAACTGCAGTGCCTCTATTTGCTCATTGTTGAAGACCTCGTCTATAGTTTGACCACCTTCGGGCTCAGAATATGCTATGTTCATTTGCAAAATCTTAAGCACCACAGGCATCTGCATTAAAACTAACTTTCTTATAGCCCAACCACTTTCAATTTCTGTTTCTTCAATTCCAAAACCTTGCTTTTTTAATATTCTAAATAACTGTTCGATGTGCCACCTAGCACCATACCATTCCACAATTTGTAATGCCTCTTCGAAGCTATTGATTTTATGCGTAGTTAATAGTTTCCAGTTTACAGGATTTAGGGCTTCTCCCGTTTCTTTTACAGATATACAGGTTAATGCAACTGTGGGAGGATAACCCTTATTTTTTAAGTTTGCAGGACATGTTATTTCGCAATCTTTGTAACGAAGCTCTATTCTAGCTTCTCTTCTAAATTGCTTTTTTCTTTTGTCTGTGGGCAAGTCAATTGTATAGATACCTGCTACTTCTTGTTGATCTACTTGCTGATAGAGTTTCCCCCCGTCAATTAAATTTCTTGTTGTTCTGGATCTAACTAATAAGTGAGTGTTCTCGTCTGGTATCAATGCAAATTGTTCATAAATATCTCCTTCTCTGTCTTCTATAAATGTCACACTCTCAGCTTTACTTAAAATCTCTTTACTTTTTAAAGCAGTAGAAATCCACTTGTAGGATTCTTTTTCACTTATAGGTTGTCTTTTATAACCTCTTTCTATTCGATTAGGCCTATCTTCAGGCCTATGAAAAACTTTAATATCTGAAAATCCTAAAGGATTTAATGTAGGCGCATCCAGTACTAATCCTGGGTGTAGCTTGAAACAATGTGCTGTATCCGATTTATCAGAAGCCCCTAATCCAGTATTGGACTTTATGCGACCTTTATGATTAGATAAATTAATCTCACAAGTATCTTGAATACATAAAA